>JANXVW010000173.1 GCA_025351455.1 Betaproteobacteria bacterium | reverse complement strand
GCATGCCGATACGTTTCCAGGATAAAAATTGGGCGAGTTCACGCATTTCAATGCCGCCGGCCAGGCACACATGGTCGATGTGGCAGGAAAACAGGATACCCATCGCGTTGCCATTACGACGGGCAGGATTGTCATGCGCGCCGAAACGCTGCAAAAAATCAAGAATGGGACCGCCAGCAAAGGGGACGTCCTGGGGATTGCGCGCGTGGCTGCGATACAGGGGGCCAAGCGAACCTCCGACCTCATTCCGCTTTGCCATCCCATCGCGCTGACCAGCGTAGACGTCGAATTCAAGATGCTCGATGACGCGAGCGCCGTGGAATGCACGGCACGTGCCGAGTCAGTGGGACGGACCGGGGTCGAATTGGAAGCGCTGACTGCCGTCAGTGTCGCGTTGCTTACTATTTACGACATGTGCAAGGCGGTGGACCGGGGTATGCGAATAGAGGGTGTGCGCTTGATGGAGAAGCGTGGAGGTAAGTCGGGGCTCTGGCAGGCGGGGCCGTCCTGATCGGGCACGAACCGTTCGCCGCGAAGACGGTCTGACGAACATGCGGATTTCAATGCATCCTGGTCCATCGTTGGGACTGTTTATTTTTGCCGCTGCCATGGCAAACTGCCTTCCCGTTTTAGCTGAGCCGGACAGGGTGCCCAAGGGGGCGCGCCTTGCACAGGACGTGGCCAAGGGTAACTGTCTCGCCTGTCACGCCATGCCGACTGATGCAAAGGCCGTCACGTCCGCCAATATTGGCCCGCCCCTAATTTCGATCCGCGCGCGGTTTCCCGAACGAGAACAATTACGGCGTCAGCTCTGGGATGCCGGTTTGACCAATCCCGATACGGTCATGCCACCGTTCGGCAAGCATCAGATCCTGACAACCGAAGAGATCGATCTGATCGTCGACTACCTCTATACACTTTAAGAAAGTGCCCGTAGCAGCATGAGGACGCAACTGCAAAGTAAGAACATGGGAACGCCCCTGGCAACTAAAGAATCGCCACCAAAAAAGCCAACGCGCAGAAATTTCCTGCGCACCCTCGTATTCGCCAGCGCTTATACCGCCACGTTTGTCGCAGCGTGGCTGCGACCCATCCAGTTGCTGGCCGCAGAATGGAACAAGGTGGCATTCGATGCCAAAGTCCTCGCGGACGCTGTGAAAAGCATTGGCGGAACGTCCGCCATCGAATCCGACCAGATTCTGCTGAAGGCGCCGGAAATCGCAGAGAACGGCGCGATCGTGCCGGTGGAGATCACCAGCAAGATCCCGGGTACGCAAACGATCTACATCGTGGCCGACAAGAATCCCCAACCCCTCGTCGCCATTTTTGACATTGCCGCCGGGCTAGAACCTTTCATCGCCACGCGGATCAAGATGGGGGAATCGTCCAAGGTCAGGGTGCTCGTCAAGGCGGCGGGGAAATTCTACGTCGCTACCCAGGAAGTCAAGGTCACCATCGGTGGATGCGGCGGCTGAGCGGACCGGAACAGGAAACCAGACACATGGCAGATGCAATGAAAATCCGCGCCAAGCTCCAGGGCGACATGGCCGACGTAAAAGTGCTGATGTTCCATCCAATGGAGACGGGGCTGCGCAAAGATCCGGTAACCGGTGACGTCATCCCGCTGCATTTCATTCAGCGCGTCGTCGCCACACACAACGGCAAGACTGTCATGGATGCACAGTGGAGCCAGGCGGTTTCAAAAAACCCCTTCATCAATTTCCACATACGTGGCGCCAAGCCCGGCGACAAGGTGGCGGTGAACTGGGAAGACAACAAGGGCGAGAAGGCGAGCATCGAGACGACGCTCAGTTGATGGCACTGCCACGGATAAAATTCCTCACGCAGCTCCTTGCCGTCACGCTGGCGGCGGCATGCATTGGCGCACTGGCACATGCGTCGCCGGAGCAGGATCGCGCGACATTCATTGCCTTGTATCACGACAAATTTCCAGCTGCTGCGCTGGAAGACTACGTCAATGGGGCATTGATGCTGTCCGCAGATGCGAGGGCCCAGTTCGACAGCATTATGGAATTTCCGCCGTTTCAGGGCGATATCGATCAAGGCAGGACTTTGTGGGAAACGCCTTTCCGGAACGGCAAGACTTTTGCCAGTTGCTATGCAAATGGCGGCCGCAACATCGCCGGCAATTATCCCTACTACGATTCTGGCAACGACAGGGTTGTGACCTTCGAAATGGATATCAATCGCTGCCTGCGCGACAACGGTGAAGCGCAATACAAGTTCAGCGACAAGGCGACAATGGGCATCCTTACCGCCTATGCCCGCACGCTTTCGGACGGCATGCGCGTAGACGTGCGCGTGGCGGGCACAGGGGCAATCGCGAAATACGAGCAAGGGAAGAAGCTGTATTTCACGCGCATCGGTCAATATAATTTCGCGTGTGCATCCTGCCACATGGTCAACGCAGGCAAGATTCTGCGCACCGAAATTCTTTCTCCCACCGTCGGGCAGACCACGCACTGGCCGGTTTTCCGCGGTGGTGACAATCTGAACACGCTGCACATGCGTTACCGGCGCTGCATGGAGCAGATGCGCGCGTCCCCGTTTCCCGCGGGCAGCGAGGAACTCAACAACCTCGAGTACTTCCAGTCGTATCTCAGCAATGGCCTGCCGATGCGCGCATCGGTCTACCGCAAGTAAGCAGCGGCCCTCCTCCCGACCGACTCCGGCATTCCAACACAAATGCACCGCCGTGATTTTCTGCAGGCGCTCGCACTTGCTTCCCTCTCCGGAAGTCTGACCACGCCTGCCCTGGCTGGTGATTCCGCGACCCTATATCGGTTGCCGGAGCGCAAGCGTGCCGCCAGCCTGATTCATCTCACCGACTGCCATGCGCAATTGCTGCCGATCCATCATCGCGAGCCGGGCATCAATATCGGCACCGGCGAATCGGCCGGCGCAGCGCAGCATCTGACAGGTGAAGCACTGCTGCGGCATTACGGAATCCGGCGCGGTTCGCGGCTTTCCCACGCATTTACGCATCTGGACTTCGACGAACTGGCGCAACGGTACGGAAAAATGGGCGGCTTCGCCCATCTCGCCACGCTGGTGAAATCCATCCAGTTGCAGCGCCCAGGTGCGTTGTTGGTGGATGGCGGAGACAGCTGGCAGGGATCGGCCACGGCATTATGGACGCGCGGCGCCGACATGGTTGCGGCCAGCAAGTTGCTCGGTGTCAAAGTCATGACGGGTCACTGGGAATTTACTCTGGGCGCCGAGCGGGTGATGGAATTGATCCGGCACGACATGGCGGATTCGATCGAATTCATTGCCCACAATGTGTTCACGCGAGATTTCGGCGATCGCGTCTTTGCGCCGTACGTCATCAAGGAAATTGCCGGCCTCGAAGTGGCAATCATCGGACAAGCCTATCCGTATACGCCGATCGCCAATCCCCAACACCTGATTCCCGACTGGACTTTCGGCATCCACGAGAGATCATTGCGCGAAACCATAGACGAGGTTCGCCGGCGCAAGGTGGCGGCCGTCGTACTGCTCTCGCACAACGGCGTGGACGTGGATTTGAAACTCGCCGGCCGCGTCGAAGGGCTGACGGCGATACTGGGAGGGCATACGCATGATCCGCTTCCAACACCAATCCGGGTCAAGAATGGCGCGGGCGAAACGCTGGTCGCCAACGCCGGCTCGAACGGCAAATTCATCGGGGTGCTCGACATTTTTTCCAGACAAGGCAAAACCGCCTGCGACTATTCGCTGATGCCGGTGTTTTCCAATTTGCTCGCACCCGATGCGGAAATGACCGCGCTCGTCGCCCGGATCAGGCAACCTTTCGAGCATTCGTTGAGCCGGGTATTGGCCGTTACGGACGATCTGCTCTATCGACGCGGCAACTTCAATGGCTCTTTCGACGAAGTAATTCTGGAATCGCTGCAACAGTCGCAGCACGCGGAAATTGCCTTTTCTCCAGGATTCCGCTGGGGTACGACACTGCTACCCGGATCCGACATCACTGTCGAGGACGTGATGGCGCAGACGGCGATCACCTATCCCGGGATAACGGTGCGCGATTTCACCGGTGCGGAAATCAAGGATACACTGGAAGACATTGCCGACAACCTCTTCAATCCGGATCCCTACTATCGGCAGGGCGGAGACATGGTACGCACGGGCGGACTGACCTACGCGTGCAATCCTCGTGCTGCCATTGGCAGGCGTATTGGCGACATGCGGGTGAATTCGGCTCCGGTGCAGGCCGAAAAGCGGTATCGCGTTGCCGGCTGGGCGTCAGTCACCGAGGCGGGATTGGATTCGTCCCCGATGTGGGAAACGTTGCAAACGCATCTTCGCTCGGCAGGGAAGATCGGGCGTGTGCGCGTCAATACGCCAAAGATCGTTTAGTCTCGTCGCGCAAAACCCCTGTTCGGGGTGCCTACCACTCTGTAAAGCGACCGTACTGCCAGAAGCTCGGGGCTCTCAGCGCAAACGGATACGGCATATCCCGTATCACATCCAGATAATCGATCGTCAATATCACCGTCGTGAGAACGGCCAGAATTGCCAGGCCGACCAGGCCCGTGCGCCACAGTCGACGCTCGTTTGCCGAAACGGTCGGCCCGACCCGGAGATCCGAGCGGCCAACTATCCAGCCCGCAAGGACACAGAACAAGACCTGACTATGCGGCATGACCAGGTTCCCGCTGAAGAGCGAGTCGACCAGCCCCATGACCAACGCCGCCGCCAGGCTTACCGTCGTCGTGTCGGGTCCTCGCCCCGCATTGCTGCGAAGTTGGCGGACGGCAAACACCACCAGCACGACGCCCAGTGCGATACCGGCCGAGCCGGCGATCAGCCCATATTCGGCCAGCAATTGCAGCGGCGTGTTGTGCGGATGCGCCGCATTGGTCGTCGAGTAGTGCAACCCAAATTGTCCCGGCCCGACGCCCGCCAGGGGATGTTCGACGATCATCCCGATAGCGGCCTTGGCCAGCGTGATGCGTACCGACGAGCTCTCGTCCCCACGCTGCATGATGGAATTCGCGGCCGGGATCGGCGTCGCATTCGGGGTAGATAGAAGAAACGTGGAAAAGAGGAGAAAGATAACGCCACCTGCCAGTGCGATGACGGCTTGCTCCGCCAGCCAGCGCATGCGTCCATTCCGCATGAAAATTGCAATCAGCATGATCGCTGCAACAAAACCCGCCCAAACCGCCCGCGATCCGACCATCCATTGCAATGCCCAGAAATTTATCGCAATCAGATACACGATGGCACGCCATGATCGTGTCAGTCGCAGCAGCTTCATCGGCAAGGTAATTAATAGCAGCGAATACGCCTGATACTGGCCGAAGAAACGCACGTTCGCGAAATCGAGAAAAGGACTGACCCAGAAAAACATTCTGCCGTCGACATACGCGTCTATAAAAGCGATCCAGAACTTAAGCACCAACAAGCCGGCGCCGGCTGTAATGGAAACTGCGAGCACAATCCCATTGTCTTTTCCAGCACCGTCAGCAGCGATACCGGTCAGTAGAAATAGCAGGACCAGTTGGACCACTAACCCTATCTGCAAGACGCCGAACTGAGTTGTTCCGGAAACAAGTGCGCTCAATGCACCGCCAGCGAGAAATATCGCGATAAACCCCAGCGTTGTCCGTCCCAGCCGGCCCCAGAAGAAAGCCGTTGCGGTAGCGATTTGGGGCACTAGCAGCGTTGCTGTGAGCATCGCCAGCAGAACGATTTCGAAAACGCGAGCATTGTCGTACATGCGCGGTCCGACAACAGGGGACCAGACCGGGGAGAACATCAGATAGAGACCGATCACAGCCGCCAGCAGATTCGGGGCTCGGTCAATCAAGCTTTTGGGAGGGAGTCGCATGAATCGACTTTGTTGCGATTATCGGGAATGCAATGATGAATATACAGGCGGGAATAAGAAAGAGGGTGCGTTGCAGCACCCTCTTTATTCGTAACGCGGACCCGCCCTGGATTTCGTAGCGCCCGCTTGTCCGACCCGCCAATTAGCTCGGGCTTTGGGCGAAAGTGCCTTGCTGGGCTACAGCAGTACGGCAGGAACCCGGCAGGTACTTCGAAATGTCCGGGGTCTGGCCAGCCTGCGGGCCGCAGGTCCACGAAGCGATCGCGGCGCCGACCGTAGGCACAACGTAGCTGGTCGCGTTGGACGACGGTTGCAGGATGATGTAATGGAGGGCGAGGTCGGTGTTGATTGCGGCGGTAATCTGCACGCGGATGTCGCCCATCTGATTGGTTTCGATCACGTTGACATACTTGGTCAGCGGGGGGGTCGCCGTGGCACGCGATTCGCAACCCCACATACCGCCAACAGTCGGCATGACCGAAGAGGATTGGACGGTCTCGGTAATGCTGGTACGGCAAGCCGATGCAGCCAGAATAGCTTCA
>JANXVW010000075.1 GCA_025351455.1 Betaproteobacteria bacterium | reverse complement strand
GTGATTGGTGATTGGTGATTGGTGATTGGTGATTGGTGATTGGTGATTGGTGATTGGTGATTGGTGATTGGTGATTGGTGATTGGTGATTGGTGATTGGTAGGAATGAGAATCCCAAGAGCGAATAGTTCTGTAGAAAGCTTTTACCAATTACCAATTACCAATCACCAATCACCAATCACTTCTTTTTCACCCGTTTGTCCTTTTCCATCGCACGCACCAGCGTTTCACTTTCGCTCATCAGCCACTTGATGAAATCGTTCACTTCGCCGCGGGCCTGGTTTGCGCCGGTGCGGACGACGAAGTAGGCGCGATCCGTCACCGAGTCGGATGAAAAAGGCTGGACCAGCGATCTGTCCGCGAGAAATTGAGTGACGAGCGGGCGGCGGCCGAGCGCGACACCCTGGCCGTCAAGCGCGGCGCGGATGACTTGATCGTAGTGGCTGAAACGCAGCGATCCGGCCGGCCTGAGTTCGGGCAGGCCCGCGGATTCGAGCCAGACGTCCCATTCCAGCCAGGGAATGGAACCGTAGGTATCTTCAAAGTGCAGCAGCGAATGATGGCGCAGGTCGGCAGGCGACTTTAGCGGACGCGCGCGATCCTTCAGTAACTTCGGGCTGCAGACCGGCACGATTTCCTCGCCGAACATCCGGATCGATCCCTGCGGTGCCGCCCGTACCGGGCAATAGCGGATCCCAAGGTCAATGCGCTCGCGGTCGAGATCGAGGATCTGGTTGTTGGCCGAGATACGAACGTCGACGCCGGGATAAGTCTTGCGGAACCCGGACAGCCGGGGGATCAGCCAAAGCGAACAGAAGGCCATCGACGAGGTGACGGTGACCAGTTTCTGCAGATCGCCGGGCGAGATGCGCTCGACGGCGTCCCGCAATGTCCGCAAGGCAACGTCGGTGGCGCGATACATCTGGTGGCCCTCTTCCGTCAGCGCAAGGCCGCGGTTGCGGCGCGTGAACAACTTCACACCCAGCCGCTCTTCAAGTGCCTGGATCTGCCGGCTGACCGCGGATTGTGTGACGAACAGCTCCTCCGCAGCCTTGGTGAAGCTCAGGTGGCGGGCAGCGGATTCGAACCCCCGGAAGAAGTCGAGGGCGGGCAGCGGCGCGGATTTTCTAGCCATTCTTGAAACTCATGCGAATCATTCCGAAAAATCGTTTGTCCTCTGGTGTGCGCTGCGGAAAATGCAGTCTGTAATGATTTACCGGAATGCCTGGCAGGTCAACACAGGAGGTCATGATGCAGATCGAAATCACCCGTTCCACTTTCACGCTCACGCCGGCCGGGTTGCTCGCCGTGCAGGACGGCGCCGGCAGCCGCATTGTCGTGCGCTCCGGCGTCCTCTGGATCACCCAGGAAGGCGATGTCAAGGATTCGATCGTGGGCCCCGGCGAGGAGCTGACTATCCGCAAATCAGGTCGGACGGTCATCACCGCGCTCGAAGCCGCATGTCTGACGCTGATCGAACCGGACACGCGGGATTCGATCGGCCACGCGCCGCTCTGCCGCGCACCTCGCCGCGCCGCGGAAGCCGTCGTGTGCGCGTGAGGGGAGTCCCGGTCGTTCGTCCCATACGCGTGACCGACGAGGCCAGCCTGCAGCAGTTCGTCCGCAATCTCTGCCCGGAAAGCCGCTATTCAAGATTCATGATGGCGATCCGCGAACTGCCGGAAGATATGCTGGACAAGTTAGCGCATCCCGAACCCGGCCGCGAAGTCATACTGGTTGCCAGTTCACCTGATGCCGACATCATCGGCCTTGCTCAATATGTCGCGGATGAATCCGGCGATGGATGTGAAGTCGCCATCGTCGTCGCCGATGCGTGGCAGCGGATGGGATTGGGTACGGACCTGCTGGTCGCCCTGATTTCTGTCGCACAGCGAAACGGTATCGCGCACGTACATGCCGATGTGCTCGCAGACAACTACGCCATGCTTGCCCTCGCCCGCAAGCTGGGGCGCGAGGCCCGCATTAATAGGCGGGCGCCCTACCTGGTACTGATCACCCGAGGGCTGGAATCGCCGCGTGTTGCAATGCATGCGCCTCGGTGGACCTCATGGGGTCACGGTTTCCGCGGAACGCGCAATCCCTCACCCCGCCCCTCTTCCAAAGGCAGAGGGCGAGGATTGATGTAATTCACCGATGTGAATTGGGGAAAGAATAATAGGTTGGAACCATTGACCTAAACGACCGGACGCGAGACGCTCACCGCGAGCTGCTAATCACTGCTCTTTACTCCTCCTCATCGTCGTCCTCGGTCGCGTCGGCATCATCATCCTGGCTGAGTATCAGGACTTCTGCAGCGTCGGCGTTTTTTTCGAGCGCGGCAAGCAATTGCGGAACCGATCCCTGCCAGCCGTTGGGAAGAATGACAACGAGCTTGTCCTGCGTTGCGGCCCTGAAATCCTCCAGGGTGGCCGGCTTGAAGGATCCGCTGCGGGGGTCTGGTGTGGCCATCGCCATCATGTCATCACCTGCAGAATCTTCTGCTGCAACCTGATCATTTTCCTCGTCTGCTGTCGCAGCCGATTGATCGCTTTCGCCGGAGTCCTCGCTCATGGCGGTCTGATCATTGCCGCTGGCATCTTCCGCGGTCGCGCTCTGGTCGTCGCCACCCGAACTTTCGCTGCTCGCGGATTGGTCCGCACCGCTTGCGGAGCCGGCTGCCGCTTGCTGGCCGTTCAGATATTTCCAGGCATTCGTGTCGTCAGGAGCGTTTTCCGTGCTGGACGAAGGCGGACTACCCGCCGCCGGCGTCGGATTCGAGGCGTCAATAAATTGCACAGAATTGGAACTGTCGGAATCTGCCGCCCACGCCGCGGGTGCGGATAGTGCAAACATCACTGCGACTACTGAAGGTTTGAGTTTCATCGTCATGCTCCTCTGAAGGGGGTTCTGCGGGACCGTCGAGTTCCGCAGTCTGCTGAGGAAGGAAGGGCATTCATTCCCCATTGCGCAATGACAAGCGGGCTGAAGGAGGGTTCCGGGTTTCCGGGGTAATTAATGTAACGGGTGGCGCGTCGCTGGGGGAGACGATCGTCGGGGCGAACAAAGTGAACGGCGAACGGTTAACAGTGAACGGTCCAGATCCTCAGCACACAGGCGGCGTGCGCCGCCTTTCCTTGTTCACCGTTCGCTCATCACTGTTCACTGGTAACGGTTCACTGCCTTTGCCAGCTCGCGTCCGGATTGAAGCTGGTCATTCCGGCAGCGAGCGCCTTCGTTTCGCGGCCAAGATTCTTTTCGTACACTACACCGTTGTAGTTGACCATGAGGCTCATGAGGCCGGATGCGCCGTAGCGCGCCGTATAGGCCAGTACTGCAAACCCGCCGATCATCTTGCCTCGGATAACATAGTCGTAAGCCCCACCCGGGGCATCGGCGCCCTGGCTGGTGAGAATCTTGTAGTAATAGCCATGATACGGCGCGAGGACCCTGGGCGCCGATTTCGCGTAACCCTCGGTTGCCGCGGCGGCGAGTAACGGGCCGAGCGGACTCAACGCTTCGTTCGGCTGCGTCTCCCAGTACAGGCCATCGCGATTGCCCGACGTGCTCAGAAATCGCGCCGCATAGTGCGGCCCGCCGTTGCTGGTGCGGGCCTGCTCGGCGTACTCGCGCTCGGCGTCAACGATCGCGAGGCAGACCTGAATCGCAGCGAGTTCGTTGGCGCCGATGCGCCGCGCGAGAATTTCCTGCTCGCCCTGCCTGGCATCGAAATGCCAGCGGCTGCCGGTCTTCACCAGCGGAATCGGCATGGGCCACTCATCATCGCCGATCACGAGTATGGCCTTCCTGTCTCCGTCGGGAACGATCTTGTTCGCCTCGCTGTATTCCGTCACGAATGCTTCGCGCCTGCGCACGTCGGCGACATCGTCCCCGGAACTGATCAGTTTGCGGCTGTGGGGACCGAGGATCGCTCGCAGCGCCATTTCATCGTTCGCCTTCGCCGCTTCGACCAGCGCGTCGACACCCGCCTCGGGAGACGCGAAGCTTTTCTGCAAGGGCGTTTCCGCCAGTGCGAGGGGTGCCGCGACGCAGAGCGCGAGGGCGACGACCGTCCCTGGCAGCTTCTGCAACAATGTTTGTGCGGACGTGATCATTCTGTTTGCCTCGACTCGGTTGCGTTGATAACAAGCGGAAGGACCATCGGGCTAGCGTTCACGCTGCTGATGCTGCCCCTGGTCGCCCCCGCCGCCCGCGGGGCGATTCTCATTAGCGGGCCGCGCGGCTTGCGGTTTTGGCGCAGGCGCCGCCTGGGGCCGTGCGGCGGGCGCCGCAGTTTGCGGCTGCGCAGCCGGACGAGCCGGGGTCGCCGCGCGCTGGGAACTGTCACGCCCGCGCTGGCTCGAATCACGCACCGCGGGACCCTGGCCCACCCCATCGAAAATATGCGGTCGCGGTTCGATACCCGGGCGCGCTTGCATTGGCGCGGGTCGTGCAACCGGAGTGCTTGGCAAAGGGCGTTGTTCGCTGCCGACACGATCGGGCGCATTCGGCCGATTGGGTGCGGGATTGGCGTTCGGCTGCGCCGGTACGTTGCGTGATTCGGCTCGGCCTGCATCGGGTGCATTCGGCCGGCTGGGCGCGTTGCCCACACTCGGCTGGGACGGCGCAATGCGAATATCGGAACGATCGCGGTCCGGACCGCTGGGCCGGCCATTGTTGTTCGGACGCGCGTTGTCGGGGCGTGCGTTGTCGGGACGACCATTGTTGTCGGCACGCGGCCGCGCGCGATCGCGCCGATTGGCGCGCTGGTCCGGACGGTTGCGATCGGACCCTTCTTGCCAATCGGGACGCCGCTCGGGACTTTGTACCTGCGCCGGTTCATTGCCGCGGAAATCGCGCCGCGCGTCGGGTCTTCCAACCGGCGCGGGGCGGGCGAATTCCTGGCGTAGTACCGGATCGCGATACGGTACGCCGCGACGATGCGTCGGATCGTGATACCAGCCGCCTGGTGCCACACCGCTCGGCGCACTGACAGGCGGCTGATAGTAGAAATTATTGATGTTCACCACGGCGACGTGGCGATGCGGCCAGTCGAACGCGCCGAAATAAAATCCCGTGCCGATGGTAATGCCTGCGCCCCAGAAAAATCCCGTGCTGTATCCCGGGCGCGAGTAATAGCCGGGCCAGGGGCCCCAGTACACCGGCGGATAAGCCGGATACCACCACGGACCGTAGATGATGCCGGGGTCGTAGTAAGGCACATACACCACCTGCGGATTGGCCTGCTCGATGATGATGGTCTGGCCCTGCGGCTCGACGCGCACGATTTCATTGGACTGCAGATTTCCCGCTGCCTGCGCCTTCCGGCGCAATTCCTGGACCGTGTCCATCACCTGCTGCTGCTGCGAAAGAAATGCGTCACCCAGCCGCTCCATCCAGTCGAGTTTCTCGTCCATCATGGAGATGATCTGCGGAAACGCGACCAGTGACTTGACGCTGGGATCCCAGTTCTGCTGTCCAACCGCCCTCACCGCGGCATCGCCGCTCAAGCCTGGATTCGCTCTCGACCAACGTGCTGCCTGCACCACTTCGATGGGATACGTAGAGGCCATCAGGATCTGCGAGAGCAGTGAATCCGGATACAGCGCGATCGGCGCGAGCATCTGGTCAAGCTCCTGCTGGGCGAACACCTGCCGGGGTTCGTACTGACCGGATTGGGCGGGTTGCGGGTACAGCGGTTGATCGGCTGGCCCCAACTCAATCACTTGCGCGAACGCGGCCGACACGAAAAGCGGCAGCACGAGTGCGTGCGTCAACAGTAAGCCCGTGCGTGATTTCATGGCTGTCTCCTCATTCTTCTCTGCCCGCTCTGACACCCCGCGTGGGCGGCAAGTTGCAGCCAGCAGGCCCAAGTGACAGTTTGTGACGAGAATCCGGCGATGTCGCCTTGCGGCGACGACGTCGCCGTCGGACCGCAGGCATCTCCATGCAAGAAGCTATCGCAAGGTCCGCTGCAAACCGCGCCAGCCGACACAGCGAAAGTCGCCACATGCGCATCTACGGACAGAAAGTGCCAGCCCGATAAGGAAACTGGGGTACTACGAGAGCGAGGCGCCGATGGCCTTGCCGAAATTCAGGTTGCAGGAACTTCCGTCGCTGAATGCCATCTGCACGCCAGCGGCGAGGAAGGTGTACTTGTTCACCCCGGCGGCGAATTCCTGGGCCAATGAACTGCCCTCGCCGCTCACAGCCGGCTTCGCATCCCCGCTGACCGCCTGGAACGAAAAGGCGCTGTCGTCGGTAAAGATGATCCTGACTTCCGCCGTGCCGGCAACCGCCTCCGTCTTGGCCATGCTGCTTTGAAACTTCGTTGCCATGTTGGGCGGCTTTTTCATCGAGGCTCGGAAAGGGTGATCGAAGCGCTTACGTGGGGGCGATTGTTCGAATCGCAAGGGCGCGAATGCGTGATTGGTGACTGGTGATTGGTGATTGGTGATTGGTAATTAGCGAGGCAATAGGCAATTGATCCAATCACCAATTGCCAATTACCAATCACGCGCAGCCCGACCGGGCTGTTGCTTCCATATATCGTACCCAACCGTGACCACCGCTCCGGCAGTGCCGAGAAACACGAGCTGCACATTGGCCCGCCCGAACTGATAGCCGACCACAGGCGCGATCGCAAGGCCGTAACCATCGTGGTTGATCGGCAACTTGTTTTCGTACGGCTTCTTGTAGCCGTATACCAGCGCACCGACCACCTTGACGTAGAGATTTTCGCTGATTGGAGGGATGAACCAGCGCTTGCCGCCATAGAGCAACGCGGCGTCTTGATAGTACGAGTTCTCGAAGGAGACGGCACCCGCCAGCCAGTTTGAAGCCGTCTAGTATTCCACGCCGATGATATGCGGCCATTGGTTGTGTCCGGTGTTGTCGAGCCGGTGATAGACGTAAGGGCCGACTTGCACCATCAAGCGATCGCCTTCGTCGAAAATATCGGCGTGCGCAAACGAAACACCTGCAAAAAGGCAAAGGCAAATAGCGGCGCGCGCAAAAGAAACATTTGCGATTGGGGGCATGGCAATTCCTGGGAGCAGCGGCCTCGGTAACGGGACAGGGGTCGGTTTATTTTATTTTATTCGTAGACAGGCAGCCGGTGTCATCGTTCGTAGCGGCACCGGCCGAGTCCTGATCTGCGGATATTACCCGGCACAGGCCTTATGTGCGCCAACCGACAGACCCCGTCCGGATTTGCGCCTAGCCTCCGGTGTCCTACTGATGTCCGACGAAACACCCAACGAGGAGCAAGACGATGAAGAACGCATTCAAAGGAAGTTGGCTGGTGCTGGGGGCGCTGATTCTGGGTCTGGCAGGTTGTGCAGGTTCGGGCCATAGGACCGGAGAATATGTCGATGATTCCTGGATCACGACCAAGGTCAAGTCGGAAATGGTCGCCGACAAAGGGGTCGACGCCCGCCACATATCGGTGGACACGAGCAACGGCGTCGTGACGCTGGCCGGCACGGCATCAAACTGGACGGAAGCCAATAAGGCTGCCGAGATCGCGCACAGCGTCAAAGGCGTGAATCGGGTCCAGAACAACATCAGCTATTAGCAAGCCGGGCGGGCCGGTGTCCGGATCCGCGAAGG
Source organism: Betaproteobacteria bacterium (assembly GCA_025351455.1). Taxonomy (GTDB): domain Bacteria; phylum Pseudomonadota; class Gammaproteobacteria; order Burkholderiales; family JACQAP01; genus JACQAP01. The sequence continues at coordinate 12,824 of JANXVW010000075.1, read as the reverse complement.
ATCTTGCCACCAGAGCGCCATCAATGGAGGTAACCATGAGCACATCCGAAAAAATTACGACAGGTTTCAACGATAAAGACCGCAGAGTGGCGGGCGCAGTCCAGAGAGCCAGCACGGGCGCGCATAGCGTCATAGATAAAGTAACCGGGGCCGCGCACCCGGCTGTGGACCGCATCGCATCGGGCGCACACCGCACGGTCGACAGGGCCACCGGCGCTGCGACCCACACCGCAGCCGTATTCAATGTAAAGCGCGAGCAACTCAAATATGCGCGGTTGCGGGCAATGGGAGAGACGCGTGACTACGTTCGGGCCAATCCCGTGCTGTCGCTCGGCATCGCGGTCGCGACCGGGTACCTGCTCGCCACGGTGCTGCGGACTCGAAAGCGCCGGCCAAACGAATTTTAATCAACCTTGATGAAGGCCACTACCATGAATACAAATCCCAGTAAGCCAGGTTTTGCGCTTGCCGCTTTAACGCTGATGGTCGGCGTTCTCGTTGGCGGAACGGCGCTGGCGATGGCACCGATCGAAACCAGTCTCAGCGGTGGCCAGGAAGTCCCCCCGGTGAAAAGCCTCGCAACGGGAACCGGCACGATAATGGTTAAGGATGACAAATCCGTCAGCGGCACGATCAAGACTTTGGGCATCAAAGGCACGGTTGCGCATATTCACCAGGGCGCGACGGGCATGAATGGTCCGCACATTGTCGACCTGACCAAGCTGTCAGACGACGAGTGGGGCATCCCGCCCGGGACCAGGCTCACCGACGAACAATTCCAGAGCCTCAAGGATGGCAACCTTTACATCAATGTCCACAGCGCCGAGCACCAAGGTGGAGAAATTCGCGCGCAATTGAAGCCGTAACGCCGACCCGCCTGACGGAGTCAGGCGGGTTGGGAAGAAACAGCAAAACGGGCACCGGTCGGTGCCCGTTTTGTTCAGGTCCCCTGCAATCTGCGGCCTGTCGGGTGTCGGCACTTTCGACGGGCTTTCGGTCGCTTGCAAAGGCATTGCCCGGAAGCGCAATATGACGCGCCAGTGAAATTCAGAACGCTCGCCCCTCATGCGATCGGTTTCACTTGCCATCCCTCGAAGAAGGGCTGAGTCGACAATTCCAGACATCAACCGGACAGGCGCGCTGCGCATTGGCAATAGGGGACGGCAATCATGCGTAAGATTCTTTTGGCTCTTCTGCTCGTTGTTCCGCTTCTCGCATGGGCTCAGGGCGATCCGGCGCTCGAAGCGGAACTGAAGAAACTGGCGTGGCAGCCCGGACCATCCGAAGGCCGCATCGGCGACAAGGCGACGATCAAGGTGCCCGAGGGCTTTCTCTTCCTGGATACCAGGAATACCAGCCGGTTTCTTGAACTCATGGGAAATCCACCGCGCGACGGGCATTACCTGTTTGCGCCGCAAACGCTCGAATGGTTCTCGGTCTTTTCCTTCGACCCGTCTGGCTATGTGAAGGACGACGAGAAAATAGACCCGGATGCGCTGCTGAAGTCGCTGCAGGAAGGCGACACCCCTTCCAACGAGGAGCGCACGAAGCTGGGCATGACGAAAATCTACACGGATGGCTGGGAAGTGCCTCCACATTACGACAGCCAGACCAAGCGCCTGGAATGGGGCACGCGGTTGAGGAATGAGCAAGGCCGCACCAACGTCAATTACACCAGCCGCCTGCTCGGACGATCGGGCGTCATGAGCGCCACGCTCGTTACGGGAACGGCCTCCCTCAAGGCGGACATGGGGAAATTCCAGGCGGCGCTCGAGCAATTCTCTTACGCGCCCAACGAGAAATACTCCGAATTCAAGCAAGGCGACAAGCTCGCGGCCTATGGGCTCGGCGCGTTGATCCTCGGTGGCGCCGCGGCGGTCGCTACGAAGAAGGGCCTGTGGGCCGTCATCGGCGGCTTCCTCGCCGCGTTCTGGAAAATCCTCGTCGGCGTCTTCGTCGCGGGCGTGGCGGGCTTCAAATCCCTGTTCAAGAAGAAAGAGTGATGCCGCTACAGGATGAAGTCCTGCTGATGATCCTCGTCGGCGCGCTGTACCTCTACGACTCGATGATGTTGCTCTACCGCAATGAAGGCATCCTCGTTCCCGGGCGCAAAGGCTGGACGGTTCGCCTCGGTTTTCACGAACCGAGGATCCGGGGAAAGGAATTGTTCATCGCGTCTGCCTGGCTTTTGCACCGGCCGATGTTCCGCCTGAGCTGGCCCTTCGAGGGCAACCCGGTTCAGGCAGCACCGGAAGACTGGCAGGCAAAAAGAGAAGTGCCCCTGCCGATGATCGCGCTGGTATGGAGCATGGCCATCGCGCTGTTCGTGATGCTGCCGCTGGGCTTCTTCACCACGCTCGGTTACGGCATGCTGCTCGCAGCCGTTGCGCTTCTGTATCTGAGCATCGTTGTTCTGCTGGCGTACATGGGACTCCATCGCAACGAGCTGAAGGTAACCGGAAAACAGGTCGGCAAATACGCCTTCGAATTCCTGACCTGCCCGCCCTTCGCGCTGAATGCCATCCGCACCGTTTCGCTAAGCCAGCCAATTGGCGAAGACCTCGTCACGGCCTCTCGTCGCCTGCTGGATCCGGAGCACTGGACCGAAACGCGGGAGCAACTCACACTGCGCCTCGATGAAGAGATCGAGATCGAAGACGAAGGCAGCGAACGCATGGCACGCTTGCAGGCGCATCGCCAGCGGCTGGCAGAAGGCCCCCCTCTCCCCGGCCCTCGCCCGCCAGGGGAGGGGGAGCCCTAAACCAATCTTACTTAAGAAATTAATTCGAAGAATTTTCGCTTTGCCGTTCGCATTAAAGCTCCCTCTCCCCTGGCGGGACAAGGGCACACTAGAAGCGCAGCAGAGGGCCGGGGAGAGGGGAGTGCCTTCGTGGTGCCCATCCACGTATAGCTCGATACAGTTTTACAAAAATGTCGACAACTGAAATCCTCATCACGCTGGCCGGGTTGTACTTCGGCTATTGGATCGTCTCGAAGCTGATCATGGACAAGCCAAAGGCGCAGCCAGCGCCGGAAGCGCAACCGGAGCTGGATCCCCCGCCTTTCGATCAGACCCCTGCAGGCGCAATGCGCGAGCCGAGCTGGAACGAGATCCTGAACGTTGGCGCCGACGCCACGGCGGCGGAGATCAAGTATTCCTACCGGACGCTGATGAGCCAGTACCACCCCGATAAAGTCGCCACCCTCGGCGATGAACTCAAGACCGTCGCCGAGCGCAAGTCCAAGCAGATCAACGCCGCTTACGAGCAAGGCATGCGGCTGCGCGGGGAGCACACCTGAAAATCCTTCTCGCGTTGCTGGCCGCCGGCAAGTTCGGGAAATTCCTGCTCACCGGCGGCACGATGCTGATTTCGGTGTTCGCGTACTCGTTTGTTTTCGGCTGGAGGTATGCCGTTGGTTTCGTGCTCCTGATTTTCGTACACGAGATGGGGCACTACCTGGCTGCGAAGAAGCGGGGCCTGAATGTCGGCGTCCCGACCTTCATCCCGTTTGTCGGTGCCTGGATCCAGTTGAAGGAACAGCCGATGGATGCGGAAACCGAAGCCTTCGTCGGCATCGCCGGCCCGATGCTGGGCAGCGCAGGCGCCTTTGTCTGCTACTTGTTTGCGATCGATTCCGGAAGCCATCTGATGCTGGCGCTCGCTTACGCCGGATTCGTACTCAACCTGTTCAATCTGATTCCCGTCTCACCGCTCGATGGCGGGCGCATCGTCTCGGTCATCTCGCCGCGGATCTGGTTCCTTGGCTTCCCGATGCTCGTCGCGCTGTTCATCTGGCGCCCGAGCCCGCTCCTGATCCTCATCGCCATCTTTGCCCTCCCCCAACTCTGGGCGGCGTTCAAAGACAAAAATGTTTTGGCGTCGGAATACTACAAAGCCCCGCGCGAAGTCAGGATCAAGTACGCGGCGCAGTACCTGATCCTGGCGGGACTGCTGGCCGTGATGGCGTTCGAGACTTACGAGGAATTGAAGATCAAGGCATTCTGACCGGCTGCGCTGCGGAACTGCACGTGGGAACGCAGGAAATCATTGAGCGTTTCATAATTGATGGCAGATGGAAAACGCTCGCTCCCTCCCCCGACCGTTTTCCGCTTCACCCGACGCTCTGTGTGCTGCCAGACATACACGCCGTCCCGATAGGAGTATTTTTGGACGGCTTGGTTATGCGTATTCCCGGCCTGTCGCTCGTAGAAGGGCCAAGCCAGGGCGGCGCGGAACCAACGATTCCAGTGGCCATTGCCTGTCCAGGCGTGCGGCTCGACCATCGGTTTCCCCATGTCGGATAACCAGAATCCCATTTCACAACAAGGACCATCACTATGAATCGATCGATCATTTCGCTGTTGGCAGCAGGATTGTTTGCCGGTATGGCATCGGCAAGCATCGCGCAAAACGTCACCGCGGGAGACAAGTCAGCCGAACAGCCCGGATCCATGACCAAAGACCAGAAGGAGATGACCAATCCGCCCAAGTCGGACAGCACGGCAATGAACAAGAGCAAGCATGACAAGGGCGATGCCGCCTTTGCGAAAGCCGACAAGGACAACGACGGTGCGCTGGACAAGGCGGAAGCCAAGGCGATGCCGCGCGTCTCCAGGAATTTCGACGCCATCGACACGGACAAGGATGGCACGGTGTCCCTTGAAGAAGTCCACACCTATATGAAAGCCCGGCATAACGCCGCCCAGAAGTAGGCATGACGACCCAGCCGGCGCCATGACGCGGGGTGGGTCCGCCTCGAACTGGACAGAGGCAACCAGGTTGCCGAGATCGCGCATGGTATCAACGGCGGGAGATCGGTTCAGAACGACATCAGTTACCAGCAAATCTACCGGCAACGCAAAGAACGGTGGCCGGATCCGCGCAAGCGGTCATGCCACCGGATCGCGACCAATGGAGGAAACCATGGACACATCCGGAAAACTCGCCCCCGGTTTCAATGAGGGCGGCAAAATGGCCAGGACGCTCGAAAGAGCCACGACCGGGGCACACAGCCTCATAGACAAAGTAACAGACGCGGCGCACCCCGCGCTGGACCGCATTTCATCGGGCGCACATCGCAGCGTTTTCAGAGCCGCCGACGCTGCAACCCACACCGCGGCAGCATTCAGCGTAAAACGTGAGCAGTTCAGGCATGCGCGCGTGCGGACAATGGAAGAGACGCGTGATTACGTACGCGCCAATCCGATACTGTCGATCGGCATTGCGGTCGCGGCCGGCTACCTGATCAACCGGTTGTTGCGGTCGCGGAAGGCTTAGACGGCAAATAGCGCCGTCGAAATCCGGATCGACAAGACGCACAAATAGAGCGGGCACCAGTCGGTGCCCGTTTTGCCCGATCGAGCACACGGCAAGACTGCGCTCATGCGATTCTTGAAGAACCCCGTCTGACCGCATGCCAACCTTACGAAAGGGGCTATCGCGAGAAGTGGCCCTTCTCGCGCTACTGGCGACAGTCGTCGCCAGCGCCTACGGCGTGTACGCATGGCGCGACAATAAGGAAGGGGCATTCAGCAACCTAGACAATCTGGCGCTCATGAGCGCCAGATCGTCCGCCCTGTTCTTCCGGCACTTCGAGCTGAGCCTTCAGACCCTCTCCCAGGACGTCGTAGCCACGAAATCGCGTCTGGATTCGCCGGAAGTGCACGATCTGCTGGTACGTTTCCAGGTGAACGACGACAGGCTCGCAGTAGCCAACCTGTTCTCGCCTGATGGCCGATCCCTCTCTTCTTCCAATCTCGCGGCCGGCGATCGGATTCCCGATATCACGGGCAATGCAATGCTGCAAGCCGGACTGGTGGATGCGGTGCGCAGGCCCGGGCTGCAAATCGGCCGTCCGCTGCCCGGCCTGACGGGAAAGATACTGCACGAGATGGTCATCCCGATGCGCTACGCGTACCGCAACAAGTCCGGAAAGCCGCTGTTTGTCGTGACCGCGGTGATCCCGATGAGCAATCAGCACGAAATCTGGAAGCCGGTATCGCTTCCCGACGGGGCCGCACTCGGGCTGTTGCGCGACGACGGCATATTGCAGGGGCGGTGGCCGGAAGTGGCAGACCCGGTTCGCGTCTATGCGTCGCCGAACAACGGCGTCCTGCTCGCCAAGCTTCGCGCCGAGAATTTTCCGGAAAGCGGCCGGGCGGAGGGCATGGGCACGCTGATCGACAACCAGCGCTTGTTCGCGTTTCACCGTGTGCCTGGTTATCCGTTGACAGCGTACATTGCAATTCCACTCAGCTCAGTATGGTGGCAATGGCTCGAAAGCGTGTGGCTGCCATTCCTGCTATTCGCATCGATGGCCGGCTGTTCCGTGTGGATCTACCGCTATGCGTCGCGCCATCGAGCCCTTTGGGAACAGGAACTGCAGGCGCGGCAGGTTGGCCTCGAATTGCGCAACGAAATCTCCCGGCACGCCATACAAGGGTTGGGCATGGATGAGCTGGTCCGTATCGTCGTGCTGGAAACGGTCAAACATTTCCACGGCATGTGGTGCGCGTATTCGACCGTCGACGCACAGGGACTGCTGCTGGTGAAGGAGTCCAGTCAGCCCGAAGGCAAGCCCTCGCTGAACGGACGGAAACTGGACCTGTCCCTCATCCCCGCCCATCTCGACGCATTGCACGAGGGCAAGCCTCTCGTTTTCGCCGACGCAACGGGCGATCCTGTATTTGCGCCGCTAGCCGCCAAGGTATCCGGTTTCGGTACCGTATCCGTCGTCAACGTGCCCCTGCCCCACTCCGGCGACAAACTGGATGTCCTTTCGGTGGGAGCCTATGTCGCACATTCGTGGCGCGAGGGTGAGGTTTCGCTGCTTTCCGAAATCGCGGTGTACCTGTCATTCGCGATGCAGGAAGCCCATTCAAAGCTGGAACGCGAGGTTGCCCTGACGCGGCTCAGCGAGGGCGAATCACGATTTCGCGACCTGACCGCGCTCTCCTCCGATTGGTACTGGGAACAGGACGAGAACCTGCGCTTCGTCAACGCGTCGAGCGGAATTTTCCAGAAGCTGGGGCGTAATCCCGACGACATGGTCGGAAAGACGCGGCGCGAACTGCCAGGCAACATTTTTTCGGAGGAGGAATGGAATGCGCACCAGGCGCTGCTGGACGCGCGCCAGCCATTCTATGACTTCACGTTCAAGCGGATCACACCCGAGGGAGAGACACGATGGGTAAGCCTGAGCGGACGTCCGATCTTCGATGTGAACAACAGGTTCTCGGGCTATCGCGGGGTCGGCAAGGACGTGACAGACAGCAAGTTCGCGGAAGAGCGAATCCAGTATCTCGCCTACCACGATAACCTGACGACCCTGCCGAACCGCTCCAGCTTCAGCCGGTTTCTGAACCACGGCATCCGCCAGGCCCAGCGCCAGGGCACGTCCCTGGCGCTGCTTTTCATCGATCTCGACCGCTTCAAAAACATCAACGACACGCTTGGGCACGAAGGCGGCGACCTGCTGCTGCGGGAAGTGGGGGAGCGATTAAAGCAGTGCGTGCGCCAGAGCGATACGGTGGCCCGTCTCGGGGGCGACGAATTCATCGTATTGCTGGAAAACCTCGGCGATTCCGAACGTGTAGCCTTGGTCGCGCGCAAGATCCTGTCCGACATCGCCAGGCCATTCGACCTGTCCGGTCAGCAGATCCACATCACGGCCAGCGTCGGCATCAGCATTTATCCCGAAGACGGCAAGGACGAACAGGCCCTGATGAAACGAGCGGATATCGCGATGTATCACGCCAAGCAGGAGGGCAAGAATAATTACCAGTTCCATACCGAACTGATGAACGTGCATTCGGTCGAGCGGGCGGCGCTGGAGTCGAGCCTGCGGGGTGCTCTCGACCGCGGCGAATTTCGGCTCCATTATCAACCCAAGGTTCACATCAAGAGCGGGCGCATAACTGGCGCGGAAGCGCTGATACGCTGGGCACATGCGGATCTCGGAGAAGTATCCCCGGTGCGATTCATCCCGATTGCGGAAGAATCCGGCCTGATCGTGCAGATCGGCCGTTGGGTGCTCAGGACCGCATGCCTGCAGAACAAGGCCTGGCAGGACCAGGGATTGCCTCCGCTGTGCGTCGCGGTCAATTTATCGGCACGGCAATTCGCCAACGAAGATCTGCTGGTCGACATCGCCTCCACGTTGAAGGAAACCGGGCTGGACCCGGCCTTCCTCGAACTGGAAATCACCGAAAGCATGATCATGCACAACGTCGACAAGGCGGTGCAGTTACTGGCCAAGCTAAAAGGCATGGGCGTGCGACTCGCCATCGACGACTTCGGGACCGGTTATTCGTCGCTGTCCAACCTCAAGCGCTTCCCCCTGGATACGATCAAGGTCGATCGCTCGTTCATCGGCGACATCCCTTCGCATACCGAAGACATGGCCATCACCTCGGCCATTATCGCGATGGGATGCAGCCTGGGTCTCACGGTCGTTGCCGAAGGGGTTGAAACCGGGGAGCAGCTCGCCTTTCTGCGCGGGCAGGCCTGCGATGAATACCAGGGCTACTATTTCAGCAAGCCGATCGATGGCCGCGCCTTCGCGGAACTGATGCGGGCCCGCAATAGAGGCGACGACAATCATCCCCAGGCGGCGTGAAATCGAGCGGTCAGATGTCAGAGATCGGAGCGGCTATCGCATCAGAAACTACGCCTCACTGCGAACCTGTACCTAAGACCTTGAACGATTCTGAGATATTCATGTAATCCTGGGATTCAGTCTTTCTTCCCCCAGACCTCGTTGACCCGCGCATCGCGGCCGCAGGAAGTCCGGTAATACTTGTAGCGGATCGGGTTCTTCTTGTAGTAATCCTGGTGATATTCCTCGGCCGGATAGAACACACCGGCCGGTGCGATCTCGGTGTAAACGTGGGGCAGGCGGCCACTCTTCTCGAGCATGGCCTTGCTTGCTTCCGCGGAACGGCGCTGCGCATCGTCCTCAAAGAAAATCGCAGTCCGGTACTGGTTGCCGACGTCGCAGAATTGCCGGTCCTTCACCGTGGGATCGACGTGATGCCAGAAATAATCCAGCAGCGTCTCGTAGCTGACTTTCTTCGGATCATAGGTCACGCGCACCGATTCCGCGTGCCCGGTCCTGCCGGCGCTGACCTGCTCGTACGTCGGATTTTTCAGCGAACCGCCGGCGTAACCGGATTCGGTCGCCAGCACACCGGGCAACTTGTCGAAATCGGCTTCCACGCACCAGAAGCAGCCGCCGGCGAAGACCGCCGTTGCCGGCTTGGATTCCGCGGCCAGAACAGAGGTACCGAGCGCAAGGGTCAGGGAGAAGAAGGCGAATTGAATAAAGCGGTTCATGGTTTCAGTCCGGGTGAGGTTCCGTTAGCAGGTAACAATTCATACGCACGGGAAGCGGGCGCGGATGCAGGGTTGATCGTATCCCGGGTTTAGGCAGCCGTTGCGCTGTTCGGTTCACGATACGACCGGTCAACGAAATCGCGTTCGTTGGCAGGGAAGCTTCTCTGCGCAGCCATTTTACCAACACCTTTGAAACAGGAGACAATGGCCAACGGAGGGATGCGATGCGTCGGATACGGTGGTGCGCAGTTTGCATGCTGTTGCTTCCCGCGACAGGGCTGCAGGCCGAGGGCCTGCCCAACGAAATCCATATTGTCGTCGCAGTCACCGCCGGCAGCAGCCTTGACGCACGCGCCCGCGTCATCGCCGATGCGCTCGGCCAGCGGCTCAAGCGCCGCGTGATCGTCGACAACCGGCCCGGTGCGGGCGGCACCATCGGCACCCTCGCAGTAGCAAAAGCGAAACCGGATGGCTCCACTGTGCTGTTCACCAACAACAGCCATGTGATCAGCCCGCACATCTATCCGGATGCTGGCTACGATCCGCTGCGGGATTTCACGCCGGTCACCGAAGCTTATGTATCCGGAATGGTGCTGGTGGCCCATCCCGACCTTCGGGTCGCTTCACTCAAGGAATTGGTCGCACTGGCGCGGGGGCAATCCCCGGAACTGAGCTACGCGTCGAGCGGCACCGGCGGGCTGCCGCATATCGCAACGGAATTGTTCAAGCAGATTGCTGGCATCGAACTGCTGCACATTCCTTATCGGGGCGACGGCCAGGCGCTGCCCGATGTGCTGGCGGGACGCGTGCCTTTGATGATGAGCGGCTACGTCGTGGCGATGCCGCACATCAAAGCCGGCAAGCTGCGCGCGCTTGCGGTGACGAGCCCGCGCCGGGCCGCAATCTTCCCTGACGTCCCGACCATCGCGGAAGCCGGTTACCCGGCGTACGCGCTCGATACCTGGGCCGGCTTCTTCGCGCCTGCGGGAACGCCCGATGAGATCGTCAACCAATTCAATCGCGAGATCGCGGCCGCGCTCGCCACGCCCACGATGCACACACAGCTCGCTGCCACCGGGGCAGAAGCCACCGTCACCTCACCCGCCGACTTCGCCGCGTTCGTGCGGCGCGAATCGGAGATCTACGGCAGGCTTGTGCGCAAGTTGCAGTTGAAGCCGGAGTGAGGGATTGTGGGATAGATCAGATACAGATGCCGAGAAAATGCATGAAAAAGACGGCGAGAAAGACCGCAACTCAGCGGTTGTGGTTTCTGATCGAAGGCATGGGATTTATCACTCACATATCTCCAACACTTAGTTATGCGGGCTTTCCTTCACCCTTCGCGCAAGAAAAATCCTCCGAATAATGACTCTCAATTTCTTTATTGCATACCGGGCATCGATCATTGCACCTACATACCCACACATCGACCCAACTCGTGCCACAAGGACAATGATAGTAGTTGAGGAAGGACATTGGTCCTCAATAGACGATTTCAGGAACCTTGACGTTCGGACTCATGCGCATCAGACCGCTACGTGGGTTCGATAGAGACGGAGTGACCAAAATTGATTGCGTAGTGCCCTCGGCCTTCGAACACAATAAGGTTGGCATCTCGCAACACCTGTAGTTGTTGACGAATTTTCGCTCGAATAAAATTGTTGCGTGGAAATCTCATCTTTAATTGAATCTCGAAGTCATACATTTTTTTAAGCGTAAATTCCTGGACATTTAGTGACTGAATAATACGAAGAATCTCTAACGTCCATCCTCTGGCTTCGAGATTTGTTTCATATTGCAAAAAAGTAGTTCGTCTCCACGTTTCAATTACAGCCGACCTGTCTATTATTTCGCTGTTCCTAACGTAGAAAACTTTTCCGGCCTCTGGAATTCGACTCATAATAATATTGCATCCGACCCAACCCGCACGCCTCGCACTAGGGCTTAACGGTTTACGTTTCTCGATTACAGTTGGGTCGAGAAAATAGTTTGGAATTGCAAAGAAATTTGTCACGCGATAAGAAACTGAATCGTAACCAAGAAAAAGAAAATTCGGACTCGAAGCGTCACTCAGGCGGGAGATCATCGCGTCAAACGCTCCATCTGGTATCTTGGTAGCGAAATTTCCACGAGTGCTCTTTAACTCAAATTCGTATTCGCATTTCGTGCAGGTGAAATCAAGTACGCGTGCATTGTTTTGTTCTCTTATCAGACTACCGCCGCACGAGCAGCAGAATGCGTTTTTTTCTGTCCAAGCTTCTGAAAGGACCCTCACTTTTTGCGGTTCGCTTCTGTAACGATCGCCAAGAGCGGATATGAGATTTAGATCTATGTCAGCGACGATCATTGGTAAGGATTCAAGGGACGCCAAGTAAAGCTGATCTAGTCAAGATATTGTGAAGGAATGCATCCGGCGAAAATTAAAATCTTTGTACCGCTACGCAAAGGCTTATCCATCCATCCCCTTAGCAAATCCCGTTGCCGTCTTCCAAATATTGTTGTTGTGGGCTTCGGATCGGACTTTACTCTCAGGTTAAGGATATGGAAACCCGGATGGCATAGTCACGAAGTGTGAAAATCTGGCATTTAGCTACTGCGAAAAAGAGGCCGGGGGCAGCCCGGCGGCTGGTCACCTTTCTTGCGCGGCCAAGAAAGGTAACCGAAAGAAGGCCGCCCCTGGATTCGCGCCCCGTAATTTACGGGGTGCCCCTGTGCTGCCTGCCTCGATGGGGCGACTGCGCAACTCGACCTGGCAGACCACACACAACGTGGCCTGCCATGGGACTCGAACAGTGCTCGTCGACTTCCCCCCATCGAGTCGAGCTGCTCGGCGCGCCTCAAGGGGAAAACGACAAGTGCCCTAAGGCTTACGGCTCTTTCTCATTCCTTAACCTGCCTTTACCTCATCACGACCGTCACGGCTTTCAAGACTGAATCATCCGATCCTTAGCGACGAAATACTTCCGTGCATAGGCGACCAACTGCCCATCGGTCGGATGGTCTAGCGTCTCCACGCCGGCAATCTTCTGCACCATGTCCTGATGGTGCTTGTGGATATGTTTGATCAGATCAAGCTTTGCTTTCGCCGGGCCGACCACCAGGATCTCCTGCGCGCCTTTCAACAATCCGGCGACGTGCTCGAAGTAGGCGTGATCTTCCTTCGCGTTCCCGAACCGCTGCTTCCGCGCTTGTGATGCTGGTGCGGACGCAGCTCGGTCGATTGCGCCGTCAGTTTCTGCACGTCCTCGGGCGTGAAATGGAAGACGTGGGCTTCCGAATGGTCGAGCCAGACAACGGCATGATAGTGGGACATGGGTGCTCCTGTTCGTGGGGGGATATGCGACGTGCGGCATTGTCGCCCGCGCGGCTGATGACACGTTTGACCTGCATCAACGCCGAACGTTGCGTTTCAGCGGTCGCCGGAGAGGAGGGACTCAGGACGTAGGACTCAGGACTCAGAAAAGGAGGGGGGACGTAGGTCTATTAAGG
>JANXVW010000023.1 GCA_025351455.1 Betaproteobacteria bacterium | reverse complement strand
AAAGTCACTTACCGTTTCGACCCCGTCATCGAGAATCCGGAACGGCAAGCCTGCCACTTCGACCGCACGGCGAGCACGGGCAACTTGAGCAGCAGATCGGACGAAAACACCAATCTCGTGCGCTGCGACGCCAGAGACTGTTTGTGCGGATAGCCAATCGGAAACACATTTTATCTCCGCTATTTCATCAGCGAAACACTGAATCAAAGGACTGGGGCCATTGAAGACGGAGACCGTGTCGCCGCGCTCATCGGTATTGCCATCCACATCCGACACATTCGGTTCAAGCAATCGATCCGCTTGCATCCGAATCTGATGCGACGTTCGGTAGTTCACGCGCAACGTGCGAGAGCGCCCACGAATGTCCACGCCAAGTGCTTTCCATGAAAACGGTTGCTGGAAAATGCGCTGGCCTAGATCGCCGGCGAAGAACAAGGCGTCAGCGCGTTTCGCGCCCAGAGCAGCTAGAAAGCGTAGCTGTGCAATGCTAATGTCCTGTGCCTCATCGATGACAGCAAAATCAAATGGCGGATTTCTTAGGTTAGCGATTACGGGCGTGAGTTGATCGAAGAGGCCCGCGTAGGTCAGTTGCTTCGCACGTGCGAGTGCCGCGCGCACATGTAGGAAGATTGACCATATCAGTGCGCGTTGTGGTTCCGGTAACCGCGTTTTGCGGCCCAGCCTTGTGACATCGCGATATGCCTCCCACGTTTGGAGTTGCCAGGCATCTACCACTTGCTCCCACTCGGAAACCACAAATTGCAGACTAAACTTGTGATCAGGAACCGCCTTTAGCGCGTCTTTTATCAACCCAACGATCACATCGCGGCTGGCAATATTTGGCGCGCCAATATGCGCTTTGTACATGCGCGTGCCGATCGCGTCAATCGAATGCACGTCGATGCGCTCGATCAGTCGCGGTTCGTTGTAAACAAGCCGCTTGAGTCTACTGAGCAAAGCATTCGCGAGGATGTCCGAGAAGGTCGCGAGCAGTATGCGTGCATCCGGGTTGGTGCGCGCGAGGTGCGCGGCGCGGTGCAAAGCGACGATAGTCTTGCCGGTCCCTGCGGAGCCGGAGACCCGCGCCGGACCGGAGTACTCGTGCTCCACGACCTGACGTTGATCCGGGTGCAGGAAGACCGTCCACTTGTCCCAGGGGAATTCGAGTGCACGTTGCAACTCGTCCACGTTCGACATGACGCGGAAGCGGCGGAGTGCATCTGGGTGCTCGAATGGATTTCCCGCGGCGGTCGTAGCAAGTCGTACTGCAGGCGTACCGCCGGTGGCGAGTTCCAGGAGCGCCTCAGCTGCCTCGGCGGGTAAATGTTCAGCGAGATTAAGTAATGAGTCCTCGGTCGCCGCGCTCACATCAGCGAGCCATTCTTCCGGCACGCCGTAACTCAGCAAGTCCTCGCGTGCAACATGAGCGAACAGAGGTAACTTCACAACCGCGCGTACTGGCGCCTCAACGTACTTAGGAACGAAAATTTCCTGAACTGTTTCGCGAATCTGCACTAATTGAGCAGCGCCGGTTGTAGGATGGGTTTCCAGCTTGCGGCGCTCCGCCCAGTCGTATGCCTTGTCGTGATGGTCCACATAACAAAGCAACAAGCTGCTTTGCGTCTTGTGCACGATGATGCGGATATCACGGCCTACGCGGACAGACCAGAAATTCTTGTCTTTTGCTTTATCGAGCTTGTGGAAACTGTGACCCGGATTGCCCGGATTAACTTGCAGATCGAATGCTGTCGTTTTTACCGCTTTTTGTTCTTCGCCTGACAGACGCGCAAGACTGTCAGTGAAAGTATCCGCAATGCGGAATTCGGTCATGCCGAGATGGTCGCTGATGCAATCCAGCCTTGGGTACGCAACCGATCAGCGGCAAGTTCAATTTGAAGTGGCGAGAACTGTCGCTTGCGGGGATTCCACGCATAGGTCGCGTCCTTGATCTTCTCCAACGTTCTTGCGCCAGACTCGGTCATGACCCAGTGCACAGTTGCCAAAAGCTCGAGTCCAAACGTCGTCTCAAAACCTTCTACCAGTTGCCCGACCCGCTCAAATCGTTGCTGCGTGTCTGAGTGCTCGGACAGAAAGTGCTCCGCCTCATCAATTGCACCCGGTACCAGAGATATCTGTTTGTCAGGCGCATCGCCACCGTCGGCATAACCGGAAATCAGATGCCCTTCAATTTCGTGCAACACATGTCGGAGATTCTCCGCGTAAGGCCCATACGGTGCTTGAACATACCGGAGTCTGAGCGGCTCGCCGGCACCCTGTAGAAAGTACATGAGTTTGTGAACTTCAAGTAGCGAGACCGAAGGATCCATCAATCCCGCCAAATAACGGCTCATGAGCGAAACCAATGCGGCACGCCCTGAAGTCATTTGCGGAACTGTGGTTGAGTTATTTCGCCGTACATCACTTGTGATATCAGCCGGTTCGAAGACGACCACTTCGATATTTACCATCGCGCCAAAGGCACCAGCAATAAGCGGCTTCACGTCCCTCCACTCAAGACCGCCAAGACCGCTACCAAGCGGCGGGATCGCGATCGAGCGAATGCCAGCGGATTTCACGAACCTAACAAGATCGACCAACCCTGCCTGAATGTCCTCAATGCGGCTCTTTCCTTTCCAGTGGCGCTTAGTCGGAAAGTTGACGATGTAACGGGGCAAAGTCAGTTCGCCGATATCGAAAACGAACATCTTGCGGGGCTGAACATCCCCCTGTTCGCAGGCGCGTTGGTATGCCTTGAAGTTTTCTGGAAATTTCTTCTTGAACTGCAGTGCGATACCACGCCCCATGATGCCAACGCAGTTGACGGTATTGACCAGCGCCTCAACTTCGGCATCAAGAATGTTACCCGTCGTATAACTAATCATGATTGCTGTCTCCCCAACGGCTAAAAATACCACGTATTGCAAACTTCTACCGGCGGACGGTGTTCTGCGTCCCCCATATTGCTCATAGCCAGCCTCTGTACTGTTGGCGACGAAGCACCAATACGTTTGACTAAATGCCATGGCACGCGCTGCTTGACCAGAAACTCAGCTTGCTTGCCCTCCTTAATCACCGAATCGCGAAAATCGGTCGCAGCGACCGCCGGCCAGTTAATTTCGCCAAGTTGATTCAGATCATTTCGAAACTCGGTGTAGAAAGCCCCTGCATTCGAGAGGGTAAAGGCCCATCGTTCCTCTAGTGCGTTCGCCCATTCGACCACTTTGCCCATGTCGAACTCAAGATGCAGGATCGGGCCTTGGCCACCTCGATAGGTAAGATCGGGGTGGTTTGCACGCCAGATCAGAAACAGCATGATGGAGCGTGGGCAAAAATAGAACGGTACATAGCCGCCGACTAAATCGCCAGGATGACATTTGACCGGCAGTTGAAGCCGTCGAATCTTGATACTTCCCATGCCAATAGTCGCAGTGGGGCCGCCTCGCGCAATCAATTCGGCGTCGGACCAAATGAACCCATCCCGCACTATTGACGGAATATTGTCGACATGCGTGATGTGATAGAGCTTCGGCGATGCGGGCGGCATAGGCATGCCGCTAGACCTTAAACACCTTCATCACCTCATCCCCAAGATGATTGATAACCTTCACGGCAATCCTCCCTGACATCGGCTTCTCGAAGGCACGTGAAGTATCGCTATTTAGCGTCGCCCAAGCATCTTCATTGATCTCAGCTTTCAATGTGGTCTTGAGCGAACTGTAGGGATCGTTAGCGCCAAGGAAGTAGGCGTGGCGGACGAAGAAGCTTTCTTCGTTGTAGTCGGTGTCGATAAACCAGCAGGCGATGCCTTCGGCGCCGTCGCTGCGCACTTCTCCGGTTTGCGGGTGGAACACGTCTACGCCGTTGACCTTGACCTTCACCTTGCCGTCCTCCTCCGGGAGAATGGTGATGTCCGGTTCACCAAAGATGACGAACAGGTTGCCCTTGCCGGTGTTCTTGAGATCGTCGGCCATATGCAAATCGGCATTCATGCGCGCCTTGAGCACAGGGATGCGGCCCAGTTTGCTGAATTCGGTGGCGTGAGCTTCGTAGTTAAAAGCACAGGCAATCAGCACGTCGAAATCGGCATCGCCGGCTTCCTTTGCGGCCTCGACCAAGTCAGGG
>JANXVW010000007.1 GCA_025351455.1 Betaproteobacteria bacterium | reverse complement strand
GGCCACGCCGCCGGCGATCAGCTCATGCGCCAGGTCACCGCCGTCCTGCAGCGCCGCTTGCGCGAGGGCGATACGCTGGCGAGGCTGGGTGGCGACGAGTTCGGCGTGCTGCTGGAGAACTGCGCGCCGGACAACGCGCTGCGCATCGCCGACGGCCTGCGCCAGACCGTCATGGACTGCCATTTCGCCTGGGAAGCCCGCTCTTTCAACATCGGCGTCAGCATTGGCCTGGTCAATGTTGCGGATGGCATGTTCACGCTCACCGACGTCCTCAGCGCGGCCGACAGCGCGTGCTACATGGCCAAGGAAAAAGGCCGCAACCGCGTGCAGGTCTATCACGCGGGTGATACCGAACTGTCGATGCGCCAGGGCGAAATGGAGTGGATCGGTCGCTTGCAGAAGGCCCTCGAAGAAGACCGGTTCGTGCTCTACTCGCAGGACATCGCAGTGCTGGACCCCGCACGCAAGATCGAGGACCACTGCGAAATCCTGATCCGCATGCTCGACGAAAAAGGCGAACTGGTGCCGCCCATGGCCTTCATTCCGGCGGCGGAACGCTATAACCTCATGCCTTCCATCGACCGCTGGGTGGTGCGCAACGCCTTCGCCATCATTGCCCGGCAGCAGGCCGAGAAAGGCAATCGCCCGGGCATTTTCGCCATCAATCTCTCCGGCGCATCGATCGGCGACGAGCGCTTCCTCGATTACGTGCGCGAACAATTTGGCCATTTCGCGGTGGCGCCGCAGAGCATCTGCTTCGAGATTACCGAAACCGCTGCGATCGCCAAGCTCGACAAGGCCACGCATTTCATCAACCAGCTCAAGCTACTGGGCTGCCTGTTTTCGCTGGACGACTTCGGCGCGGGCATGTCCTCGTTTGCCTATCTGAAGCACCTGCCGGTGGACTTCCTGAAGATCGACGGCGGCTTCGTCAAGGACATGGCGGACGATCCAATCGATCGTGCCATGGTCGACGCGATCAACAGTGTCGGTCATGTCATGGGCAAGCAGACCATTGCCGAATTCGTCGACGGCGAACGCGTCATCCAGTTGTTGCGTGAAATGGGCGTCGATTTCGCGCAGGGCTATGGCGTCGCGAAGCCGCGTCCGTTCGGCCCGCGCCTGCGTGTCGCCGCTTCCGGCTGAGCGGTAAGTTCTTCCGCAATTCCCCTCCAATTCTCCGCGGCACTTTTACCGCTGATGCGCACGTCATCGTGCATTCACCCGGCATCAGGAAACCCCCGAGGGGGGAGTTCGTAAATATCCTATACCGCGGCAGGACCTCACTATGTAACCTGTTTTTCAACTGCGGGCCCATCGCCGAATTAACTTAGTTAACTGATTCGAAAAGATAATGTTGCAAACCTATCAAAGTGTGAGATTTGACTTTGCATTTCGCACCAAGGCATGGTTACGCACGAGGGTCGAAATTTCGTTGTTTAACTAAACCACCACCGAGGAGAAAAAGTATGGGTTCGATGAACGAAGTGTCCTCCCCCCACTGGGTTGAATCGCTGAATGGCTATGTCAAACCTTACTGGGACGACCTGCTGCAGGGCGACTGGTGCGAAGGCGTTGCCAACACGCGCCTGACGGTGCCGGAAATGCGCGGCTGGATTCTGCAGGTTTATCCGTTCATCCATGCTTTTCCAAAGTTCCTGGCCGAGGGCTTGATCAAGGTGGAGGACGATTACTCCCGCTCCTTCCTGATCGACAACATCCGCGTCGAAAAAGCGCACGCCGAACACTGGATCTGGATGGGGATGGGCTTCGGCCTCACGCGCCAGGAAATGCTCGATGCTGCCGACGGCACCAGGCCGATCCTGCGGGACGTGCAATCGCTGACCGACTGGATCTGGTACATCAACACCAAGGGTTCGATGGCCGAAGCCATTGCCGCGACCAGCTTCGCGATCGAGGGCATTGCCGGCGACATCGCGCGCAAGGTGGTGAACGGCTTCGAAGCCTACCGCGACATGCCGGGCGTGCAGATGGGCCCGAAAACCTACAAGTGGTTCCGCGAACACGCCCACTACGACGACGAGCATCCGAAGATTGCGATGGAAATCGTCAAGCGCTATGCCACGACCGAGCGCATGCAGACCAAGGTGATGCTCGCCGCCAAGCGCAGCGTCCAGCTCCTGCAAAACGCGCTGGAGACCGGCTACAAGGCTTACTCGGTGTCCGACGCGCCAGTGGTTCCACAAAGTGAACTGCGCGCCGGAGACAAACGCGCAGAGCGCCGCAAGGGCCAGCTGCTTCTTGCTTTCCCGGAGCGCCGTTTCAGCGATCGCCGCGGCCGCCAACACCGCGCCGTCGCATGAGATAAAAAGCGGGGAGGCGAGGTTTTACCCCGGACGGGCACTTTGCGGTGCCCGTCAGTTTTTGGAGTAGGCGGTCTGGCCCGAGGCGTTGCGCAGCGCCAGCTGCGCCGTCACCGAATCGATCAGGTCGTCGAAATGACGCAGTGCGTCGGGCGGCCCGTTGAATTCGATCCAGACCTTGCCGCTGGAAGGGCGGATCACGAGGATCTGCATGGCTTCGCCGCCTATCCGGTAGTTGGCTGCCGCGCGGTCGCCGTTGTCCGCCGGCACCGCATCGGCCCTGCTGCAGGCGTCGCGTGCGCACAGCGCCTTGACCATTTTCTGTGGCGTGAGTCCGTCTTCGGGGCGCAGGAACAAGGTCAGCCTGGCCGCGGGACCCTGGAGGATTTTCACCACCAGCATGTCCACGCCGGCCGGCGTTATCTTCTGGTTCCGGTCCGGCACGAGGCGCATTCCCTGCCAGTACACCGCGTTCGGATAGCGGTAATTTTCCCAGCCGCGCAGGATCTGATTGAAAAACAGGCCGGCGAAAATGAGGCCGAAGCCGAAGGCCAGCAGAAAAAGCTGAAGGGCGGAGAACCGGCGCATGGGGCCCACCCTAACCGATAAGACGTTGCGCATTCAACTCCGGCCGCTGCAAACCGAAGCAGGAATCGGCCCGATTGAGCCCGCCGTGATCACTTTTGGAAGTCGTACCCGAATGTCACCATGAGTGCGGCCGTGCCGAGGATGACGAACTGGGCTTCGCAGGCGCGATAGTGGTATCCGATGCCGGGAATGATGGCGATGCCGAGCCCGTGGTGATTGTACGGCACCTTGTCTTCGTACTGCCCGCGGTAACCGTAGAGCGGTCCCCCCGTGAGTCGCAGAAAAAATCCCTGATCGATCTCGCCCATGAACCAGCGCTTGCCCACATAGGCATAAAAGCTGTCCTGGTAAAACGAATTGAGAAAATACGTCGCGCCGAAATCCACCCATGAGCCTTGCGGTGCCCATTCCAGGCCAACGAGTCTGGGTTCGTTGTTGTGACTGGCGTTGTCGCTATAGTGGTAGACATAAGGGCTGACTAACAGGGTAAACCGGCTATCGGAGGAATCATTGTCGGCCGCTGCGGCCATTGTTGCGGTCAGCAGAATGACGATACCGAGCAATTTTTGAATCATGCACGCGCTCTCGTTACAGTTCGGTTGCAAATTGTGGGCGCGCGGCCGGCCGACGCGATTCCGGGTTTTGAGCAACTGCTGCGGCAACCCGTACCGTTGACGCCGGCAGAATGATCTTTTTGAGATCGTATCTCCCCCGTCATGTTTCGGGCAAGCAGGATGCAACCTATCCTTGTGGTGTGGATGCGTCGGCAACGGGGTGCGCTGCGACCGAGGGCACCGGAATGGAACAGTGCTGCGTGTCTGATATGATTCCGCTCCCGCGGGTTTGCGCCTGTGGGTTTGTTTTAAAGGATGGACCGGATGGCGGTTTGCATGGGCCAACGGGGATCCTGCAATAGAAAAATAGAAGAGGGCCCGGGAGCATTCCGAAATCTGTCCCGAAGGCCGGCATGCTCTAACACCGTAGATTTCGCGGATTCGGCAACAACGTCACCGCCATGTGGATCGTCCAGCTAGCTCTTCGCCGCCCGTACACCTTTATTGTGCTGGCTTTGCTGATCCTGATCGTGGGGCCGCTCGCCATCCTTCGAACGCCCACGGACATCTTCCCGAACATCAACATCCCGGTGGTGAGCACCATCTGGCGCTACACCGGCCTGTCCACCGAGGAAATGGAAGGCCGCATCGTCACGAACTACGAGCGCGCCATGTCGGCCACGGTGAACGACATCGCCCGCATCGAGTCGCAGACCTACAACGGCATCGGCGTGGTCAAGGTGTTTTTCCACCCGACCGCAAACCTGCCCGCGTCGCTCGCCCAGATCATCGCCATCGCCCAGACCGTGATCGGCGGCTATCCGCAAGGCACCGTTCCACCGCTGATCCTGACCTATAACGCGTCGACCGTTCCGATCCTGCAACTGTCGCTGTCGAGCAATTCGCTCGGTGAGCATGAGATCTTCGACCTGGCCAACAGCTTCATGCGCACCCAGCTCGCCACCGTGCAGGGCGCGGTCATGCCGTATCCCTACGGCGGCAAGTTCCGCTCGGTGATGGTGGACATCGATTCACGCAAGCTGCAGTCGAAAAGCCTGTCGCCGCTCGATGTGGTCAACGCCGTCAACGCCCAGAACCTGGTGCTGCCCACCGGTACCGCGAAAATCGGCGAGTTCGAATACAACATCGGGATGAACGGCAGTCCGAAGACCATCGCCGAACTGAACGACCTGCCGATCAGGACCGGCGCTGGCGGCACCATTTACATCCGCGACGTCGCGCAGGTGCACGACGGCTTCCAGCCGCAGACCAACATCGTGCGCCACGATGGCCAGCGCGCGGTGTTGGTCAATATCCTCAAGTACGGTACCGCGTCCACCCTGGACATCGTCGATCGCGTCAAGGCGGAGCTGCCGAAAATGCAGGCTGGCCTGCCGCCCGACCTGACAATCCAGATCGCGACCGACCAGTCGATTTTCGTTCGTGCCGCGGTCGATGGCGTGATCTACGAAGCAATCCTCGCCGGCTGCCTGACCGCGTTGATGATCCTGCTGTTCCTGGGCAGCTGGCGCAGCACCCTGATCATCGCCGTAACCATTCCGCTCGCCATCCTGACGTCGCTGATCGCGCTCTACGCGCTGGGCGAAACCATCAACATCATGACCCTCGGTGGCTTGGCGCTGGCCGTCGGTATCCTGGTCGACGATGCCACCGTGGCGATCGAAAACATTACCCAGCACCTGGAGCAGGGCAAACCGCTCGACGAAGCAATTCTCGATGGGGCGCAGCAGATCGCGATCCCCACGTTCGTTTCAACACTCGCGATCTGTATCGTATTCGTGCCGATGTTCCTGCTCACCGGCGTGGCGCGCTACTTGTTCGTGCCGCTGGCCGAAGCCGTGGTGTTCGCGATGCTGGCCTCGTACGTGTTCTCGCGGACACTCGTGCCCACGCTGGCCAAGTACATGCTGCGTGCAGGCTTGCTCGACGAACACGGCCATCCGAAGCCGAGCCGCAATCCCTTCGTGCGCTTCCATCACGCGTTCGAGCGCGGGTTCGAACGCGTGCGCGACAACTACCACGGTTTCCTGGAACGCTGCATGCGCCACCAGAAATTCTTCATGGTGGTGTTCCTCGTTGCCTGCGTCGCCTCCGGCGGTTTGCTGCCGTTCGTCGGCCGCGATTTCTTCCCCAGCGTGGACGCCGGCCAGTTCAAGCTCCACGTGCGCGCCAAGACGGGCACGCGCATCGAAGAAACCGCGCGCCTGTGCGACCTCGTGGAGCAGGAAATCCGCAACATCATTCCTGCCGCTGAACTCGCCACCATCATCGACAACATCGGCCTGCCGCTGTCCGGTACCAACATGTCGTACAACATGTCGGGCACGCTCGGGTCGGCGGATGCCGACATCCAGGTCGCGCTGAACCAGGGGCACGGGCCGACCGAGCACTACATGAGGCAGCTGCGCCAGCAACTGCCGGCGAAATTCCCCGGCCTTACTTTTTACTTTCTGCCGGCGGACATCGTCAGCCAGATCCTGAACTTCGGCCTGCCGGCGCCAATCGACGTGCAGGTAGTCGGCCGCAACGTCGAGGCAAACCGCGCCTTTACGCTGGGCCTGTTTCAGAAACTCAAGCAGGTGGACGGCATCGCCGACCTGCGCGTGCAGCAGCCCTTCGACTCGCCACGGCTGAACATCGACGTCGACCGGACGCGGGCGCAGCAGGCCGGCTTCTCGCAAAAGGACGTGGCGTCGAACCTGCTCATCGCGCTCTCCGGCAGCTTCCAGACCAGCCCGTCCTTCTGGCTGAATCCGAAGAACGGGGTGACGTACAACATCATCACGCAGACGCCGCAGTACAACATCGATTCGCTGCAGGCGTTGTCCAACATCCCGATTTCCAGTGCGGGATCGGGCCGCACCAGCGTCCTTGGCGACCTGGCGACCGTGGGCCGGGGCACCGAACGCGCCGTGAGCAGCCACTGGAACGTGCAGCCCGTGCTGGACATCTTCGGCGCGACGCAAGGCCGCGACCTCGGCGGCGTGGCGGATGACGTGAACAAGATCGTCGATGCCAGCATGAAGGACCTGCCCAAGGGCTCACGGCTGATCGTGCGCGGCCAGATCGAAACCATGATGTCGTCGTTCCAGGGGCTCTTGTACGGCCTGATTTTCGCCATCTTCATGGTCTATCTGCTGATGGTGGTGAACTTCCAATCCTGGCTCGATCCGTTCATCATCATCACCGCTTTGCCGGCGGCGCTGGCCGGCATTGTCTGGATGCTGTTCGCCACTGGCACCACGGTCAGCGTGCCGGCGTTGACCGGCGCCATCATGGCCATGGGCATTGCCACGGCCAACAGTATTCTGGTGGTGAGTTTCGCGCGCGAACGCCTGCAGACCGGGGTGGATTCCGTAACCGCCGCGCTCGAGGCGGGCTTCAGCCGTTTCCGCCCGGTGCTGATGACGGCGCTGGCGATGATCATTGGCATGGTGCCGATGTCGCTGGGCCTGGGCGAAGGCGGCGAGCAGAACGCGCCGCTGGGCCGCGCGGTGATCGGCGGCCTGCTGTTCGCCACCGTTGCCACGCTGATCTTTGTCCCCGTGGTATTCGCGTTCATTCACGGTTTCATCGGGCGCCGCCGCGATACCGCAATGGGCAGGCAGAGTCCGCAACCGGCATAAGCTTCGTCAGAGGCAGACAGATGACATCCAAAGATCCAGAGTACAAGAACGAGCTGAGCGAATCCGACCTCGCCGCGGCCCACTTCCGCACGCCGCTGAAGAAACGCCGTTTCTCGCGCCGCTGGTGGGTGCTGCTGCCCCTGTTGATCCTGGGCGTGGTGACGTTTTATTTCGGCATCCAGCCGCGCCTCGACGCGCGCGCGGACCTGAAGAAGGAAACCGCCACGCATAACGTGACGAGCGTATCGGTCACCAAGCCGAAAACGTCGAGTGGCTCGCAGGAACTCGTTCTGCCGGGCAACCTCCAGGCATTTTCCGATACCGCGATCTACGCCAGGACGACCGGCTACCTGAAACGCTGGTACGCCGACATCGGCAAAAAGGTCAAGGCCGGCGAACTGCTGGCGGAGATCGACGCGCCGGAACTCGACGATCAGTTGCAACAGGCGCGGGCGGATTACGCCACCGCCGAGGCAAACTACAAGTTCGCGCAATCGACCGCGGTACGCTGGGAGGCCTTGCTCAAGACCGATTCGGTCTCGAAGCAGGAAGCCGACGAGAAGCGCAACGACATGGCGGCGCGCAAGGCGAACCTGGAAGCGGCGCGCTACAACGTCCTGCGCCTGGAGAAACTGCAGTCCTTCAAGAAAATCCATGCGCCCTTCGAAGGGGTGATCACCGCGCGCAATGTCGATGTTGGCTCCCTGATCGACGCCGGCAGCGCCCCCGCGAAGGAAATGTTCCACATCGCCTCGACCAAGCGCCTGCGCGTGTTCGTCAACGTGCCCCAGTCGTACGCGCGCGAAGTGAACCCGGGCATGACGGCCGAGCTGACTTTGGCGGAATTTCCCGGCCAGCGCATCAAAGGCACGTTCGCCCGCAGTTCCCAGTCGATCGACGCGGCAACGCGCATGTTGCTCTCCGAGGTCGACGTGGAAAACGAGAAGGGCGAATTGCTGCCCGGCTCCTATGCCCAAGTGCACCTGAAGCTCTCTTCCGAGCATGCCGCGCTGATCGTGCCGGTGAACACATTGCTGTTCCGGCCCGAAGGCGTGATGGTTGCGATCGTGCAAGGCGACCGCGCCGTGCTCACGCCAATCAAGCTGGGCAAGGACTACGGTTCCGAAGTCGAAGTCGTCTCGGGCCTGGCGGCGACGGATCTGGTCATCCTGAATCCCTCCGATTCGCTCGTGTCCGGCGCGCAGGTGCGCGTCGCTCAGGAACCGGCCAAGGCCGAGCAGCCGGGGGCGAAGCCGGAAGCCAGCAAGCCGGAGCCGCCCAAGCAGGCGCCCGCTGCGAGTCCCGCGGCTCCCGCGAAAAAGAGCTAGGCAATGCGCAACGCGCACGCTTCCGCGCTTTCGCTCGTGGCCCTCATCGTGTCAGCCTGCGCCGCCTTGGCGGCCTGCACGGTCGGTCCCGATTACGTGAAACCCGCGGCGTCGGTGCCGGCCCATTACAAGGAAGCCGCTGCGGACGGCACGGCATGGAAAATTGCGCAGCCAGGCGATCGCGCCAGCCGCGGCAATTGGTGGGCGGTGTATGACGATGCGCTGTTGAATGCGCTGCAGGATGTAGTCACCAGTTCCAACCAGGACTTGAAGGTTGCGCAGTCACGTTACGCACAAGCGCGGGCGCTGGTCGAGGGCGCGCGCGGCAACTACCTGCCGACGGTAACGGCCGGTGCATCGGTGAGCCGCTTCCGCAATTCCGCCAGCACCTTCGGCAATACGCCCTCGAATGTCGGGCCGGCCAATTCCTTCCGGTTGCCGCTGGACGTATCCTGGGAGCTTGACATCTGGGGACGCGTGCGGCGCGCGGTGGAATCCAGCGAGGCGAGTGCACAGGCTTTTGCTGCGGACCTCGAAACCATCAAGCTCAGCCTGCAGGCCGACCTTGCGGTAAATTACTTCCTGCTGCGCGGCATCGACAGCGAACGCCTGCTGCTCGACCGCACGCTTGTCTCTTATCGCAAGGCGCTCGAGTTGATCACCAACCGCCACGAAGGCGGCATTGCATCCGACGCCGATGTGGCGCAGGCGGAGACGCAGCTCAAGACCGCGGAGGCGCAGGCGGTTGACTTACGCGTCCGCCGCGCCCAACTCGAACACGCGATCGCCGTGCTGATCGGCAAGACGCCATCTGAATTTTCGATGCCGCAGGCCGGGCTCGACACCCTGCCGCCGGACGTCCCGCTCGTCATGCCCTCGGCGTTGCTTGAGCGGCGTCCCGACGTCGCTTCCGCGGAACGGCAGATGGCATCGGCCAACGCGCAGATCGGCGTCGCCAAGGCGGCGTTCTATCCGACTGTTTCGATCGGCGCGAGCGCGGGCTTCGCAAGTTCCAAGGCTTCCAACTGGCTCGACTGGCCCAGCCGGTTCTGGTCGGTCGGGCCGGCGGCTGCGCTGACTCTGTTCGACGGCAGCCGGCGCAGGGCGGTATCGGACCAGGCGCAGGCGGCATATGACGGCACCGTCGCCGCGTACCGGCAGACCGTGCTGAGCGCATTCCAGGACGTGGAAGACAATCTCGCCGAACTCGCCATCCTCGCCGAAGAAGCCAAGATCGAAGCTGCGGCCGTGACCGCATCGCGGCGTGCGGTCGCCCAGACCACGAACCGTTATGAAGCCGGCGCAGCGAGCTATCTCGAAGTCGTGGTCGCGCAGACTTTCGCGTTGACGAACGAACGGGCCGCGGTGGACATCTCACGCCGGCGCATGATGGCCAGCGTTCGCCTTATCAAAGCGATGGGAGGCGACTGGAATGTTGCGGACCTGCCGACCGCGGACGCCATCGGCTCGGCAGGGCGATAAGGGAGGTGTGAGGCGCTTGGCACGAGGCGCGAGGTTCTAATGCTTCCCCCTTCGTGCCTCGTGCCTAGCGCCTCGCTCCTGCGTCACTCGCCTTCAGGTGTGGCACGCGTCTTTATAAATCGAATTCTTCGGTGCCGCGAACACGCGCCGCAGCATTGGCTCGAAAAATTCCAGCGGCGCGCATTCCATCTTCGGGTTGAACGCGGGGTTGTCGTAGATCTCGCAGAACCGCGCCGTGCGTTCAAAATGCTCATGCCCGCGGAACTGCTCGCGCATGTTCGCATCCAGGCCGATGTGCTTGAAGAAGAAGTAGCCCTGGAAAATCCCGTGCTTCTCGACCATCCAGTGGTTGGCCTCGGACACAAAGGGCTTCAGGATGGCGGCGGAAACGTCGGGATGGTTCCAGGAGCCCAGCGTGTCGCCGATGTCGTGCAGCAACGCGCAGGCGACATATTCCTCGTCTTCGCCGCCCTTGTGCGCCAGGGTCGCGGTCAGCAGGGAATGCTGCAGGCGATCGACGGCAAAGCCGCCGGTATCCCCGCCTAGCAATTTCAAATGGCCAATGACACGGTCGGAAAGCGCGGCGGCAAAAGGCCGGTGGCGGGCGGAGATGATGTCCCAGTCCGCCTTGCTGCTTTCCTTCATCGAACTGAAGGTGGCGCGTTGTTCGGTCATGTTACCCATTACGGCCTCCGTTAAATGGTTTTTTATGGGATGCAGGTCACTGATACGGTGGAGTATAGCGCCGCCGCTGTGTTGTGTAATGGCATCGGAAGATGTGCGAGCATCTCCCCCCCCCTCTTTCCCGCCGCTTTTGTCAGTGCGCGGTCTTCGGACGTTCCATTCGCGCCAGGTGAACCGGTGGCCGTAATGGACGCCCCCCGCGAGAATGGATCGTGCAAGTCCGACAATATTGACCCTGTCCGGCTACCCGGTGCTGTGAAGCCCTTGGCAGACATGAAAATCGCATGAGGCAAATAAAAAAGGACGCCCGAAGGCGTCCTTTTATCCTGCGAGGTCCGGCTTAGCTGCGGCCGACTTTTTCGATACAGGCTTTTTCCGTCATTTGCTCGAAGCCCTTGCCCTTGCAGGCGTTCTTGCCTTTACAGCCGTTCATCGATGTCTTGCACTCGCTGTGGCCCTTGCAGGCGTTCGCGCCGTAACACTTGACCATCACATCGTCAGCGGCGTTGGCCGAGCTGACGACTACAGCGGAAGTGGCGAACAGCGCGGCGGCTGTTGTTGCGAGTGCTGCGCTGACCATTTTGCGATTGACGTTCATTGTATTGACTCCTCTATCAGTAGTTTCGGTTTGGACCGGGACGGTAGGCTCGGCCAATCGTCCCGGAGGCTCTTGCGCGGACCGAATTCCGGAGCCGCGTGAGCTGTAACCCTCCCGGCTCCATCGCCGGAAGGACCGCTCGAATGGATTTACGGCCTGGACTGGTGAATGGATTCAACCGCTGACCGACCCAACCCACCCACCCACCTCACCCCTGCCCCTGATGTTTCCCCGGTTTTCTTTAGAAGTTTATTT
>JANXVW010000301.1 GCA_025351455.1 Betaproteobacteria bacterium | reverse complement strand
ACCTGATCGGCCGCTGGTCCGAGTTTTTCGGCAGTCCCCTGGTCAATCTTGAGCGCGGCCGAGGCACGACCCTGACGCCTTTGGGAGAAAAGCTGCTGTGGGCGGAGCAGCGCATCAATGCCCGCCTCGCCCCGCAACTGGAAAGCCTGGCCTCCGAGCTCAACCTGGAGATCAGCAAGCTGGTCACCAAGGCGCGCTCCACCCTGCGCATCCACGCCAGCCATGGTTTCGCGGTGGCCAAGCTGCCGGAATTGCTTCAGGCGCATTCCCAGATCCAGCTCGACCTGCGTTATCTGGGCACCCAGGAATCGCTGGCTTCCGTTGCGCGGGGCGCATGCGAATTCGGCGGCTTCCATGTGCCGGAGGGCAAATTGGGAGAGCGGGCGCTCACCCAATATGCGAAATGGCTGCTCCCGGAGCAGAAATTGATTCACCTCGTTACCCGCACCCAGGGTTTGTTCCTCGCCAAGGGCAATCCCAAGAACATCCGCAATTTTGCCGACTTGGGCCGTCCAGGGGTGGTTTTCATCAATCGCCAGCGCGGTTCCGGCACGCGCCTGCTGATTGACCAGTTGCTCGAGGAAGCCGGCATCGACCTCCAGCGCCTCGACGGTTACCAGACCGAAGAATTCACCCACGCCGCCATCGCAGCCTATGTCGCCAGCGGCATGGCCGATGCGGGTTTCGGCGTGGAGCCGGCCGCACGCCAGTTCGCACTCGATTTCCTGCCGATGGCCAAGGAGCGTTATTTCCTGATCTGCCGTGCCGAGTCGCTCGCCCTGCCGGAATCGAAAGAACTGATCGAATTGATCCGCGGCCAGGCCTTCCTCGATCTCATTGCCGGCCTGCCCGGCTACAGCGCGCCTCGGGCCGGTCAGGTCGAGTCCGTTGCCGAGGCGTTTCCTGCGATCGACTCTCGCAAATAAAGCCGGCGCTAACCGCAAAGGCGCGAAGGCGCAAAGGGAACGCCCAGGAAAACAACGAAGGATTCGAGTTGGAAAATTGGCGTCAGCGCAGGAATTGGACAGTCAGAACTCGTCCCTGATAGCGCCAGATATGCCCAATACTGGACGACTCGCGAACCGGCCAGATGCAAGCACTGCCCGATATCTATCCCATGCCCCTTGCATTCCTTTGCGTTCCCTTTGCGCCTTCACGTCTTTGCGGTTCAGATTTAGTTAACGAAATAGACGCTCAGCGGCGCTGCTAGAATCGCAGCGTGACTTCACCCGACACCCCCCCCGCCGCTATCGACATCCGCGGCGCCAGCAAGACCTACCCGAATGGCGTCCGAGCGCTCGAACCGATCGCCCTGACGGTGCGCCAGGGCGAATTCGTCACCATCGTCGGGCCGTCCGGCTGCGGCAAGAGCACGCTGTTGCGATTGATCGCGGGCTTGTCCCCCTCTACCGCCGGCAGCATCGTGTTGTCGGAAGGCTTTTCGCCGCCAAGGCTTGCTTACGTTTTCCAGTCGCCGACCTTGATGCCCTGGGCTAGCGTGCAGGCGAATGTCCGGCTGCCGCTTGACCTGGCTGGCATGCCCCGCTCCGACGCGGATGAGAAGACGCGCCATGCGCTCGAGCTGGTCGGCTTGCAGGAATTCGCGCGGTCGTTTCCACGCGAACTCTCCGGCGGCATGCAGATGCGGGTATCGATCGCGCGCGCACTGGCCACGGAACCGCGGCTGTTACTGATGGACGAGCCTTTCGGCGCGCTCGACGAGATCACGCGCAATCGCCTGGACCGGGAGTTTTCCGAGTTGAGCGCGCGCGAGAATCTTACTGTGCTGTTCGTCACCCACAGCATCTACGAAGCCGTGTTCCTGTCCTCGCGCGTGCTGGTGATGTCGCCCCGCCCCGGCCGCGTCCACGCCGAAGTCAACATTGACGCCCCCCGGCCACGCAGGGATTCCTTCCGCGGTACGGTCAAGTTCGCCACCCACAGTGCGCAGTTGTCGGAGATGTTGGGTGCCGTGATGTCGGAGGCCGAATGAACAGCCGTAGCTGGGTGAGCATTGCCGCGCCGATCGCGATGGGCCTGGTCTTCCTGGCGGCATGGCACGCCATCGTCGCGATCAACCAGATTCCGTCGTATATCTTGCCCGGCCCGCTGCTCGTATTGGAAACGCTGCTGCGCGATTGGAACCCGCTGTTTCACTCGTTGCTGATTACGTTGCGGGTCACCGGCTCCGCGCTCCTGCTCGCGGTGCTGCTTGGCTCCCTGCTGTCCGTGCTGTTCGTACAAAGCCGCCTGCTCGAAGCCGCGCTGTTGCCCTATGCGGTGATCCTGCAAGTCACGCCGCTCGTCGCGATCGCGCCGCTGATCATCATCTGGGTCGACGATCCATTCGATGCTCTGGTCATTTGCGCGACGGTGGCGTCGATATTCCCCGTAATCGCGAACACGACCGTGGGCCTGCGCAGCGTGGATACCGGGCTGGTCGACCTGTTCCGCCTCTACGGCGCATCGCGAACGCAGGTCCTGGTGCGCCTGCGCATCCCCAGCGCCGCGCCTTATTTTTTTGCCGGGTTGCGCGTAGCGACCGCGCTGGCCCTGATCGGCGCCGTCGTCGCGGAATTTGTCGCCGGGACAGGCGGCACGCGTTCGGGTCTTGCGTACCAGATATTGCAAGCCGGCCTGCAACTGAAAATCCCGAGGCTGTTCGCCGCGCTGCTCCTGATTACGGTCACGGGAATTGCGCTGTTCCTGGTGGTCAGCTGGCTGTCAAGACTGGCCTTGCACCGCTGGCATGAAAGCGAGTTGCCTCAGGAGAAGTGAATTGGCGTGGCGGCACGGCCGAGGCGGTTCTCGATCGGCGTCTTCAGAATCTGCGAAAGAAATTTGACGGCAGCTTCCAGCTTTTCGGGTACTTGAGCGCAATCCAGAGCCGCAGCAGAAAAATGATCATGTTGTTCAGCGCAGTCAGCGATCGCGGCATGTCCGGCCTGACGATGTCGATCAGCAACACAGCCCTGACGGACTCACTATCGTTCCATGCCTCATGCAGGTAAGTGTCATCCCAAAGCAGCCCTTGGCCTTCGGTCAGTTCATGGACCTGTCCATTGACCGCCAGGCGATTCGTCGAAGTCCCGTCGGCGTGGCGCGGGATGACGAGCCCCAGGTGAAAACGCAAGACGCCACGGAACGGACCGCGATGAATGGGTATGTGTTTCTTGCCTTCGAGGAACGAGATCGCCACGGATTGAATGGCCTTGTTCTGGCGGAACAGGGAAGCCGTGAACGGGCATTTAGCCTGATTGCCTGGATGATCGATGCCGTAGGCCCGCAGGACCAGCAGGCGCCAGTACTTCGCACCGAACTCGGAGAGCGGTTTCTGTTCCGGCATGACTTCGTGGAAATGCGGGATGGCACCCATGTCCCGCATCAACTGCAGGCATTCGTCCTGAATCTTTTTCCAGTTTTGCGTGAAGACAACATGGTCGGGAAAATAACGGTCGCAATCCAGGATCGGCGGAGTGGCAATACGCCGGTCGTAAAATCCGCGCAATGACGCGGAGACGAAATCGTAGAATGTGGTCACTACCGCGTTCCGGAGATTGTTATTTTCGCCAACGATTTGCCACCTTGGTCAACGTGCCCGCGACATTCAGAGTGCAGAAGATACCTGTTGGGGAGGCGGCATGGGTAAAAATTTGCGGGCACGCCCGGGCTGCGCCATGCATACGACGTTGCTGCGATTGGACAAAAGCAACTTTCGATGCTGCCCGCCCGACTTGACTGTCCAACGGAATTACCAAACCCGGCCCTGAGCCAAGCCTGATGTTCCTGAGTAACCTGCCGGATCTGATCTCGACGTACGGCTGCTGGGCCGTGCTGGTGATCGTCACTCTGGAAAGCATGGGCGTCCCGCTTCCAGGCGAGACCCTGCTCGTCGCCATCGCAATTTATGCCGCAAAGAGCGGACAACCGCACATCGCAAATGTGATTGCGGCGGCTTCCGCTGGCGCCATCCTGGGCGACAATATCGGTTACTGGATTGGACGCAAACTCGGCTATCCGCTGCTGGTCCGGTACGGCCGATACCTCCGGCTAACCGCACCGAGAATCAAGCTCGGGCAGTATCTGTTTCTGCGGTATGGCGGCCGGATCGTATTTCTCGGACGGTTTGTGGCGGAAATACGCACGTTCGGCGCGCTGCTCGCCGGCATCAATTGCATGGACTGGCGCCGGTTCCTGACGGCAAACGCCTCAGGCGGCATCACCTGGGCAACGGTCTATGGTCTCGGCGGATACCTCGTCGGAGACATAATCCCGAACCTTCTCGGCCCGATGGGCATCGCATTGTTCGCGGTGGTCCTTGTCGCGGTGGCGGCGATGTTCCTGTTCCTGCGTCGGCACGAGAAGCGCCTGCAGGCGCAAGCGGAGATCGCGCTGCCGGGGCCGCTTCCGTCTATACACCGATCGTGAAGCTCTTTGCCATTTCGCAAGGAACCGCATTCAATGCGAAGATCGTGAGACCGGGATCCGATCGCATGAATCCATAAACATGAGTTGGGATGCACATGAACGAGAAGATTGATCACCACGCCATGCTGAAGATCGCCATCGAGGAAGCCCGGACCGGCTTGTCCGAAGGCGGCATCCCGATCGGGGCGGCGCTGTTCGACAAAACCGGGAAAGTCCTCGGCCGGGGTCACAACCGCCGCGTCCAGGAAAACGATCCCTCGGTGCACGGCGAGACCGACGCCTTCCGCAAGGCGGGCCGGCAGCGACGGTACCGGGACATCATCATGGTCACAACCCTGGCGCCGTGCTGGTATTGCAGCGGGCTCGTGGTCCAATTCCAGATCGGCAAGGTCATCGTCGGAGAATCGCGGACCTTTCGCGGCGGCATCGACTGGCTGCGCGAACGCGGCATCGAAGTCGTGGATCTGGACTCGCCGGATTGCGTGGAAATGCTGACGACGTTCATCAAGGCCCATCCGGACGTGTGGGATGAGGACATCGGCGAGGCCTGAGGCCGAACCTTTTAGCACCGGGCGCTTCAAACGGTATTGACGCCGGGCGAAATCGATGTCGAGCTTCAAACGCATGCGGCATGCGGGATTCATGGACGTCCCCAGGCTCCGCACGGCCAAAAAGATTGTCGTTGCGGTCATCGGCGGTACCGTCACTCTTATCGGAATTGCCCTCATCTTCCTGCCGGGCCCGGCGTTCATCGTCATTCCCGTCGGCCTATCCATCCTTGCAACAGAATTTCTCTGGGCCAGGCGCTGGTTGAACAAAATCCGCGCGCTCGCCGGCCGTTTGCGAAGGAAGAAAAAACCTGTCACCTGACGCCCAAAGAACCCTCTGTCTATGATCACTATGTGCGATAACGCATGGTGCTCAATCGGGAATAAGGGTAGAACAGAATACCGTTGTGCCTCACGCCGAACCGCAGGAAACGCTCAAATCCAGGGCAGAATCGAATTCGCAGCGCGAACAGGCAGCGTTTGCGACGGGAAAACGCATTCTGATGTCGTCAAGAAGGGGTGTCGGTTGGGCACAGCGCACGACTCATGACTTACTGTGTAGGCGTATTGCTCGACAACGGAATGATTTTCGCGTCCGACTCCCGCACCAACGCCGGGGTCGACAACTTCGCCAAGTTCTGCAAGATGACGGTGTTCGAGCGCAGCGGCGACCGCGTCATCATCCTGCTGAGCTCCGGCAACCTCGCGGGAACGCAGGCAGTCATCGGCACGCTGAACAAGCGCTGCGCCGCCGGCGATGCGAAGCCCAACCTCCTGGGTGCGCGGACCATGTTCGATGTCGCGATGCTGGTCGCGGACGCGATGCGCGACGTCGAAAAGCGCGACGGCGAATATCTGAAGGAAAGCGACATCACCTTCAATGCCTCATTCATCGTGGGCGGGCAGATCGCGGGCGAGGGATTGCGGTTGTTCCGCATCTACGCCGAAGGTAATTTCATCGAAGCGGGAATCGAAACGCCTTATTTCCAGACCGGGGAAACCAAGTACGGCAAGCCGATCATCGAACGCGTCATCTCGCGCTCCACGCCGATCGCGGATGCCGCGAAATGCGTACTGGTGTCCTTCGATTCGACCATGCGCAGCAACCTCTCGGTGGGCATGCCCATCGACCTGATCTGCTACGAGCGCGACAGCTTCGAGGTGCGAAAGCGGCGCCGGTTCGACGACGGCGACGCCTACTTCAGCGCAATCAGCCGCGAGTGGAGCGAGGGATTGCGGCAGGCGTTTCGCCAGCTGCCCGAGATTGCCTGGTAAATGGCCTCGCCGATCGATTCCTATCTCATCACTTGCGAACACGCTGGCAACCAGATCCCCCGGCCCTGGCGCGGGCTGTTTCGGGGACAGCGCGCATTGCTGGAGTCCCACCGCGGCTACGATCCCGGCGCACTGTTAATGGCCAGGTCGCTGGCCGCAGCGTTCAACGCACCGTTTGTGACCTCCTCCATCAGCCGTTTGGTTGTCGACCTCAATCGCTCCATCGGCCATCCGCGGCTGTTCTCGGCGGCCACGCGCAGCTTGCCGGCGACGTTGCGTACAAAAATCGTCGAACTGCACTATCGGCCGTATCGTGACCAGGTCGAACTCCTCGTCGGCCAATCCGTAGCGCGTGGCCGGCGCGTGATTCACATTTCGTCGCACAGTTTCACGCCGGAACTCGATGGCAAGGTGCGCACGGCCGATGTGGGATTGCTTTATCACCCCGCTCGTTCAGGAGAGGTCAGGCTGTGCGCGCGCTGGAAGGCCTCGCTCGCGGCGTTGGCACCCGGACTCCGGGTGCGCCGCAATTACCCCTACGCGGGCAAGGGCGACGGACTCACTTCCCATTTGCGCCGGCGCTACCCGCCCGGTGCTTACGTCGGCATTGAACTGGAGATCAATCAGGGCATCGTCTTCGCGGCGGGCCGGCGCTGGAAAGCACTGCGTGGCGTACTGATCGATTCATTGCGCGTGGCCTGCGATGGCGCGTTGTCTGCCCCAATTAATCAACGATCCAAGGGACACTAACCATGCAAATTCGCGTCGGCTTCGAAATGGTGTACGACTGCCCGCAGCCCACCCCGATGATATTCAATGTCAACGTGCACTTCACACGTGTGTCCGATCTCGTCGGCCGCGACGACCTGGTGTTCGATCCGCCGCTGCGGATGGCCGCCTACCGCGACAGCTTCGGCAACTGGTGCAGCCGTATCGTTGCGCCGCAAGGCCGCATGACCATCACTGCCAACGCGCTGGTAAACGATAGCGGAGCCACCGACGTCATCGTTCCGCAGGCGCAACAGGTGCCGGTGCCCGACCTGCCCGAAGAAGCACTTCTGTTCCTGCTGGGCAGCCGCTATTGCGAAACCGACCGGCTGTCCGAGACGGCGTGGATCCTGTTCGGGCAGACGCCGACCGGATGGGCCCGCGTCCAGGCGATCTGCGACTTCGTGCATCGCCATATCACTTTCGGCTATGAGCACGCGCGTATGACCCGCACGGCGCTGGAAGCCTTTCACGACAAGACTGGCGTTTGCCGCGACTATGCCCATCTCGCGGTTGCCTTCTGCCGATGCATGAACATCCCCGCACGTTATTGCACCGGTTACCTGGGCGACATCGGCATGCCGCCGCCGTACGGCGTAATGGATTTCGCCGCCTGGTTCGAGGCCTTCCTCGACGGCCGCTGGTACACGTTCGATGCCCGTAACAATACGCCGCGCATCGGCAGGGTACTCATTGCACGGGGCCGCGACGCGTCCGACGTCGCCATCAGCAATGCGTTCGGCCCGAACACATTGGCGAGCTTCAAGGTCTGGACGGACGAGGTGCGCGCGAACTGAACCGGCTGTAGTTTTCAATCCAGATAAAGGCGCTCACCACAGACACGGAGAACACAGAGGAAAGACAACACGGGGAAACAGTGGCATTGGAATGTTCCGGTAGCGATGATGATTCGCGAAGACACCGACAAAGTCCCTCGAAAGACCACTC
Source organism: Betaproteobacteria bacterium (assembly GCA_025351455.1). Classification (GTDB taxonomy): domain Bacteria; phylum Pseudomonadota; class Gammaproteobacteria; order Burkholderiales; family JACQAP01; genus JACQAP01. Next base: position 5,593 of record JANXVW010000301.1, on the reverse strand, counting down.
CTGTTCCCCACCCTGAATCGTTTTTTCTCTGCGCCCTCTGAGCCTCTGTGGTGAAAAGTCCTGTGGTGAATATTTGGTCCTGCAGGCGTAAACTCCGCACTTCTGAGCGCCGGAGTCCAAAGCAATGAAAAACCACGTCCGTCTGTCCCTTGCCCTGCTGTTGTGCGCCGCTGGTGCCGCCCAGGCGCTCGACAAGGTCGTCTTCCTGACCAACTGGTTCGCCGAAGCCGAGCATGGCGGCTACTATCAGGCCATCGCTGAGGGCATCTATGAAAAGTACGGCCTCGATGTCCACATCGGCATGGGCGGGCCGCAGGTCAACGTGTACCAGTTGCTGCTTGCGGAAAAAGCCGATTTCGTCATGGGCTATGACAACGCGACGATCAGCGCGGTCGAGCAGGGCCTGCCGGTCATCACCGTTGCCGCGAATTTCCAGAGCGAGCCGGTGGGGCTGATCGCGCACCCGGACGTGAAGAAGATCGAAGACCTGAAAACCCGCACGCTGCTGATCGGCCAGGCCAGCGAGACGACTTATTGGCCGTGGCTCAAAGCGAAATACGGCTTCACGGAGGCGCAGAAGAAGCCATACGCCTATTCCGTGCAGCCATTCCTGGTCGACAAAAACATCGCGCAACAGGGCTACATCACCTCCGAACCTTACGCGATCGAGAAAGGCGGCGTGAAGCCGGTCATTTTCCATCTCGCCCGGTACGGCTATCCGCCTTACGCGCAAACCGTAGTCACGTTGACCAAGACGGCCAAGAACCGGCCGGACGTCGTGAAACGCTTCATTGAAGCCTCCGCGCTCGGCTGGAAGAGCTACCTGAAGAACCCGGCGCCAGGCAATGCGCTCATCAAGAAAGAGAATCCGCAGATGGACGACGAGCAACTCGCGTTCAGCGTCGCGAAGCTCAAGGAATACGGCATCGTCGAAGGCGGCGACGCGAAGACACTCGGCCTGTTCACCATGACCAATTCGCGCTGGAAACAGACCTTCGAAGTCATGCGCGATTCGAAACTGGTCAAGCCCGATGTCGATTACAAAAAGGCCTATACCCTGGAGTTCGTGAAGCAGGTCAAGGTCCTGCCGTAACCCGCCGTATCCGCACATGCTCCCCCGGCTCGACAGCTACGAGGCCGTCCGCCGGCAATTTGCCTGGCAGATCCCGCCTTTCTACAACATAGGCGTCGACCTTTGCGACAAATGGGCGGCGGATGCCTCGCGGCTCGCGCTGATCCATGAGCATCGCGACGGCACTGTCACCCGCTACACTTTCGCCGACTTGCGCCGACTGTCGAACCAGACGGCGAATCTGCTGGCTTACCGCGGCGTGAAAGCCGGCGACCGTGTGGGCATCCTCCTGCCACAGGAACCGGAAACGGCGATAACCCATCTCGCGACCTACAAGATCGGCGCGATCGCCGTGCCCTTGTTCACGCTGTTCGGCATCGACGCCCTGCGCTACCGGCTGACCGACGCCGGTATCAAGGCGCTGGTCACCAACGCGGCCAGCATGGAAAAAATTGTGCAGATCCGCGACGCGCTGCCGGATCTCCAAACGATTTTCTGCATCGACGGCGCGCCGGCAGGGTCGGAAGATTTTCATGCGTCGCTGGCAAAACAGGGTGACGACTTCACGCCGCGCCAGACCCGCGCCGACGATCCCGCACTGATCATTTACACATCGGGCACGACCGGCCATCCCAAAGGCGCGTTGCATGCACATCGCACCGTGCTGGGCCACATGCCCGGCGTCGAGATGTCGCATGATTTCCTCGGGATCGAAGGCGATCTCATCTGGACGCCCGCCGACTGGGCCTGGATCGGCGGCCTGATCGACGTGCTGTTCGCGGCCTGGCAACTCGGCGTGCCGGTAGTCGCGCGACGCTTCGAGAAATTCGACCCGGAGGCAGCCTTCGACCTGATGGCGCGACACCAGGTGCGCAACGCCTTCATTCCGCCGACCGGACTGAAGCTGATGCGCAATGTGGCCAATCCGGCGGCGCGATGGAAACTGAACCTGCGCTCGCTGGCCAGCGGCGGAGAATCGCTCGGTCCCGAATTGCTGCAATGGGCGCGCGACACCTTCGGCGTGACCATCAACGAATTCTATGGACAGACAGAATGCAACATGACCCTGTCGTCCTGCGATGCGCTATTCCCGGTCAGGCCGGGCGCCATTGGCAAGGCGGCGCCTGGACATGATGTTTCCATCGTCGACGACAACGGCGCCGAAATGCCCCGCGGAACCATCGGCAACATCGCCGTGCGCAGCCCCGACCCGGTGACCTTCCTCGGTTACTGGAACAAACCCGAGGCAACGCGCGAAAAATTCATCGGCGACTGGCTGATTACCGGCGATACGGGAAAAATGGATGAAGACGGGTACGTGACATTTGTCGGCCGCAACGACGACGTGATCACCAGCGCGGGGTATCGCATCGGGCCGGGCGCGATCGAGGACTGCCTGCTGGGCCATCCCGCGGTGAGAATGGCTGCCGTGGTCGGCGCCCCGGATCCAGAACGCACCGAGATTGTGAAGGCCTACGTGGTGCTCAATGACGGATTCGCGGCAAGCGACAGGCTCACGCGCGAACTGCAGGACCATGTGCGCACACGCCTTGCCGCGCACGAATATCCGCGCCAGGTGCGCTACATCGATTCGCTGCCACTGACCACGACCGGCAAGATCATCCGGCGCGAACTTCGCGACCGCCGGGATTGAATTGCAGAAAGTGACAACGGAAAGTATTGCGGTTTCCTCCATGCAAAGAAGGCGCCTCACGGCGCCTTCTTTGCATGGCCTTCGTGCGTATCGCCAATTTTAGAGTTCAGCGATGATCCTCGCCGCCGTGCCGCCGGCCTTGTCCTCCACCTGAATTCGACTGCCCGTGCCCTTCGTTGCCGCGAGATTGCGGCCGATCGAAGCTTCGCTCCACGCCGTGACCGGAATTGGCCGCGACCGGAGGAATGCGCTGCGGCGATTGCACCTGAGGCAACGCCTGCGCCGGTCGATTCTGTTGCACGTTTGCGCGCGAACGCTCGCTGCTTCGTCCATCCATTCTCGCGTGCGGCACGGCATCGTTACTCTGCCGCTGATCCAAAACACGTTCTCGTGGCGGGAACGGTCTGTTATCCATTGGTCTTCGTTCGTTTCCCGCGAACGATGGAGATTGAACACGCGGTTGCGCGGCGTGCACTCGGCCACGATCATCCTGACGCGCAAGCGGCGGACGACGCCAGGGCGTTTGAACAGCAGGGAGTGTCTGAACACCAGGCGGTGATTGAACAGCGCGCGGCAGCTGCGCAATCGGTGAATTGGCGACATGGCCGCGGATTTGCGCATCCTGTCGGTCCCGGTCCTGATGGCCGTCCTCGCCAAGCCGGCGCCGGCGGTCATCGGAATCCGCCGCGAAACGGTGGCCCGGAGACGAGCGCGACAGGGGAAACGCTACCGGCCGCTGCTGATTCGGTCCGTTCCAGACGACGCTCCTGCTATCCCATCGATCGTAGATGCGGCCGACGTTATGCAACCTCGGCCCTGGAGCGAAGGCATTTACGCCGCCCGCGACGAAACCCGGCTGCGCGTATCCGTAGACCGGCGCATGCCACGGTCCCCACCATGGATGGAAACACGGGGGCGGCGGCGCCCAGGCGACCCTGTGCCACGAGTACCACGGATACGGCTCCCACCAACTGGTGAAGAAGCTGAAGCCGAAACCCCAGGTAACCGGCGCGCCATACCAGACGTTCCCGATCCAGGGTCGATACGGCCATCCGGTCCCATAAACGACGACGTAATCACTCGACACATAGGAACCGACGTAGCCCGGCGTGTAGCCGACATAAACCACCTCGGGAGTCGCATCGTAGACGCGCACGTACGTCACGTAGTAAAGGGGGGAACTGCGAGGAATGGAATAGATCGCCGATGGCACATGACTCGTCACCGTCCACGGGCCGAAGGGCGAAGAGGCAACGAACCAGACGCCATTGTCGAGCGCGTAAAAAGTTTCTTCGCTGACACGAATCACGGGCACGGGCGAGTTGACTGCGTTCTGCAAGGCCGAGCCTTCGATCAGCTGGAACACCGGACTGCCGTCGTAGGTAATTTCCAGATGAGCCGCGCTGCGCGCCACCGTCGCCACCTGCGGCACGGTATTCGCGATTAACGCTTCGCGCGCCTGCGGCGTGCCCGGCACAGCGGCCCGCACACTCTCGGTCGGATGCTCGGCGGGAATCATGGCGAAGTCACCGGGAAGGCTTGCAGCCGGCACGTAAGTCCACTGCTCCTGATTCAGCGCAGTCGTGCGATACCAACGGCCGGAGATCAATGCATAGTGGTTCTGCGTCTTCAGGTCGAGAAATAACTTGTTGGGCGAATTGGTCACGTAGAGCAATTGCGTGCGCTCGATTGGCGCGTACTGCGGGGGGCCATCGGTCTGCAGCAACTCGGCCGGCGCTGTGCTGACAAAGACCGACAGCGGTCCCGTCGGCGCCGCGCCGTCCGCTGCGTCCGCTTGCAGCAAATCAACGTCGTCCCGCTGCGTCGCAAGCTGCTTCGCCTGCTCGAGTTGCGGCATCGGGTTCGCAGCCGACCACGGACCCGCGAGGGATTGCGCTTCCATCCAGTGGTCGGACACGAACAGGTAAAAACGTGAAGTCGCCTTGTCCTGCAGGAGTAGCGCGCGGGTGTTCATGACGCGGGAAAGCCCGGCCACGCCGATCGGACGCAGCACCGGATTGCCATCGACGGGTACCAGCACCGCGGCGCGGTCGCTATAGAGAATTCGCGGCGGATCGTTCTTCAGCGGCTGTTTCGCGGTTTGCTGCGCGAGCCGGTCGATTTCCATGTCGGATTGCAGCCTGTCCTGCGCGATGGTCCAGGACCGACCTGCGAATTGCGCGCGCAGGACGGAAAGGTAATCGCCACCGTCGGCCGCGACGGCGGGAAAATCGATCCTGCTGATCTCGGGATCGCTGACCGTCACCAGATGGCTCGCCGGGTCAGTTTCCGTGCGAGCGGAAAAATAAATCACGCCGAAATTCTGCTTTCCGGTTTCGTCGTGCACCGAAACCGCGGACCGGCCTTCGAGCCGGATGTTGTTCCATTGGTCGACCTGCGGCTGGTAAATCAGGAAGGTCCGCCCGGAATCGACAACCTGCACCGGCCACGGCGCGGGCGCGGCGGCATCGTGCTGTTGGGCCGACAACGCATCGACTCGACCATCGGCTTCACTCGCCGCCCGTACCATCATCGAAGACAGCGAAAACGCCGTTGCCAGGGTAACCGCAAAAATTCTGGAAAGCTTGCTCATTGCGTGCCCTCCTCCGTAAGTTGTCTGACGCCCATCCATTGCAATTGACGCGGGTGCTTACGGCACTCAACGCACGTTCGGCTGATACGTTAACGCGGGCTAGGCGGGAATTTGTCGCGCAAAGTTCGCGCTGCGATGCAGCGACGCAATGGCGTTCGAAAGCGACAATACGTCATCGGGAAATGCCTTCAACAATGCCCGATCCTCGGTGACGAGTATCGACGACATCGATCTCGCCAACGCAACGAATTCGCAGCCGTAATAAGTACACTTG
>JANXVW010000294.1 GCA_025351455.1 Betaproteobacteria bacterium | reverse complement strand
CGCGTCGGACTTCGCGCTCGGCATCGGCAACCGCTGGGCCAATCGCCACACCGGATCGGTGGAGGTCTATACGAAGGGCCGCAAGTTCGTGCACGTCGATATCGAACCCACGCAGATCGGGCGCGTGTTCAGCCCCGACTATGGCATCGCATCGGACGCCAAGGCGGCGCTGGAGCTTTTCGTGCAGGTCGCGCAGGAATGGAAGGCGGCCGGCAAGCTCAAAAATCGCGATAGCTGGGCCGACCAATGCACTGCGCGCAAGGGCTCGGTCGAATATCTGCGCAAGACCAATTACGAAAACAAGCCGATGAAACCGCAGCGCGTCTATCAGTGCATGAACAATGCATTCGGCCAGGACGCCTGCTACGTCAGCACCATCGGTTTGTCGCAGATCGCCGCGGCGCAGTTCCTGCACGTCTACAAGCCGCGCCACTGGATCAATTGCGGGCAGGCCGGTCCATTGGGCTGGACGGTACCGGCCGCGCTCGGCGTTCGCGCAGCCGATCCGACGCGCAAGATCGTCGCGCTGTCCGGCGATTACGACTTCCAGTTCATGATCGAAGAGCTCGCCGTCGGTGCGCAGTTCAAGCTGCCGTATCTGCACATCGTCGTGAACAACGCCTACCTCGGACTGATCCGCCAGTCCCAGCGCGGTTTCGAGATGGACTATTGCGTGCAGCTTGCCTTCGACAACGTCAACTCGCCGCAAGTCCAGGGCTACGGCGTGGACCACGTCAAGGTCGTCGAGGGCCTGGGCTGCAAGGCGATCCGCGTGTGGAAGCAGGAAGAGATCGACCCCGCGATCCAGCAGGCCGACAAGTGGATGAAGGAGCTCAAGGTGCCGGTCGTCATCGAAATCATGCTCGAGCGCATCACCAACATTTCGATGGGCACCGAGATCGACAAGGTAGTGGAATTCGAGGAGCTGGCGGCCAGCCCGCAGGATGCACCGTCGGCGGTGGGATTGCTGGACTAGGCCAAAGGCATCGGTCGCGAAGCGCTGCCAAGGAACCGCCATGTCCGCCACCGATCTGCAGAAGACCCCGCTGCACGCTTTGCACTTTGAACTGGGCGCGAAGATGGTGCCGTTCGCCGGCTATGACATGCCGGTGAGCTACCCCGCGGGCATCCTGGCCGAACACCGGCATTGCCGCGCATCAGCGGCGCTGTTCGATGTGTCGCACATGGGGCAGTTGCGCTTGCTGGGTGCCGACGCGGCAAAGGCCCTGGAGTCACTGGTCCCGATGGATGTGGTCGATCTGGCGGTGGGCAAGCAGCGCTACGGTTTCTTCACCAATGCCAGCGGCGGGATCCTGGACGACCTGATGATCACGCGGCGCGAGCGTGACCTGTTCGTCATCGTCAATGCGACCCGCAAGAATGCCGACATCAAGCATCTGGTGACGCATATCGGCCACCGCTGCACGGTGCAGCCATTGCCCGAACACGCGCTGCTGGCCTTGCAAGGCCCCAAGGCGGTCACGGCGTTGTCGCGGCTCAATCCAGCGCTGTCCAAACTCGCCTTCATGACCGGCATGAGCGCCACGCTGGCAGGCGCGGACTGTTTCGTCACCCGGTCCGGCTACACCGGCGAAGACGGCTTCGAGATTTCCGTGCCTGCCTCGCAAGCCGAGGCGCTGGCGCGTGCGCTGCTCGCGTTGGCCGAGGTCCAGCCGGCCGGCCTGGGTGCACGCGATACATTGCGTCTCGAAGCTGGGTTGTGCCTGTACGGACACGACATCAATGAGGTGACCACGCCGGTGGAAGCGGGCCTGGCCTGGGCGATCCAGAAAGCGCGGCGCGCGGGGGGCGCGCGCGCCGGCGGCTACCCGGGCGCGAAAATTATCGACGGGCAGTTGGCCATTGGCGTCAGCATCAAGCGCGTAGGACTGCTCGGGCTGGAGCGTGTGCCCGTACGTGAAGGAGCGTTGATCGTCGATGCGCAGGGCCACAAGCTCGGCCACGTGACCAGCGGCACGCTGGGCCCCACAGTCAACAGCCCGATCGCGATGGCCTACCTCGCCGCCAACCACGCCTTGCCCGATCACGAGGTGTACTCGCAAGTGCGCGGCGAGAACCGGCCCATGCGGGTCAGCGCCCTGCCCTTTGCACCGCACCGCTATTTCCGTGGCTGACGACCGCATTCACCATCACTTTCACCCGCCGTTGCCGATGAGGCCAATGGCATTGACAACCAGAAGGAGAACTGATGACGACCAAGTACACGCCCGATCACGAGTGGATCAACATCGCGGACCGTGAGGCCGCCACCGTCGGCATCACGCACCACGCGCAGGATGCGTTGGGCGATGTGGTGTTCATCGATCTGCCAGCGGTTGGCCGCAGTTTCAAGAAAGGGGATGTGGCCGGCGTGATCGAGTCGGTGAAGGCGGCTGCGGACCTTTACATGCCGGTGAGCGGCGAAGTCGTCGAGGTCAACGAAGCGTTGCGCGCGGATCCGTCCCTGGTCAACACCGATCCCATGGGCCACGGCTGGTTGTTCAAGGTTCACGTGGCCGATATGGCGGAGTTCGAACAACTGATGGACGAACCGGCTTACGACACGCTTGTAAAAAACGCCTGACCACGCCGCGTCGAAAAATGCCACCGCTGGAAGTGCCCATGTTGTCGCCCGCCTGCAAGCCGCTCATCGAACTTGAAAACGCCGCTGAATTCATTGCCCGCCACATCGGCGTTCAGGCAGACGACGAACGCCGCATGCTTTCGATCATCGGTGCCGCATCGAGGCGCGCGCTGATCGAGGCCATCGTCCCGCGCAGCATTGCGCGCAGCCAGCCGATGGCGTTGCCGGCGGTCCTATCCGAGGCACAGGCGTTGGCCGAACTGAAACGCATCGCCGCGCAGAACAAGGTACTCAAGAGCTGCATCGGCCAGGGCTACCACGGCACGCACACGCCCGCTGTCATCTTGCGCAATGTGCTCGAAAACCCGGCCTGGTATACCGCCTACACGCCCTACCAAGCGGAGATTTCCCAGGGCCGCATGGAAGCGCTGGTCAACTTCCAGACCATGGTGTGCGACCTGACGGGCATGGCCATCGCCGGTGCGTCGATGCTCGACGAGGCCACGGCGGCCGCCGAAGCCATGACACTGGCGATCCGGATAGGCGGGAGCAAATCGATAACCTTCTTCGTTGCCGACGATGTGTTGCCGCAAACGCTCGAAGTGGTGCAGACCCGCGCGAAGCCGCTGGGGATTTCCGTGGTCACGGGCGCCGCTGACGCCGCTGGTGACACCGATGCATTCGCGGTGCTGCTGCAGTACCCCGGTGTCAATGGCGTAGTGCGCGACCTGAAGTCGATCAGCAACGCTGTGCATGCGCGCGGTGGCATGGTCATCGTCGCCGCCGACCTGCTGGCACTGACGCTGATCACCCCACCCGGCGAAATGGGCGCCGACATCGTCGTGGGCAATACGCAGCGCTTCGGCATGCCCATGGGCAACGGCGGGCCGCATGCGGCGTACCTCGCCACCCGGGACGAGTTCAAGCGCTCGCTGCCGGGCCGGCTGGTGGGCGTGAGCGTCGACGTGCATGGTGCGCCGGCCTACCGCCTGGCGCTGCAGACGCGCGAGCAGCACATCCGCCGCGAGAAAGCCACCAGCAACATCTGCACGGCACAAGTACTTCCCGCCGTGGTAGCCAGCATGTACGCGGTCTATCATGGCCCTGAGGGCCTGAAGCGAATCGCACGCCGCGTCGCCAGCTACACGGCCGTGCTGGCGTCGGGTTTGCGGCAGCTCGGCTGCACGCTGGCGCATGAGAGCGCCTTCGACACGGTGCAAATCGACACCGGCGCGGACTCCGACACCGTGATGCAGGCGGCGCGCGATGCGGGCTACAACCTGCGCCGCGCGTCGGCAACGAGCGTCGGCATCACGCTCGACGAGACGACGGCGCGCGAGGACATCTCGGCACTCTGGGCGTTATTTGCGGGTCACCTGACCGTGCCCGGTTTCGAGCGGTTCGAAAATGGCATCGCCTCGCTGATCCCGCCGTCGCTCGCGCGCGAGAGCGCCTTCCTCACGCACCCGATATTCAACCGCCACCACAGCGAAACCGCCATGCTGCGCTACATCCGCAGTCTGGCCGACAAGGACCTCGCGCTGGACCGCACGATGATCCCGCTGGGCTCTTGCACCATGAAGCTCAATGCCACCAGCGAGATGATCCCGGTTACCTGGCCGGAGTTCGCCAACCTGCACCCCTTCGCGCCGCGCGATCAACTGGCCGGCTACGACACGTTGCGCGCGCAGCTCGAAGCCGGGCTGTGCCAGGCCACCGGCTACAGCGGCGTCAGCCTGCAGCCCAACGCCGGCTCGCAAGGTGAATACGCCGGCCTGCTGATCATCAAGGCCTGGCACGAGGCGCGTGGCGATGCGCAACGCGACATCTGCCTGATTCCGGAGTCGGCCCATGGCACCAATCCCGCCAGTGCACACATGGCGGGCATGCAGGTGGTGGTGACGAAATGCGATGCCGAGGGCAACGTCGATCTGGCGGACCTGAAGGCCAGGTGCGAGCAGTACAGCGCCCGGCTCGGCGCGGTGATGATCACCTACCCATCCACCTATGGCGTATTCGACCCGCATGTGAAAGAACTGTGCGCGTTGGTCCACAGCCATGGTGGCCGTGTCTATATAGATGGTGCGAACCTGAACGCGCTGGTGGGTGTGGCGGCACCCGGCGAGTTCGGCGGCGACGTGAGCCACCTGAACCTGCACAAGACCTTTTGCATTCCGCACGGCGGCGGCGGCCCGGGTGTCGGCCCGGTGTGCGTGGTGGCGGACCTGGTGCCTTTCCTGCCGGCACATCGCAGCGCGGGCCTGGGAACAGACCAGCAGGTAGGCGCCATCAGCGCCGCACCGCTCGGCAATGCCGCGGTCCTGCCGATCAGTTGGATGTACATGCGCATGATGGGCGCCGAGGGATTACGGGCGGCGACCGAGACCGCGATCCTGTCGGCCAACTACATTGCCGCGCGCCTGGCTGACCACTACGAGTTGCATTACAGCGGCAACATCGCCGGTATCAAGGGCGGCGGTGTGGCGCACGAGTGCATCCTTGATCTGAGGCCCTTGAAGGACAGCACTGGCGGGGGCGAGGGCATCAGCGGCGTAGGCCAAGGCATCAGCGCCGAAGACGTGGCCAAGCGCCTGATCGACTACGGCTTCCACGCGCCGACACTGAGCTTCCCGGTGGCCGGCACGCTGATGGTCGAACCCACTGAGAGCGAATCGCTGGAGGAGCTGGACCGTTTTTGCGACGCCATGATTGCCATCCGCGCCGAAATCGCCAAGGTCGAGGCCGGCCAGTGGCCGCAGACCGACAACCCGCTGAAAAACGCACCGCACACGGCTGAAACGTTGCTCAAGAGCGATTGGCCACATGCCTACTCGCGCGAAGAAGCCGCTTATCCGCTGGCGACATTGCGCAAGGCCAAGTACTGGTCACCCGTGGGCCGGGTCGACAACGTCTGGGGCGACCGCAACCTGTTCTGTTCCTGCCCGCCGCTTGGCAGCGACCAGGCTTAGCGTGGCCATCGGGTGAGCTAGCGATCTTCGGTGTCGCGCGTGTCTTGCTGCAACACGCACACGCGGCGGAACCCCACGGCCCCGCTGCCGCAACTAGACTTTCTCGACAACTGCCGTCAGCTTTTCCAGGATCAAGACCGGCTTCGGCGTGGAGGCGTAGACCACCGAATCCTCGATCGCTTCCAGGAAATGCTCCTCGCCCGTTTCCGTAAACAGGTAATCGCCCGGACCCAGGACTTCTCCGGCCAGGCGGACTTTTCCGCAAAGCACCAGGAAATCCTCGCCCGCCGCATGCTTGTGCGGGAAGCCCCGAGCACCGGCCTTCAGCCGGACGATATACGTCGGTCCTTGTTCCCTGGTCGCACGCAATAAAACTCTCTCGGCACCTTCGTAGCCGGCAGGCTTCCACTCACGATGAGCGGCACGCTTAACAATCATGGTTGCTCCTTATCGACCTGGCGATGACGCCGCCTGCAAAATAGATCTTACCCTTCCACGCAGAATACTGCTGCTTTGCTCCGCCACCAGGCGGACATAAACCTGAAGTGGCTTGAGACAATGACAGCACAGTTTAAGTTGGAGGCGCGAGCGGGAATCGAACCGACGTACAAGGATCTGCAATCCTTTGCATGACCACTGTCTAAGGCGAGGATCAGCCGGAGCTGACGACGCCCGAGAAGATCCACAACCCCCAGCCGATCAGCAAAATTCCCATGAAGCGGCTTAACCGGGTGCTTGCGGGGATCAACTTTTCCGCAGCCACGTAGAGCGCCAGTCCGATGATCCAGCGCAGTTCCATGACGCCGCCGTAAAACAGAAGTCCCATCAGCACCCAGCAACAGCCGACGCAATAAAGCCCATGGGAGAGGCCCATACGCAAGGCGCCTCTGTATCCTTTGCGCCAGTTCCGTGCAAAGAACATCAGCGGCGTCTGACACTTGCGCAGGCAGGCCTGTTTAAGTGGCGAAAGTTGGTAGAGTCCTGCGGCAATCAACAGTGCCGCGCCCAACGCTGTGCTGGTCACCGCCATCATGCCGGTCAAGGGCACGAACTCGTGAACGGACAATTGCAGAGCCACGGTGGCGGCGCTGAAGCCGGTCCAGATGGCGGCATACCCCGCGACGAATAGGGCGAGTGGCGCAGTTGCTGCGCCTTGCTGGGCAAACTTCCGGCTGAGCGCGCCGTAGGTGAGAATCGCGGGCGCTGCCGAGGGCAGCATCATCGCCAGCATCATGGACCACCACATGATGAAGAGCAGCACGGCATAGGCCAGGGTGTCCAGCGCGGGCGAAGCAGGCGACATCAGCGCATCGCCCGTCTGAAATGTCGCCCAAAGGCCCAATGCCGTCACAATTGCAAGCGCAGCAAGCACAACGCGCCGCTCGTTCTGCGCGGCGCGTTGCAATAGGGTATCGGGCAGCGCGCCGCCGCCCTGGTTCACCTGACGACGCCTTGCCCGGTTATGTGGAGCATCGCCATGTGCGCATGCTTGCCGGCTGTGTTGAGCGCGATAGGGCCTGCGGATTTTATGGTTCCGCTTGCGTACTCAGCCTCGGTATATTCAAAGCCCTGGCGCAGGGAAACCTTGGCGTGGTGCGGCTGGCCGGTGACGGGATTGCGGATCGCCTCGGTCTTGACCTCGACCACACCGGGGACGCTGACATGACCGTCGCATGACTTCATGTCGGCTTTGAAGTCGATCTTCTTGAACATCGGCGGGTGCACCGTGTCGCACATCGACACGAAGACCTGGAAGAAGGTGGCACCCGGCTCGGTGTCCTGGCCCGACATGATCTTGAGGAGCGCCTCGCGCTGTTCAGGCGTGGCGCGCTCGTCGACGATGGGCTGGATTTCGCCATGGCCCATGTGGATCGGTCCCGGCCACGCGGCGGTGGCGGCCAAGCGCAGGCCGTCGAGTTTCACCTTGCCATAATGGCCTTTCTCGATCTGTATGCCGACCGCCGCGCGGCAGGTGCCATCGGTGGGCAGGGCGTTGAATTGGCAGGGGCAACCATAAGAGCAATTGCACGACGCGATCTCGGGACCGCGGATCATCCAGTCGGTATGAGCCATGTGCTT
>JANXVW010000292.1 GCA_025351455.1 Betaproteobacteria bacterium | reverse complement strand
TTGCCCATCGCCCATCGCCCATCGCCCATCGCCCATCGCCCATCGCCCATCGCCCATCGCCCATCGCCCATCGCCCATCGCCCCTCACCCCTCACCCCTCACCCCTCACCCAATGCGATTCATCACCGAAGCCCTGCAATCGATCGCCGTCACCCTCTGGGTGGGTGGGCTGTGGGTTATCGGCCTGATCGTGGCGCCTTTGCTGTTCCACACGCTGAACGACCGTGCCCAGGCCGGCATGTTGGCCGGGCAGTTTTTTACGGCGATCAGCTATATCGGGCTGGGATGCGGCGTTTATCTGCTGCTGTTCAGGCTGGCGCGCTTCGGCGGCCAGGCGTTCGGGCAGTTGTTATTCTGGTCCGTGCTGGTGATGATGGCGTTGGCCGCAGCGGGGCAGTTCGGCGTGCAGCCGATCATGGCCAGCCTCAAGCAGCAGGCGCTGCCATCGGAAGTCATGCAGAGTATTTTCCGCAACCGCTTCTCCGCGTGGCATGGAGTGTCGAGCGTGCTCTACCTGATCGAGTGCGTGCTTGGGTTGGTCGTCGTAGCGCAGCACGGCCGCGGACGCTGCGGCGTCAGGCGCGGTTCTGGAACGTGCGCTTGAGCGTGCGGGGGGCTTTTCTCTTCATGGACCTGGGCCGGGGCTTCGGCGGCGACTCGGGGTTCGGCCTGTAGACGACCAGAACCTTGCCGATATGCTGGACCGGAGCGGCGCCCAGTTCATCGCACACTCGCTTCAGAATGTCCTCGCGGGCAATGCGGTCGTCGCCCATGACGCGTACCTTGATGAGTTCGTGGGCGGTCAGGTTGCGATCGATTTCACTGGCCACCGCCGGCGTCAGGCCGCCGTTGCCGATCATCACGGTGGGTTCGAGGGCATGCGCTCGGGCTTTGAGCGCCCGGCGTTCGGCAGGCGAGAGTTGCAGCAGCACGTGAATCTCCTTCAAACGGGCATTTTAGGCTAATGGCGCGAACGAGGACCAGCAAGGCATGGATGCACGAGCATGTGACCGACGTCTACGTGCGTCGCGCGAAGCAGGACGGTTATCGTTCGCGCTCGGCCTACAAGTTGCTGGAAATTCTCGAAAAGGACAAGCTGGTGCGCGCGGGCATGACGGTGGTCGACCTGGGCGCTGCGCCCGGCGGCTGGTCGCAGGTACTCGCACCGATAGTGGGCGCGAAAGGACAGGTCATTGCGCTGGATCTTCTGGAAATGGAGCCGCTGCGCGGCGTCGTGGCGATCCGCGGCGATTTCTCGGAAGAGGCCACGCTGAAGCTGCTGGAGGAACAATCGGGCAATCGTTCCATTGATCTTGTGGTTTCGGACATGGCGCCCAATATCAGCGGGGTGGGGCTGGTCGATTCGGCCCGTTCCATACATTTAGCCGAGCTAGCGCATGAATTTGCCCGCAACCGGCTGAAACCGGGCGGTGACCTGCTAGTCAAAGTTTTCCAGGGCGCGGGGCTGGACGAGTACCGAAAGGCGCTTTCCGGCACGTTTGCGTCGGTCGCGGTGCGCAAGCCCAAGGCATCGCGCGACCGTTCCAGCGAGTTCTACCTGCTGGCGCGAGGCAAAAAGCAGGAGGCCTGAGCCGGCTTCACGCGGCGCGTCAGCCGCGTAGGGCCGGGAATCGGTTTAGAATGGCCCCCAATGATTGGCGGCTCGAGAGCCGCCGCAGCAAGGAGAAACCTTGAACAATCTCATCAAGAACGTAGCGATATGGCTGGTCATTGCACTAGTGCTGATGACGGTCTTCAATCAATTCAGCGCGCGCCAGCAACAGAACACCTCGGTGGAGTACTCGCAGTTCATCGAAGAGGTAAAACAGGGCAACGTCGCTAAAGTGACGATCGAAGGCCGTGTGCTGAAGGGCGTGAAGAGCAACGGCGCCAAGTTCACCACCTATTCGCCGTCCGATCCGTGGTTGGTGTCCGACCTGCTCAAGGCCGGCGTCATCATCGAGGCGAAGCCCGAGGAAGAGCCGTCGCTGCTGATGAATATCTTCGTATCCTGGTTCCCGATGCTGCTGCTGATCGGGGTATGGATCTTCTTCATGCGCCAGATGCAGGGTGGCGGGCGCGGCGGGGCCTTCTCGTTCGGCAAGAGCCGCGCGCGCATGCTCGACGAATCCACCAATCCCGTTACGTTTGCGGACGTCGCGGGCTGCGAGGAGGCAAAGGAGGAAGTTGCTGAACTGGTCGAATTCCTGCGCGACCCGAGCAAATTCCAGAAACTCGGCGGGCGCATTCCGCGCGGTGTGCTGATGGTGGGCTCTCCCGGCACAGGCAAGACGCTGCTGGCGCGCGCAATCGCCGGCGAAGCCAAGGTGCCATTCTTCTCGATCTCCGGTTCCGATTTCGTTGAAATGTTCGTCGGCGTCGGTGCGGCCCGCGTGCGCGACATGTTCGAGCAGGCCAAGAAACACGCGCCGTGCATCGTATTCATCGATGAAATCGACGCGGTCGGCCGCCAGCGCGGCGCCGGCCTGGGTGGGGGCAACGACGAACGCGAGCAGACGCTGAACCAGTTGCTGGTGGAAATGGATGGATTCGAAACCGGTGTGGGCGTCATCGTGATCGCCGCGACCAACCGGCCCGACGTGCTCGACCCTGCACTCATGCGCCCAGGCCGTTTCGACCGCCAAGTGGTCGTGCCGCTGCCGGACATCCGCGGCCGGGAACAGATCCTGATGGTGCACATGCGCAAGGTGCCGATAGCACCGGACGTCAAGGCCGACATCATCGCGCGCGGCACGCCAGGGTTTTCGGGGGCCGACCTCGCCAACCTGGTGAACGAGGCAGCCCTCTTCGCGGCGCGCAAGACCAAGCGCCTGGTCGACATGGAGGATTTCGAGCGCGCCAAGGACAAGATCATGATGGGCGCCGAGCGGCGTTCGCTCGTGATGCCTGAGGAAGAGCGCAAGAACACCGCGTACCACGAGTCTGGGCACGTCGTGGTCGCCAAACTTCTTCCCAAGACCGACCCGGTGCATAAGGTGACGATCATCCCGCGGGGTCGCGCTCTTGGCGTGACCATGCAATTGCCGGCGGAGGACCGTTACAGCCAGGACCGGGATCGCCTCCTGAATACAATCGCGGTGCTGTTCGGTGGTCGAATAGCCGAGGAGATCTTCATGCACCAGATGACGACTGGGGCATCGAACGATTTCGAGCGCGCCACAGACATCGCGCGGCGGATGGTGACGCAGTGGGGCATGTCCGACAGCATGGGGACCATGGTCTACGGCGAAAACGAAGGCGAGGTGTTCCTCGGCCGTTCGATCACCACGCATAAGAATGTTTCGGAAGAAACGATGCGCCAGGTGGATGCGGAAATCCGCCGCATTATTGACATGCAATACGCGCTTGCGCGCAGGCTCATCGAGGAGAACCGCGGCAAGGTCGAGATCATGGCTGCTGCGCTCCTGGAGTGGGAAACGCTTGATGCCGACCAGCTGAACGACATCATGGCCGGCAAACCGCCCCGCGCGCCAAAAGTGCCCGTTGCCTCGGGCAGCAGCATGCCGCCGCCTTCCACTGACGGCGCAGCCGGCGCTACCGCCCCCGCGCCGAGCTGAGCGCGGCCTTGCGATGCGGCAGCTTCGTGCTGCCGCTCGATTTTCCGCTGGTCATGGGCGTGGTGAACATCACGCCCGATTCTTTTTCGGACGGCGGGAAATTCCTGTCCCCTGACGCTGCGATCGCGCAGGCCGCTCGCCTGGTCGAGGAGGGCGCGGCCATCATCGACATCGGCGCC
>JANXVW010000207.1 GCA_025351455.1 Betaproteobacteria bacterium | reverse complement strand
CTCTCCTGTAAGGGTTAAGCCTCCGCCTGTGCCGGACCCTTTTGGGCACCCATACTTGGCTGGCGTGTGGATTACCTCGATCTGGATTGACCGCGGTTAACTACAAATTATATCAGCGCACCCTTGCCCGCCTCAACCTTTTTGACGCACGGTCAAAGGCTTAACGGCCGCCCGCCGCGTGCCGCTGGCGGCGAGCCTCGTAGAGACAGATACCGGCCGCCACGGACACATTCAGGCTCTCAACTGCCCCAAGCATGGGGATGGAGATGAGCTCGTCGCAGGTTTCGCGGGTGAGCCGGCGCATTCCCTCGTCCTCGGACCCCAACACCAGCGCCAGCGGGCCGGAAAGCTTGGCGTCGAACAGGCTTCGACCCGCCCCATCAGCCGTGCCGACGACCCAAATGCCCTTATCTTTCAGCTCCCTCAGTGTCCTGGCCAGATTGGTCACAGGAATGAAGGGCACGCTTTCCGCAGCGCCCGAGGCAACCTTGTGAACAGTGGGGGTCAGGCCCGTGGCGCGGTCCTTTGGCGCGACGATGGCGTGGACGCCCATGGCATCGGCCACGCGCAGACAGGCGCCCAGATTGTGCGGGTCCTGAACCCCGTCGAGTATCAGCAGAAACGCGGGCTCGGCAAGGTCGTCCAACACTTCGTTCAACGAACCGGCGAGCGCCACCTCTTCTACGAAAGCCGCGACTCCCTGGTGTCGCCCGCCTTTGGCAAATCCCTCCAACCGAACGGCATCGGTTTCATGCAAACGCACACCCGCTGCTTTGGCAAGGTCTGCTACGCGCCGCGCACGCGGGTCGCCGCGACCCGCGTCCAGGAACACTTCGAAGACCGACCCCGGTCGCCGCTTAAGCGCAGCAGTCACTGCGTGCAGCCCGTATACGACCCGCCTGCCGCTCATTGCGGGTCTTTCGCCGCCTCGTTGAGCACGAAATCGATCTTGGCGGTTTCCAGGTCGACCCTGACAAGTTTGACTGGGATGCGGTCGCCAAGACGAAAGCGCTTGCCGGTGCGTTCCCCCAGCAGCTGATGCTTGGCCGCGTCGAAGTGGAAATAGTCAGTGCCCAGTTCGGAGATGTGTACCAGGCCTTCCACATAAACTTCGTGCAGCGCGACGAATACACCGAAGCTGGTTACGCCGCTGACAGTGGCGCTAAAGCGCTCGCCGATGCGATCCTGCATGTAGTAACACTTGAGCCAAGCCTCTACGTCGCGCGTCGCTTCATCGGCGCGGCGCTCGGTTTCGGAGCAATGAACGCCGAGTTGCTGCCAGTTGCCCGGCTCATAGCGAGCCCCCGCAAGCGCCGCCTTGATGGCGCGATGGATGAGCAAATCCGGGTAGCGCCGGATCGGCGACGTGAAGTGCGTATAGGCCTCGTAAGCCAGTCCGAAATGGCCGACGTTTTCCGGACTGTATACCGCCTGCCGCAAAGAGCGCAGCATCACCGTTTGCAGCAATTGCACATCCGGCCGTGGCTTGATTTTCTCCAGCAGGCGCGCATAGTCCTTGGCTTGGGGATCGTCGCCGCCTGTCAGTTGCAGGCCGAATTCACGCAGGAACTCGCGCAATGCCGTGAGCTTCTCCGGCGTCGGTCCTTCGTGCACACGATACAGCGCGGGATGTTCGCGACTGGACAGGAAATCCGATGCGCAGACGTTCGCGGCGAGCATGCATTCCTCGATCAGCCGATGGGCGTCGTTGCGCTGCGTGGGAACGATTCGTTCGATCTTGCCCGCATCGTCGAAAAACATCTGCGTTTCGACCGTCTCGAAATCGATCGCCCCGCGCACGGCCCTGGCCTTGACCAGACCTAGATAAAGCGCATGCAGCGCCTGCAGATGCGGCACCAGTTCCTTCAGCTCGCGCGCGGTCTCCCCTTGCGGATCCTCGATGACCTGTGCGACTCGGGTATACGTCAGCCGGGCGCGCGAATGCATTACAGCGGAGTAGAAACGGTAGACCGCGATGTCGCCACGCGCCGAGATATCCATCTCGCACACCATGCACAGGCGGTCGACTTTTGGCATGAGCGAGCACAGGCCGTTCGACAGCACTTCCGGCAGCATCGGAATCACGCGGCGCGGGAAATACACAGAATTGCCACGCTCACGCGCCTCAAGATCGATAACATCGCCGTTCTGGACATAGTGACTTACGTCGGCGATGGCCACCCAGAGCTTGAATCCTTTGCCGCGTCGCTCGCAGTACACCGCGTCGTCGAAATCTTTCGCGGTTTCGCCGTCGATCGTCACCAGCGGAAGGTTGCGCAGGTCTTCGCGCCCCTTGAGGTCCCTGTCGGTCACCCCCGGCGGAAATTTTTTCGAGGCTTTCTCAACCTCGGCGGAAAATTCATGCGGCAGATCATGTTTTCTCAGCGCGATCTCGATTTCCATACCGGGATCGGCGTAGTTGCCCAGCACTTCGACGATGCGCCCAACCGGTTGGGAGTGGCGCTGCGGCTGCTCGATAATTTCGACGATCACGACCTGGCCGGGCTTGGCGCCGCCGTTGGCACCGGCCGGAATCAGAATGTCCTGGCTGATGCGGCGATCTTCCGGCGCCACGACACCAATGCCGTGCTCGTTCAGGAAACGGCCGACCACCTTTACATTGGCGCGCTCGATGACTTCGACGATATGCCCCTCGCGCCGGCCGCGCGCATTGACGCCGCCCTCGCGGGCAACTACGCGGTCACCATGCAACACCTTGGACATTTCGCCAGGATGCAGGAACAGGTCTTCGCCTTCGCCGTCTCGTACCAGGAAGCCGAAGCCGTCGGGATGCCCCTGTACCCTGCCCTTGATCAGGTCCAGCTTGTCGACCACGCATATCGCATTCTTGCGATTGCGCATGATCTGACCGTCGCGTTCCATCGCGCCGAGGCGGCGCTCGAAGGTATCGGTTTCGTGCGTTGCGATGGAGAGCAGCTGCGCCAGATCGTCCGCCGACACCGGCACGCCCTGCTCCAGCAGGACGTCGAGAATGTGTTCGCGGCTGGGCAGCGGATGTTCATAACGCGAACGCTCGCGTTCGAGGAAAGGGTCACGCCCGCGAATATCCGCGGTGCGACCCCGGGCAGCGGTCTTGCCACCTGCGGGCTTGGAAGTTTTCTTGGTGGTTTTCATTCAGGCAATCGGTTGGAATCAGGCTCCGCTTCGTTGACAAAGCAGTGCTTTTTCTTTACATTTTGCGCCCTTCCGTGCCGAGATGGCGGAATTGGTAGACGCACCAGGTTCAGGTCCTGGCGGTGGCAACACTGTGGAGGTTCGAGTCCTCTTCTCGGCACCAGATTCAATTTCCCAGCAGATATTTCGTAACATCCCTCGTCTGGTGTCCGCTACACCGGTTTGAACGGATGGCGCAGCACGATGGTTTCGTCGCGATCCGGGCCGGTGGAAATCATGTCGACCGGCACGCCGCAGGCCTGTTCGATGCGCTTCAGGTACAGACGCGCGTTGACCGGCAGATCGTCGTAACGCGTAATGCCGACCGTAGTCTGCGTCCATCCCGGAATTTCCTCATAGATCGGTTCGCAGTTGGCCGACGCATCGGCGCCGGAAGGCAGGATGTCGATGCGCTCGCCGCCGAGGTTGTAGCCGACACCAACCTGCAACGCCTCCACGCCATCGAGTACGTCGAGTTTGGTAATGCACAGACCGGACACGCCGTTGATCTGCACCGAACGCTTGAGCGCCGCGGCATCAAACCAGCCGCAGCGCCGCGGCCGTCCGGTGACGGAGCCGAATTCTTTGCCGCGCGTGCGTAATTGCTCGCCGATATCATCGTCGAGCTCGGTCGGAAACGGTCCCGACCCGACGCGTGTCGTATAAGCCTTGGTGATGCCCAGCACGTAATGCAGCATCTGAGGTCCGACGCCCGCCCCCGCCGCCGCCGCGCCCGCGACGCAGTTGCTCGACGTCACGTACGGATACGTCCCATGATCGATGTCGAGCAAGGTTCCCTGCGCGCCTTCGAACAACAGGTTCTTGCCGTCGCGGTGCGCGTCGTAGAGTGCGCGCGGCACGTCAGCGATCATGGGCGCGAGTTGCTCGCGCATCGCCATCGTCTCGTCGTGCGTCTTCTGGAAATCCACCGGCTTTGCCTTCAGGTAGTGCTCCAGCACGAAGTTGTGGAAATCGAGCACTTCGCGCAATTTTTCCGCGAAGCGCCCGGGGACGAACAAGTCCTGCAGGCGGATCGCGCGGCGTGCGACCTTGTCTTCATAGGCGGGACCGATGCCGCGTCCGGTCGTGCCGATTTTCTCGGCCCCTTTCGCCACTTCGCGCGCCTGGTCGATCGCCACGTGATAGGCGAGGATCAGGGGACACGCGTCGCTGATTTTCAGCCGCGAGCGCACGCTGACACCGGCCGCCTCCAGTTCGGCGATTTCCTGCAGCAACGCAGCCGGCGACAGCACCACCCCGTTGCCGATGTAGCAATTGACGCCTTCGCGCAGGATGCCGGACGGAATCAACCGCAGGATCTGCTTGCGCCCGCCGATCACCAGCGTGTGCCCCGCGTTATGTCCACCCTGGAAACGCACCACGCCCTGGGCGTGATCGGTCAGCCAGTCGACCACCTTGCCTTTGCCTTCGTCACCCCACTGGGTGCCGATGACTACCACGTTGCTTGCCATCAAGACCTCTGTTTATGCTTCGTTTACTTCCGGTCGGGCTGGCGCGGATCGAACGGCTCCAGCCTCCAGGTCCCATTACGCGCAACGAGTTGCTGCGAGCAGTTCAATTCCGCGCGGCTCGCTTCATGCCCGGGCAGATCCGGCACGACGACAGTACCGTCCGCGCGCAACCGGGCGATCTCCGCCTGCAGGGCCAGATCATCCGGTCGGTAAGGGGCCAGCACGCGCAGCGGCCGGACGTCGTCGTTCGCCATTTCGGCGAGTTCGCGCAAATCCATGGTAAAGCCGGTCGCCGGACGTGCGCGCCCGAATGCGCGGCCGACTTCATCATAACGGCCGCCGCGCGCGATCGCCTCAGGCCGGTTGCCTGCGTAAGCCGCAAATACGACGCCGCTGTGATAGTGGTAGCCACGCAATTCGGCGAGATCGAAACATAATTCCTTCACGTCCCCATTCAACGCGCGGCCGATCCGGGCCAGCGCGTCCAGATAAGCGGTGAGTTCCGGATAATCCGGCAGCCGCGCGCGCGCGGTAGCCAACACCTCCGGTCCACCGTAGAGTTCGGGCAACAATAGCAAAGCCTCGCGCGTGACTGCATCGAGTCCACTCGATAATTCACGCAACGCCGGAACATCCTTCGCCTGCAGCACCTGGAACAGATCCGCCTCCTGCTCCGCAGTCAGGCCGGCGCGGGTGATCAGCGCACGAAACACCGACACATGACCGATGTCGAGGTGGATGCCGTTCACCCCGGTCGCCTGCAGAGCGCGCAGCATCAGGGCCTGGATTTCGACATCGCTTTCCAGGCCTGCGTGGCCGTAAATCTCCGCGCCGATTTGCATCGGTTCACGGGTGCGCAGCAGCCCGGAAGGCTGAGTGTGCAATACCGTGCCTGCATAACACAAGCGGGTCACACCCCGGCGATTGAGCAAATGCGCATCGATGCGCGCCACCTGCGGCGTCATGTCCGCTCGCAAGCCGAGCATGCGCCCGGACAACTGGTCCACCAGCTTGAAGGTTTTCAGGTCCAGGTCGTGCCCGGTCCCCGTCAGCAGGGACTCGAGATACTCCAGCATCGGCGGCACGACCAGTTCGTAACCGTGCGCGAAAAACAGGTCGAGGATGCGGCGGCGCAGCCGCTCCACTCTCGCCGCCTCGCCGGGCAGGAGATCCTCGATGTATTCGGGAAGCAGCCATTTCTGCATGATCATTCGACACGGTACACCGACCCGTCGTGCGCGCCGCCGCAGTCTGAAAGGTGGTTCAAAAGGCAATATTCAGCTATTTCGTCAGGAAAAGCAGCAGCAGTCCGGCGAGCATCGAAGACAGGCCCACGAAGCGGATCTGGCCGTCCGACATCTCGGTCAGACGGCGAAACGCGTCGCGCCAGACGGTGGGCAGCAGGAACGGTAGCAGGCCTTCGATGACCAGCATCAGCGCGACCGCGGTCATCAAGGTACTCGAATAGGCTTCCATCGTTCCTCTCCCGCCACGCGCAAACGGCATTGCACCCACTGCCGCTGCAGGCTATTTTGCGCGTCCCGCGGGGTTCTTCAGGTACTTGAAGAATTCCGAATTGGGCTCGAGTATGAGCAAGTCCCCTTTATTCTTGAAGCTCTGTCGATAGGCCTCGAGACTGCGATAAAAAGCGTAGAACTCCGGATTGCGTTCGAAAGCGCGCGCATAGATTGCGGAAGCCTTGGCGTCGCCGTCGCCTTTGAGGCGCTGCGCGTCGCGGTAAGCTTGGGCAATCACCACCTGGCGCTGCTTGTCGGCATCGGCGCGAATTTTCTCGGCCTCCGCAAAACCGGTCGAGCGCAACTCGTTCGCCACGCGTTTGCGTTCGGCCTGCATCCTGCCGTAAACGGATTCGCTGATCTCGGGCGTGAAGTCAACCCGCTTTAACCGCACATCAAGGACCTGGACGCCGATTTCGCGCGCGATCTGGTCCGCCCTTTCACGCATCAGGTCCATGATTTTTTCGCGCTCGCCAGAAACAACTTCATGGATGGTGCGCTTGCCGAATTCCTCGCGCAGGCTGCCATTGACGGCCTGCGTCAGCCGGACCCGTGCCAGACCCTCGTCACCCTGCACGCTGACGTAATATTGCTTCACGTCCACGATGCGCCATTTGACGAACGAATCCACCAGGACCGGCTTGTTCTCGGACGTGACGAATTTCTGCGCTTCCTCTGCGTCGAGCGTAAGGATGCGCGAATCGAAATAACGTACGTTGTCGAGCAGCGGGGCCTTGAAAAACAGGCCCGGGGCCGTTTTCACCGAAACGATCTCCCCCAGCCGGAATACGATGGCGTTCTGGCGTTGGTCGACGGTAAACAGGCTCAGGCTGGTGACGACCAGGACGACAACGATCGCGACAAGCGCAGTACTTATATTGAATCTCATCGTGGCTCCCTGTCGCGGCTACGGAAGGCGTCGCGCGATCGGGGCGACACTTCCGCCGGCACCGGGGCCGGCACGATCGTTTCGGTAGGCGCCTGCTTCGACGCCGGATCGACCGGCGGGCTCGCAGTCGTACTGAGCTGCATCAGTTTATCGAGCGGAAGGTAGAGCAGGTTGCTGCCGTTTTTCTGGTCGACCACGACCTTGCTGGAATTGGACAGCACCTGCTGCATCGCGTCCAGGTAAAGGCGCTGGCGGGTGACCACGGGCGCTTTGCTGTATTCGGTGACGATCTGGCTGAAACGGGATGCCTCGCCTTCGGCATTTGCAATCACGCTCTGGCGGTAGCCTTCGCCTTCCTGCAGCAGTCGCGCCGACGTGCCTTTCGCTTTCGGCACGACGTCGTTGAAATAGGATTGGCCTTCATTGATCTGCCGCTCGCGATCCTGGCCCGCCTTGACCGCATCGGCGAATGCGGCCTGGACTTCCTCGGGTGCCTGCGCGTCCTGCATGATCACGCGCGAGACCGTGATGCCGGTCTTGTAACGGTCGAGGATTTTCTGCAACAGGATCTGCACGGTCTCGACGATTTTTTCCTTGCCGCCGGAGAGCAGAAAATCCATCTTGTTCTTGCCGACGACCTCGCGGATCGCCGATTCGGCCGCTTGCATGACCGACTTATCGGCGTCGCGGTTGTTGAACAGGTAATCCTGGGGATCCTTGAGGATGTACTGCACGGCGAACTGGATGTCGATGATGTTCTCGTCATCCGTGATCATCAGCGATTCGTTCTGCACCTTGCTCTTGACGTTATTGCGATACCCGATCTCGACTGTACGGACACCCGTAACGTTGACGACCTCCGCCGATTCGATGGGCCACGGCAGATGCCACTGCGGACCCGCCTCCGTGGTCTTGACGAACTTGCCGAAGCGCAGCACCACCCCGCGCTGGCTGGCATCCACGATGTAGAAGCCGCTGGCGAGCCAGACCACCACCACCAGGATGACCAGCAGCCCGAAGCCGCCGCCGAACTGGCGGGCGCTCGGCCCCGACGGTGGCGCACCGCCCCCGCCCTTGCCGCCGAACAGGGAATTCAAGCGCTGGTTCAGGCGACGCCATAGCTCATCGAGATCGGGCGGCCCGTCGTTGCCGCGCTTTCCCCACTGCGGATCATTCAATGCCATTCGTGCTTGCTTTCAATTTGACAGGAGGCCCGGCCCGATCAGGGCCTTCGTATTCAGGCTGCGGCAACGCCGATGGCATTGCGCTGCATTTCGTGCAATTCAGCCAGCATGGCGCGCAAAAACTCGAAACCTCCACCGGTTTCCGCGCTGACACGGACTGAAATGATTTTACCATACTGATCCCGCTCGACACCGGGTTGCAGGCCGGCGACATCGATCTTGTTGAAAACCACTACCTGGGGAACGGCATCGGCGCCGATTTCGACCAGCACCTTGTTGACTTCCGCGATCTGGTCATCGCGCGCCGGACTCGCCGCATCCACCACGTGCAGCAACAGGTCGGCGTGTACGGTCTCCTCCAGCGTCGCGCTAAAGGCTGCGACCAGTGTATGCGGAAGATCGCGGATGAATCCGACCGTATCCGACATGATGATAGATTCGCCGTGGGCGCCGCTGACGCGTCGCGAAGTCGTGTCCAGAGTCGCGAACAGCTGGTCGGCCGCATAAGCCTCACTGCGCGTAAGCCGGTTGAACAGCGTCGATTTGCCGGCGTTGGTATAACCGACCAGGGATACCGACAAGGCTTGGCCGCGCTGGCGAGCGCGGCGCTGCGTCTGCCGCTGTCGATGCACGGTGTCGAGCTTGTCCTTGAGAACCTTGACCCTTTTACGTAACAACTGGCGGTCGGTTTCCAGCTGGGTTTCGCCCGGTCCGCGCAGTCCGATCCCGCCCTTCTGACGTTCCAGGTGAGTCCAGCCTCGCACCAGGCGCGTGGCCAGGTGCTCGAGCTGGGCAAGTTCGACCTGCAGCTTTCCTTCGTGGGAGCGCGCACGCTGCGCGAAAATATCCAGGATCAGGCTGCTGCGGTCCACCACCCGGCATTCGAAACGCTTTTCGAGGTTGCGTTGCTGCGCGGGCGACAAGTCGTGGTTGAATAGCACCAGCGACGCGCCCGCGGTTTGTACTGCTTCGGCGATTTCCTCGACTTTCCCGGAACCGGCAAAGGTCGCAGCATCCGGCCGCAGGCGTTTGCCTTTGATGACGGCAACCGGTTCGACCCCGGCGCTTTGCGCCAGGCGTCGGATTTCCTCCTGCGTTTCGGTGAAATCCAGTTTGCCGAAATCGAGGCTGACGAGGACAGCACGGTCGCCGCCGCGTGGACGATCAAACATCAAGGAAATGGGGACAGGGACGGGTCCCGCGGACGTGCAACGTCACCCCTCGCATCCCCTGTTTCGGGGCGACGACATTGGCGGAAACGGCAGTACGGGCGGAACGGGGTCGGCGAACACTCAGTCTTCGGACCCCTGCTCCAAAGACAAGTTCACCGGGCGCGCCGGCACGACGGTGGAAATCGCGTGTTTGTACACCATTTGCGTCACGGTGTTCTTGAGCAACACAACGTACTGGTCGAACGATTCGATCTGTCCCTGCAGCTTGATTCCATTCACCAGATAAATCGAAACCGGCACATGCTCCTTGCGCAATGCATTCAGAAATGGGTCTTGCAACAACTGGCCTTTCGCGCTCATGGCGGCTCCTTATTTTATTTTTCGACCCGCGTTTACTGTACTGGATTTTGGCGCGCACTACCATCCCGTGGAAAACCGCGCGGGCAATCAGCTTTTTCTGCTGCGGCCGGCAAAGGGATTGCGACCCTGCTTGAACAATACTTTCACCGGGGTGCCGCGCAATTCGAAGGCAGCCATAAAGGCGCGCTCCAGATAGCGACGGTAACTATCCGGCACCCGATTCAAGGCGTTTCCGTGGATCAGGATCAGCGGCGGATTCATGCCGCCCTGGTGGGCGTAGCGCAGTTTGGGGCGTGATACGCCATCGCGCGGCGGCGACTGCTTTTGCACGGCGGCGAGCAGCACGCGCGTGAGCTTGGGCGTGGACAGCTTCGACATCGCAGCGGCATAAGCCGCATTCGCGGAACTGAGCAGTGCCGCCACACCCGTGCCGCTGCGCGCTGAAATGTAGTGCACCGGGGCGAAGTCGAGGAAATTGAGCTTGCGTCCGTAGTCGCGCCTGGCCTTCTCGCGCGTTTCCTCATTGGCGGCGTCCCACTTGTTGATCGCCACCACTAACGCGCGCCCGGCCTCGAGAATAAAGCCCGCCAGGTGCGCGTCCTGGTCCGAGACGTCCTGCGTGACGTCGAGCACCAGCACGACAACATTGCAGTCCTCGATCGCTTGCAGCGTTTTGACCACCGAGAACTTTTCGGCGACGTCTTCCATGCGCCCGCGTCGGCGCACGCCCGCAGTATCGATCAGCGTGTAAGTGCGGCCATTGCGCTCGAAGTCGATGGAAATGCTGTCGCGCGTGGTCCCGGGCTGATCGAAGGCGATGACGCGTTCCTCGCCGAGCAGGGTATTGACCAGGGTAGACTTGCCGACATTGGGCCGGCCGACGATTGCGATCTTCGGATGTTTGTCATTCGCCTCTTCGCCCTTTTCCTCAGTGGGGAATTCCTCCAGGACCACGTCCACCAGCTCATGGACTCCGTCGCCGTGCGTTGCCGACACGGTCAGCGGTTCGCCCAGACCCAGTTCGTGAAATTCCGCGGCAGCGGCTTCATGCGCCATGCCTTCAGCCTTGTTGACCACCAGCCAGAGCTTGCGGGCAGTCTTGCGCAACTCGAGGGCAATCTGCCTGTCGAGAGGCGTCAACCCCTGGCGAGCGTCGACCAGCAACAGCACCGCATCGCCTTCATCCACGGCCTGCCGCGTCTGGCGCGCCATCTCTTTGTAAATGCCGTCCTTCGCCACCGGTTCGAACCCGCCAGTGTCCACCACCAGATAGGATTTGGTGCCGGACTCGCCGTGTCCATAGTGGCGATCCCGCGTCAGGCCCGGGATATCCGCCACCAGCGCCTGGCGCGAGCGCGTCATGCGATTGAAAAGCGTCGACTTGCCGACATTGGGCCGGCCGACCAGGACGATGGTAGGTTTCACTTGGGATCCGGAGAAAGGTTCGCCGTCAGCATGGACTGGCGGTCGCGGCTATTTTTTGATGGAAATCGCGAAAAGGCCGCCCTTGCGGGTCTGCACCAGGACCAGGTCGCCGATCAGCTTCGGCGCCGCCGCAACGCCTCCGCCATCGGTCGCAATGCGCGCGGCGAACGATCCGTCTTCGAATTTGAGGAAATGCAACTGGCCTTCGTAATCGCCGACCACGACGTAATCCTTTGTTGCCAGCGGTGCGCTCAGGTTGCGGTAAGCGAGCTTGTCCTGTTTCCACACGCTGGCCCCGGTGTTCCGGTCCAGCGCGACCACCGAGCCAGTGTCTTCCGACAAATACACGCTCAGGTCGTCCGCGGCGAGGCTCCCGACGCTCGACGCCGGCCGTGCCCACAACTGGCCGCCTTTCTGGGTTTCGTAACACGCGGCCCTGCCTTGGAAAGTCGCCGCGCATACGCGGCCGGGCTCCACCAGCGGCGGACCGGCGATATCGGTGATGCGCTCGAGTTCGTTGTCGCCCTTGGGCGCCGCCACCACGGTTTCCCACACCAACCCGCCATTGGTGATGTTCAAGACCACCAGCTTGCCTGCCGGCATGCCGGCGATCACGAAATTATCGACAATGATGACACCGGGATTGGCGCGCAACGTCAACGGCGGTGGCGTGGCCTGGTATTCCCAGCGGCGCGACCCATCCCTCGCATCCAGGCCGAATATGCGGCTGTCGCCGCTGCGGACCACGACGAATTCACCCGCGGCCTGCGGCGCGCTGAGTACTTCGCTTGACACCTTCGACTGCCACAACGGTTTGCCTTCGAGATCGTAGGCGAGTACCGAGCCCTTCGACGTCCCGACCAGCACCATGTTTTCGCCAACACCCACGCCACCTGAAAGCGGCGCCTTGGTGTCGATTCGCCACAGCGTCTTGCCGTTGGCGGCTTTAATCCTCAGTAGATCGCCGCGATTGCCGGCCGCGTATACGCTGTCGCCGGATATGGCCGGCGTAAAGACGTAGCGCCCGGCGTCTCCGATGCTCACCTTCCAGGCCACGGCCAGTTTTGCCGAAGGCTTGAAGTCCACCAGTTTCACCGGCTGCGGGCCTTTGCTCCCGCAGCCGCCAAGCGCAAAGCCCAGCAGCAACACCACGGCGAAACGCAAACTTATTCCCGTCACTTGGCGCCCCCCAGGGCATCCAGCTTGATCTGCACGACGCTGCGATAACTGCTGTTGGGCAGGCTTTTCTCGATCGCCATCTTGTACGCAGCGCGTGCCTCGGCGCTCTTGCCCTGCGCGAGCATCACGTCGCCGCGCAGGTCCGCATACAGGGTTTCCATGGCCGCGCTGTGTTTGGTTTCCAGCAGCTTGAGCGCTTCTTCGTATTTCTTCTCGTCGAGCCGGATGCTCGCCAGGCGCAATCGCGCCACTTCGGCGGTCTCGTCATCCTTAGCCTTGTCGATCGCCCATTGCAGTTGCCCGGCCGCGGCGGCAGCGTCACCGTTTTCATAGTTGGCCTTGGCCAGGAGCAGGGCCGCCATCGGGCCGTATGCGGTTGAACCAAAGCCGTCCATGACCTGCTTGCCGAGCGCGCGGATTTCCTTGACGTCGTTCTTGCGCACGGCTTCCCCGAACTTGGTGAACAGGGCGGATGCCTGCTCGGACTGGCTGTTCTTGTAGTAGCGCCAGCCCTGCATGCCGGCGAATGCCACCAGTGCGGCCACCGCCAGCGTGGCGATCAGTGTGCCGTATTGTTTCCAGAACTGTTTGAGTTCCGCTATCTGTTCCTGCTCTTCAAGATCGAATGCCATGTCGGAGTCTTCTGTAGTTGTTGAATCAAGGATTATTTGATTTAAGAATCATTGCCGCGGCTTGTTCCACATCGAGTTGCACCTGCTCCCCGGCTTCCCGCATCGGCTTGAGGGATACGATCTGCCTGCCCGCCTCGTCGTCGCCGATGATCACGGCAAAGCGTGCGCCGCTCGCGTCGGCGCGTTTCATCTGCGACTTGAAACTGCCGCCGCCGCAGTGAAGCACGACAGCCAGCCCGCGCCCGCGCAGCAGCTCCGCGACATTCCAGGCAAAGCGGCTGGCGGAATCGCCGCTGTGAACCAGATACGCGTCCGCGGCGCGCGACGGTACGCTGGTTCCGGACTCACCCAGCAACGCGAGCAATCTTTCCACGCCCATCGCAAAGCCGCAGGCCGGCGCCGGTTTGCCGCCAATCTGCCCGATCAGCCCGTCGTAACGCCCGCCGGCGCACACCGTGCCCTGCGCACCGAGTCTGGTGGTAGTCCACTCGTAGACGACGTCATTGTAATAGTCCAGACCGCGCACCAGGCGTTCATTGATGACAAACCCGATCCCTGCATTCTTCAGCAGCCCCTGCAATTCCTCGAAATGCCGGCGCGAGTCGTCGTCGAGGTCGTCCGCGAGTTTCGGCGCGGACGCGATGATGTCGCGCATTGCCGGATTCTTGCTGTCCAGCACGCGCAGCGGATTGCTGTGCAACCGGCGGCGCGCATCGT
Organism: Betaproteobacteria bacterium; assembly: GCA_025351455.1. GTDB lineage: Bacteria > Pseudomonadota > Gammaproteobacteria > Burkholderiales > JACQAP01 > JACQAP01. Next base: position 7,135 of record JANXVW010000207.1, on the reverse strand, counting down.
CGTCGAGCTGCGCCAAGTGCCCCTCCAGGTATGCGATCAGGCGCGCGCGATAGCGACCGCGGGAAGCGGCATTGCCCAGCGTATTGATCTCGAGCTGCAACCCGTCGAGACCCAGCCGCGCCCAGAGGCTCGAACCCATGACCATGTGCTCGACATCCACATCCGGTCCGGCAAAACCGAGCGCTTCGACGCCGACTTGGTGAAACTGGCGATAACGGCCCTTCTGCGGCCGCTCGTGGCGGAACATCGGCCCCATGTAGAACACCCGCTGCGCGCTGTTGTAAAGAAGATTGTGTTCGATCATCGCGCGCACGCAGGAGGCGGTGCCTTCGGGGCGCAGCGTCAGGCTCTCGCCGTTTAACTGGTCGACAAAGGTGTACATCTCCTTCTCGACGATGTCAGTGACTTCGCCGATGGAGCGCACGAACAGCTCGGTCTTTTCCAGGATCGGCATGCGGATGTTGCGATAGCCGTAGCGGGCCAGCCAGCCGCGCGCCGTGTCTTCGAAAAACTCCCAAAGCGGAGCCTGGTCCGGCAGGACGTCGTTCATCCCGCGGACCGCCTGAATCGTTTGCGCCATGAAGCCTGTTTGTCTCTTGATAGCGTGGACGCTCAGCCGAGCGCCCGCGCGGTTTCGTCGTTGGTTGCCGTCGTCACCTGGCCAGGCCGGCCGTAATGACTGGCGACGTAGTCATCCACAAGAAGATGAAATTCTTCGGCGATGCGGTCGCCTTTGAGCGTCACGGTCTTCACGCCATCGACGAACACTGGCGCCACCGGCGTCTCCCCCGAACCCGGCAGACTGATGCCGATATTGGCATGCTTGCTTTCGCCTGGGCCGTTGACCACGCAGCCCATCACGGCCACGCGCATTTCCTCGACGCCGGGGTATTGCGTGCGCCAGATCGGCATCTGGCGGCGCAGATAAGCCTGGATCTTTTCGGCAAGTTCCTGGAAGACCGTGCTGGTCGTCCGCCCGCAGCCGGGGCACGCGATCACCATGGGCGTAAACGAACGCAAGCCCATGGTCTGCAGTATTTCCTGCGCGACCATGACCTCGCGCGTTCGGTCTCCGCCCGGGTCGGGTGTGAGCGAAATCCGTATGGTGTCGCCGATGCCCTGCTGTAACAGTACCGCCAGCGCCGCGGTGGACGCGACGATTCCCTTGGATCCCATGCCCGCCTCGGTCAATCCCAGATGCAGCGGATAGTCACAGCGCGCCGCGAGTTCGCGGTACACCATGATCAGGTCCTGCACGCCGCTGACCTTGCACGAAAGAATGATGCGATTGCGCGGCAAGCCGATTTCTTCCGCCTTCTGCGCATTTTGCATCGCCGACACGATCAGGGCCTCGCGCATGACGTCGGCCGCCTCTCCTGGCACCGGCAGGCGCGCATTGTCATCCATCATGCGGCCGAGCAGATCCGGGTCCAGACTTCCCCAATTGACGCCGATGCGCACCGGCTTGCCGTAACGGCATGCCGTTTCGATCATTGTCGCGAACTGGTCATCGCGCTTCGTCCCGCGACCAACGTTGCCGGGATTGATGCGGTACTTGTCGAGGACCTGCGCGCAATCCGGATATTGCGTCAGCAGTTTGTGGCCATTGAAATGAAAATCACCGATGAGCGGTACGCGGCAACCGTCGCGTTCGAGCAGGTTGCGGATTTCGGGCACGGCCGCGGCCGCTTCCGCGCTATTGACCGTGATGCGCACGAACTCCGAACCGGCCTCCGCGAGATCTCTCACCTGGCGGGCGGTGGCTTGCACGTCCGCGGTATCAGTATTGGTCATCGATTGCACAACGACCGGCGCGCCTCCACCCACCGGAATGCCGGCAATGCGGACCTGGCGGGTTTCATGACGGGAAATGGAATGGCCGGACATGGGAAACGCGGCCTTATTCCAGCGTCAGCCGCGCGACGTCCACGCGAGTGTGCGGTGCCAGATCGATGCTTTTGTCACCCTGAAACAGACGCACGCCGGCGGCATGGCCAACGACGACGGAGAGGGGAGGCTCGCCGCTTACGCTGCGACGACTGCCTGCGGGATTGAGCTGGCCGAATATCGTGTTGCCGGAGCGGTCCTTGATCTCGACCCAGGAATCCTGCTCGAAGATCATGCGCACAGTCGTCCGTGCGCCGGTTTCCGCACCTTGCGCGGCTTGTGCGCCACCGGATTCAACCGGCACGCGACGCCCTGGTGATTCGGCCTTCGTTTCCGTCTTCGGCTCAGGCCTCGCCTCAGGTTTTTTGTCGGACTTTGCCGCAGGCTTCGTTGCGATTTCCTCGGCCTTCGGGTCCGCTTTTGATTTCGCCTCTACGCTCGCCTTCGGTTCGGCAAGCGCCTTTGTCGCCGGGGTGTCGCGCCCAGCCACTGTCGGCGCATTGCGCGCCGCATCCGGTGCCCGGCGACCGCCAATATAAATCGACATCGCGATACCGACGACGACCACTGCCACCGCCGCGGGCCAGAGGCTCATCTTCTTTTTCTGCGCACCCACTGACCGGACCTGTTCCGGCTCGCGTACGACGGGAGCCACAATCGGCGGCGGATTCAGCATCGCGTCGGTGGCTCGGATCAGCGGTTCCGGATCGAGTCCGAGCAGTTTTGCGTAATTGCGGATGAACCCATGAATAAAAACCGGCCCCTTGTACGCGGAATGGTCGTCTCGCTCCAGCGCTTCGACCTGGCGCACCGACAACTTGAGCTGGCGTGAAACATCGCCCAGACTCAACCCTTGGCGGCGACGCTCCTTGAGCAGCGCCGCCCCGGCCGCACCCGGCCGCTCTTGCGCGGCCGCCGACTCGCTGTTGAGCTCAGGGTCGCTCACTGAAAGCGTCCTTCGTTGTAGGATTTCGTCTGGGCGGCACCCGGATAGCGATTGTTAAGCTGGACGCCATAGCTCGACATGGCCGTGCGATTGCCAAGGCGCTGCTCGATGCGGGCTCCCAGCCACAATGCATCGGCGGACGGGGTCGACACCTGCATGTGGCGGTTCAGCAACGTGCGCGCATTAATCAACTCATTGCGCTTGAAAGCGATGTCGGCGAGTTGATACAGCGCCTGGGACTGGTCCGGTTGCAGCGCGAGCGCCTTGCGCAGCCACTCCTCCGCCTTGACATCGTCGCCTTGCATGCGCGAGCACACGCCCGCGTTCGTGTAGGCATTCTCCGGGGTCGCGTAAAGCGGATTCTTCAGCGCTGCCGCGAAGTACTTCATGGCCTCCTTCTCGTGCTTGCGCTGGCACAGGAACAGGCCGAAATTGTTGTTCGCCGATGAATCATTGGGATCGATTTTCAGCGCCCGCTCGAAGGATTTCTGCGCCAACGCGTCTTCCTTGAGCGTCATGTAGACCAACCCGAGTTGACCATGCGCCGGACCGTAATTCGGATCGGCGCTGATCGCCTCCTTGAGCTCCTGGACGGCAACGGGCATCTGCCCCGCACCGTAATATGCGGCACCGAGCTCGGTATGGATGCGGGCGCGGTTCTCGGCCGCATTGCGCGGCTCGCCGGTTTCCAATTTGTTCATCGTGGTGCAACCGGCCAGCAGTGCGACGAGAATCAAGGTGCGGATCCCGTTCATGCCGGTGCCCCCAGCGCGCGTTTGGCCTTGCGCTGCGTGCGATCCTGCACCTGGCCGGCAAGCTGGCCGCATGCGCCGTCGATATCGTCGCCGCGCGTCTTGCGTGTTGTCGTCACCAGACCGGCCTGCATGAGCACGTCGCGAAACGCACCGATGCGCTCGGGCGAAGAACGCTCGAAACCGGAATCCGGAAACGGGTTGAAGGGGATGAGGTTGAACTTGCAGGACACGCCCCCTACCAGTTCCACCAGTTGTTTCGCCTGCCCGACGCTGTCATTGACACCGTCGAGCATCACGTATTCGAAGGTAACGAAGTCGCGTGGCGCGACCTTGATATAGCGCTTGCAGGCCGCCATCAATTCCGTCAGCGGATATTTCCTGTTGATCGGAACGAGGCGGTCGCGCAGTTTATCGTCGGGCGCGTGCAGCGACACCTCGAGCGCCACAGGCAACTGCTCAGCCAGCCGGTCCATCGCCGGAACCAAGCCCGAGGTGGACAGCGTGACGCGCCGGCGCGACAGGCCGTAGCCATAGTCGTCCAGCATGATCTTCATTGCAGAAACGACATTGTCAAAATTGGCCAGCGGTTCGCCCATGCCCATCATGACCACGTTGCTGATTACCCGCTCGCCCTTCGGCGATGCGCCGAGTGCCCGATTGGCCCACCACAGCTGGCCGATGATTTCCGCGACGGACAGGTTGCGGTTGAAACCCTGCCGGCCGGTCGAGCAGAACGCACATTCCAGCGCGCACCCCACTTGCGAGGACACGCACAGGGTTCCGCGACTCGTTTCGGGAATGAACACGGTCTCTATGCCGTTGGCCGCCCCTACGGAAAGCAGCCATTTGCGCGTTCCGTCGGCTGCGGTCGAATCGGACATGACGGAAGGCGCCTGCACCATTGCGCCCGATTCCAGCTTGGCGCGCAAGCCTTTCGACAGGTCGCTCATCTTCTCGAATTCGGACTGCCCGAATTGATGAATCCAGCGCATCACCTGCCGCGCCCGAAACGGCTTCTCGCCGATTTCGGCAAAGAAACCGGTGAGTCGTTCGGCATCGAAATCAAGCAGGTTGACGGGCATCAGCGCGAATAGACGTTCACGGTCGGAAAGAAATAGGCGATCTCAACCGCCGCGGTTTCCGGCGCATCGGAACCATGCACTGCGTTGGCGTCAATACTGTCGGCAAAATCGGCGCGGATGGATCCCTTGGCGGCCTTTTTCGGATCGGTGGCGCCCATCAGATCGCGGTTCTTCTGAATCGCACCTTCGCCCTCGAGCACCTGTACCATCACCGGGCCGGAGATCATGAAGCTCACGAGGTCGTTGAAAAACGGGCGCTGCCGGTGCACTGCATAGAAGCCCTCTGCGTCGTTACGCGACAGATGCACCATTCTCGCCGCGATGACCTTCAATCCGCTACCTTCAAATCGTGAATAAATCTGTCCGATCACATTTTTAGCAACTGCATCGGGTTTAATGATCGACAGGGTACGTTCAACAGCCATTAAATTTCTCCAAGAGGTTTGTTTTTTGAAGATAATTCATAAGGATAGCATGGCACACCAATGAAAGGAATGGCCGTCGAGCGGGATCCGGGGTGGCGCGGGATATTGCACGCGCCGGGCACCCCAGTATGAGGGGAAAATTCAGTGATAGCATTCTGCGTCCGGACTCCGAATAACAAAGACATGCCGACCAATTCCAGCAAGCCAGTCGCCCCTGTGAAGGAAGAGACAAAATCGCCTGCCGGACGGCGACTGATCGGCGCCGCCGTCCTGATCGGCCTGGCCATCGGAAGCCTCGCGCTGGTCGACCGGTTCCGTGACCGCCCCGCCGGACTCACCCCACCCCATGAACCGTCGCAGGCGCTGATTACCACGCCAAGCCCGGAACCGGCCACCCCGCCAGGCAATCCCGCACCCGCGGTGACCCCGCCACCCCCGCCGCAAGTGGTCAACAACGAAACGCTGCCCCCCCCACCGCGCGCTGCCACCACCACGCCCCCGTCTGTGGCGAACACTGTCCCCGCAGAAAAATCGATGCTGGTCCCAGGCAAAGCCTACATGATTCAGGTCGGCGTCTTTGCCTCGCCAGCCAATGCCCAGGCGTTGAAGAAACAGCTGCATCGCGCCGGCATGGAAGCGCATCTCGAAACGCGCGTACAGCTCGGCCCCTTCAAGGACAAACAGGAGGCCGACAAGGCGCTCGCCCGTGCGAAGAAACTCGGCATCAATGCCGTGCTGGTCAGCGCCCGTTGAGAACCGGGGAGTTCAATACAGCAGGTTGGGCAACCACAGCGAGACTGCGGGAACGTAAGTAATCAGAACCAGATACGCCAGCAGCACGAAAACCCACGGCAGGCAGGCGATCGACACTTCGGTCAGGCCCATTTTGGCAATGTGGCTGGCAACGAACAGATTCAAGCCGACCGGCGGATGGATCATGCCGATTTCCATGTTCACCGTCATGATTACGCCCAGGTGAATCGGATCGATGCCAAGGTTTTTGGCGATCGGCACAAGTAACGGCGCCAGAATCAGGATGATGGAACTGGGTTCCATGAACTGGCCGGCCACCAGCAAAGCCGCGTTGACGGCGATGAGGAACATCCACGGCGAGAGCTGCTGGTCAATCACCCATTGCGAAAGCGCCTGCGGAATCTGTTCGGAAGTGAGCAGGAAAGAGAACAGGATGGCGTTGGTGATGATGTAGAGCAGCATCGCGCTGGTATTCGCCGCGGACAGCAAGACCTTCGGGACTTCCTTGAGTTTCAGGCCGCGATAGATGAAGACCGCGGCGATGAAGGCATAAACCGCGCTCACGGCCGCCGCTTCCGTCGGCGTAAAGATGCCGCCGTAGATGCCGCCCATCACGATCACCACCAGCATCAACCCCCAGAACGCGTCCTTGAAGGAGTCCCGGATTTCCCGGCCCGACGCGCGCGGCAGCGTCGGAAAATTCTTCTTCCGCGCGGTGAGGTAGGTCACGAGCATCAGGAGAGCCGCGAGCAGGATGCCCGGCACGATGCCGGCGATGAACAGTTTTCCGGCGGACTCCGATGTGCTGACCGCGTAAATGATCATCACGATCGAAGGCGGAATCAGGATGCCCAGCGATCCGGACGTGGTGATCACGCCGACCGCGAAACGCTTCGGGTAGCCATGCTTGATCATGGCCGGCAGCATGATCGAACCGATGGCAACAACAGTGGCAGGACTCGATCCGGAAATCGTGGCGAAGAATGTGCATGCGAGGATAGCGGCAATGGCCAGGCCGCCATGCATCCAGCCGACCAGCGCCAGCGCAAAACGGATGATGCGGCGGGCGATGCCGCCGTCGGTCAGAAAGGTGCCGGACAGCACGAAGAACGGCACCGCCATGATGGCGAAACTTTCCAGGCCGGTGAACAGCCGCTGCGAGACGATGTCCACCGTGTCGATCGAGAACGAGGAAAATAGCGCCAGGAAAGTCAGTACGGTCATGCCGAGTGCGATCGAGATCGGCGTGCCGGTCAGCAGCAGACCCAGAAGGATGACGAGGATCAG
>JANXVW010000193.1 GCA_025351455.1 Betaproteobacteria bacterium | reverse complement strand
ATTGTGGGCGCGCCGCGTGCGCCGCGCCGATGCTTTCTTCTTCACCATCAAAAACTCCTTTTTGCCGGACCGTGTCCGGTCCGGCTTTATACCCGGAGTTTCCACTTATAGCCCTGTTCAGATTTGCGGGACCACTTCTATCTTCGGCAACGACACCATGACGCTGGTGCCGGTGAGTGTGGGCTAAGTGAAACCCGGACCGTACAGCGCGCATAATTTTCAATTGGTGGGTATATGAATCAGGACCTTGTAATTAATCTCGTTCCAATCGAATTGAACATTTCCGAGCTTAGGATTCACGTCAGCGCTGATCCCGCTGGCGGATCAAACCAAATTTATCCAACGTGCGTAGGTTTTTCGGACGATGGCGAGAAAGCTAGCTGGGACGTGACGCCTTTTCAAGGTTCTTCAGAATTTAAAGTAACGGCGGAAAACGTTCCTGTATTGAAGCGCCTCGTAGCGAAGTCGCTGCATAGCTATCTTTTTGGCCAGGGATTGATTCTGTCGTCCGATTTTATAGGTAGCGTGGTCGCTCTAGAATTTAGTCACGAATCCACGAGGAATGAAACGGACATTTACAAGAGGTTCGCTATTCGTGCGTTGGCGCCTCGAGAGCAGCACGCGTGCAAAGGACAGTTATGGCACCTAAATATTTCGTATGAGGGAGAAGTCGAAATAACTAAAAAATCCTTGGCGTCTCTACCTCAACTTGACGACGTTGTATCAAAGGTAATTGCAGATCGCACGCAGAAGAAATTGAGCGATATAACTCCTCAAGAGAAGGTGGCCGATTCGACACGAGCGGTAGTTAGTTACAAAGCGGGGAGAAAGCTAGGATTTTCTACAAATTATTCTCGCGTACAAAATAAGTATGGAAAATTCTACGAAGAAAGCCTTCTCTTCTATACGAAGCACCTTCGCGGCAAGGTTATTGGAAATCTTTTGACAGTCTTTGAATCGGGCTTTCAGCCAATAAGCGAAAGTCAAGTCATTAGAGCCACGAGAGATTCTAATCTCCTTCTCTTTGGTGAAAACCATACTCACTTCAGTCCATACAACGGCCTCAAAGAATATGGACCGTTTCAGCCAGTTCAGACTGGCAGTTACAGATTCTTTTTCATTTTTCACAAAGATGATGCCGACCATGCCAATAGGTTGTACAGCTGTTTAAACAGGGGCCTGAAGGGCTTTCCTGGGCTGTATCGATTTGTTGGCTTGGAGCTAAAACTTGATAAAGACAAGACAATCTCCTACGCGGAGGAAGATCCAACCGAAGAAGTATCAGCACGACTCCAGCAAATCCAATGTGACCCAGCTATCAAATACATCGCGATCTATATCTCTAGAATCCAAAAAGATGAGATTGATGAAAACAAACGAGGCGTTTATTTTCGACTAAAAAAGATGCTGCTGGAACGGAACATTAGCTCACAGGTTGTATATAAAGCTAACGTTGATTTGCCGAATTTTAATTATTTTTTACCCAACATCGCCATTGCGATCCTCGCAAAGCTCGGTGGTATTCCGTGGCGTCTAAGCCGCCCAATTCGACATGATCTTGTCGTAGGGCTAGGCGCTTTTAGGGACTTAGATAACAACGTCTACATCGGTACAACGGTTGCTTTCAAGAATGATGGTACGTTCATTAGGTTTGACTCTAGCCAAGTTTCCGCCGTAAACGATCTGATTAGTTATTTCCGCTCAATCTTATCCTCAGTGCCTCAGGAGTGGCCGGAAGTAAAGCGGCTTGTCATTCACTTTTTCAAACATATGAATAGGGCCGAAGAAAAAGCTGTCCTCTCAGCGCTTGATGCTCTCGGCCTCAAGATTCCCTACGTCGTGGCTCACATCGTCGAGGACGCTGATCTAGTCCCGTTTGATATTGGATATCCGGGAAAAATGCCAATGAGCGGAACCTGTATAGTTTTGCGGCGAGGGGACTATTTGCTTTGTAACAACACTAGATATGCGGATGTTACGGGTTCAAAGGTTGACGATTTTCCGTTTCCTGTGCGGATCAAGATTTCGAAGGCCAGCATTCAGGAATTGGCAAACGAGGATATTCAGCAACTGATAGACCAAGTGTATCAGTTCTCCAGAATGTACTGGAGGAGCGTCAAGCAAAAGGGCAAACCGGTTACGATTTTGTACTCGGAAAAAGTTGCCGAAATGAGCGCCGCGTTTGGAGGACAATCTTTACCAAGTTCTGAAGTAGCGAAGCGGTCTCTCTGGTTTCTATGAACGTGGGCGACGTTCAACTCAGCAGTCTTTTTGATAGAACAGTGTTTCTGCTGGGGGCGGGAGCGTCAATGGATGCCGGATGCCTTTCGTCTAAGCAAATGCTCGTAAGTTTGAGATCGGACGTCAGCGAGTTAGCAATAGCCGGAGCGGGAGCGGATTCCCAATACTCGTCGATTTACGACTTCATTATTCAAAGTCTTGTGTATCAACGAGCCCTGAAAGGCGATCCGGAGTCAAAGTTGTTTGAATTGACAAATATTGAAGACTTCGTCGCAGTGCTACGACAGATATTGGACCGAGAATACATTGTTCCTCCGCCTTTGGTCGGAAATTGGAATGGAAAAATCACTGGCTGGGAGATAAAGAACGACAAGGTGTTTAGCGAATTCCTAGATTTCGCATACGATAGGCTTATTACAAAGTGGACGCATTTTGAAAAAGGAAAGGCAGAGGCGTTACTTCAACCAATAAGGGACCTCGTAGAGTCTGACAAAAATTTTGACCTATCGGTCTTTTCTCTAAATTACGATCTCATATTCGAAACTGTATTCAACAATGAACAGGAGCAGTTGGTGGATGTCGGATTTTCGCAAAAACGGTGGTCCGGAGATTTCGACGACCCTAATAACTCAGCGAAAGTGAAGTTGTTCAAATTGCACGGCTCCGTGGATTGGTACTTCGATGAATCCGACGAAGAGGTAAAGCAAGGAGTCCCGCACGAAGTCAGACCGTTAATCGTATTCGGCTCGGGCCCGAAACTGCAATCCTATGATCCGTTCTTGTCGTTGCTGGGCGGCTTTCGCGAAAAACTTAAAGCCGCTAGCCTGTTCGTCGTCGTCGGGTATAGCTTTCAAGACAAAATACATCAACAATATTCTTATTCAAAGCCTGAGTTCTGGTTTAAACAAGAAGATGTTAGTCATCGATCCTGCAGTTGCACCGGACAATATGAAATTTATAGACAGGGTAGAGAGATTTCAGGCACTGAAGTCAATGAACGAGATCATCAACCTCACCAAGATAAGTCCAGCCCGTGTCGAGATCTATCAAATGACTGCAAATGACTTCTTTAAAACCTTCTTGGGAGATAGCGCCAAAAAGCTAAAAGAAGTCCTAATTGCGACGGAGAAAGGAGATCAAATATTCGGGGTTTGAGTGAGATCGTAGCCTGCTTAGACGAAACGCCTACCACTCGTTCGCACGTTCTTCAGGGATAGACCACGGTTTCCTGAGTGCCAATTATCAACTGGCAGTCAAGCCACCCGCTAAAACAACTCTCGCTGTTTCGATAACTCCTCCGGGTTCATGCCCGAGCGCAATAGTCCAATCACGATGAAGGTCTTCGGGTGCGAAGCCATGGTGCCCATGATGAAATGCAGATTGCGTATTGGGATGTTCTCCTGATAAGCCTGTTGCATCTTCACCAACGTTTCTTCCTCGGTCTTATACTTTCGCTTGTAATTGAAGTAGGTTGCCTGAACTTCCCAGTCGTGGATCTGATGCGTGTGCGGGTGTTTGGCGCAGGTGCAACGTGTTGGGTCCGCGCAGGTGAAGTGGTAGGAGAAACTGTGCTTGGGTTTTTCCAGCGGCTTTAGCGGGTCTTCGAGTAACGAGGCCTGCTCGTGGAAGATCAGATCGGCGATTTTTTGATCTTCGGTGTTGCTATCCTTGGCTTCCTTGACGATGAACTTGATATTCTCAAGCTGGGGTCGGATGATACCCAGGCTGCGTCCGGAGGTCTTGTTGTCCTCGATTAATATCCCAATTGACGGTGCAACGAAGGGTCGCCAGAGTCTTATTTTTGCCTCCTCGGAAATTCCGCCGTGTTGGATCAGGCGGATCGAGCCTTCATCGACCCGGTAGCTCTCGGGCCGCGTGTCCGAGGATGCCTTGGTGGTCGTCATCTCGACCAGATCATAGCGATCGAACTGATCGCTCTTGGACAACCGGCGGTAACGGACCGGATAAAGCCGAAGTAGCTCACGGCCGTCCTCCGTGACGCCGGCACAGCAGACGGTCTCTTCGTGCTTCGCGCTAGGCTGCGGAAACGCCTTGACGAGGATACGAACGCGCCGCTTCCGATCCTTCCCTTGCATGATCACCCACTCCTAGATGGATCGGTGTCTTGCCAAGCAGTTCGGCCAAGGCATCGGCCACCGAGCGTCGATGGCATTCTTCGTGGTTCTTCTCGTAACACATCAACGCAACATTGCCCTTAAGTTTCTCGGCGAGCATCTCCAGCAACGTCGACTGTTTGATCAGATACCGGTCGAATTCGCGGAAGAAGCGCGGGTAATTACCGTCCTCTCGCAATCTATGCCGGATCGTCTTGGGCGAGCCCAATTGCTTTTCGTGGCGGTAGGCAATGCCGGCCTCGGTCAACGCAGTACCCAAGGCGGTCTTTGAAAAACCCTTACGTCGCGAGATCGGTAGCTCGCGGACATCCAACAGCACTTCAATCTTGGCCGTCTTGAGCGCACGTATGAAATCATCGAGCGCAACGCCCTCGTAGCCAATGGTGAAAAGCTTTTTCATTTCACTGCCACAGCTTGCTTGGAATGTTTTTTAGCAAACCGTCTTATAGCTCATTTAACCAGCGCCTGATCGACGGCGCGCTGGGCCATGACGGTAACCAGATGGGCGCGATACTCCGCGGTTGCATGTATGTCGGTATTCAGATTCTCCGCCGGCACCTTGATGCCTTTCAGCGCGTCGGCCGAGAACGATTTGGCCAGCGCCTTTTCCATCTCAGTGATGCGGAATACGCTCGGCCCGGCGCCGGTCACGGCGACCCGCATGCCGCTGGCGCTTTCAGCAACGAACACACCGACCATCGCGTAACGCGAGGCAGGATTCTTGAATTTCATGTAGCCGGCGCGCTTCGGTACGGGAAAGGAAACCGAGGTGATGATCTCGCCCGGCTCGAGCGCTGTCTCGTACATGCCCGTGAAAAACTGGTCGGCCGGGATTTTACGTTTGCTGGTAACAACGGTCGCGCCCAGTCCGACCAGCGCCGCGGGGTAGTCCGCAGCGGGATCGTTGTTCGCGACCGAACCGCCGATCGTACCCATGTTGCGCACCATCGGATCGCCGATGCTGCCGGCGAGCAACGCCAGCGCCGGGATGGCTTTCGCAACCTCGTTCGATGAAGCTACTGCAGCGTGCGTGGTCATCGCTCCGATCGTGATGCTTGCACCCTCGATTTTGATTCCCCGCAATTCGGCAATGCCGCCCAGATCGATGACATCCGCCGGCGCCGACAGGCGCATTTTCATCGCGGCAATCAGCGTCTGCCCCCCAGCCAGCAGCCGGGAGTCGTCCGAAGCTGCGAGCTTCGCACTCGCGTCCGCGACGCTCGAAGCCTTGTGATAATTGAATGCATGCATGCTGAATCCTTTTTTTGCAGGTGACTTACGCCTTGGCAGCCGCCTGGACGGCCTTGACGATATTGTGATATCCGGTACAGCGGCACAGGTTGCCGTCGAGTTCGGCGCGGATCTGTTCCTCACTCGGATGCGGGTGACGCTTGAGCAGGTCGATGGCGGTCATGACCATGCCGGGGGTGCAATAGCCGCATTGCAGGCCATGGTGGTCGCGGAACGCAGCCTGCATCGGATGCATGGTGCCGTCTTCCTTGGCCAGGCCTTCGATGGTCAGGAGGGTGCTGCCCTGCGCCTGGACCGCCAGCATGTTGCAGCATTTGACCGCCACGCCGTTCATGTGGATCGTACAGGCGCCGCACTGCGCGGTGTCGCAGCCGATATGCGTGCCGGTAAGGCGCAGCGTGTCGCGAATGAAATCCACCAGCAGGGTGCGCGGTTCCACGTCGGCACTGACGGGTTTTCCGTTTACGGTCATGGAAAGCCGGACTGGCATGGGTATTTCCTTCTGGGCAGGGGGGAGCCGGGTACCCGGCGAAAGTACAATCCTAGACAACCGCGGCGGTCAGGGCAACCTGATCCCGCCGGCCCATCGATAACATCCGACGCGATCGTGGCGTAGAATTCGGCGACATTTGTCTCCTCACAGCATAACGGAACCGGGATAACAACATGGCAAAGTTCGGTATCGGTCAGGCAATGACCCGCAGGGAAGACCAGCGTCTGCTGTTCGGCACAGGCCAGTACGTTGACGACGTGGCGGTGGCAAACGAAGTCTTCGTCGCCTTCGTGCGTTCGCCGCATGCGCATGCCCGGATTGTTTCCATCGACGCTAAATCGGCCAAGGCCATGCCGGGTGTCGTGGCCGTGCTGAGCGGCGCGGACCTGAAGGCGGCCGGCATCGGGCCGCTGCCCGACGGTGCCGGCCTGAAGCGTGCGGACGACAAGCCGATGTGCGGCGCGCCGCACGACGCCCTGGCAATCGATACCGCGCGTTACGTGGGTGAACCGGTGGCGGCAGTATTTGCGCAATCCCGCATCCAGGCCGAAGACGCCGCCGAGCAAGTGATGGTGGACTACAAGGAGTTACCCGCAGTTGTCACGATCGAGGCCGCCACCGCAAAAGGCGCGTCGCTGCTGTGGGCGGATGCACCCGGCAACATTGCCGCCCAGACGGAATTCGGCAAAAAGGATCTCTGCGATGCCGCCTTTGCCAAGGCAAAGCACGTAAGCAAATTGTCCCTGACCAACCAGCGCCTCGTGCCGGTGAGCATGGAGCCGCGCGGCAGCATCGCGGAATTCGACGCCGGCACAGGTCGCGTTACCCTGCGTACCAGTTGCCAGAATCCGGCAGGCCTGCAGAAGACCCTGGCGGAAGCCTGCCTGAAGGTGCCGATGAAGGATGTGCGCGTTATTGTCGGAGATGTAGGCGGCGGATTCGGCATGAAGACGCAGCTGTATGCGGAAGACATCGTCTGCGCCTGGGCCGCGCGCAAGCTCAAGCGGCCAGTGCACTGGCGCGCGAGCCGCAGCGAGGAATTCCTCGGCGGCAATCACGGTCGTGACCAGATCAATCATGCCGAGCTCGCCTTCGATGCCGACGGCAAGATTCTCGGCTTCCGCGTCAATATCATCGGCAACATCGGTGCGCATGCCAGCGGCCCCGGCGCCGTAATCGTGGTCGCCGTCGGGCCGAAAGTCATTACCGGCGTGTATCACGTGCCTGCGCTGCATTTGCGCGGCACTGCGGTGATGACCAACACCAATGTCGTCGGTGCCTATCGCGGGGCGGGCCGCCCCGAAGCGATCTACCTGGTCGAGCGCCTCATGGACCAGGCTGCCGCTGAGATGAAAATGGATCCTGCGGAATTGCGCCGGCGCAATTTCATCCAGCCTTCGCAGATGCCGTACAAGACGCCGATGGGCGAGAAATTCGACAGTGGCAATTTCCCGCACATGCTCGACCGCATCCTGGAAGCCTCAGACTGGAAAGGTTATGCGGCTCGGCGCGACGAGTCCCGCAGGCGCGGCAAGCTGCGCGGTCACGCGCTATCGACTTTCCTCGAGTGGACCGGTGTCGTGCACGAGGAGACCGTAAATCTGCATGTGGAGGCGGACGGGCGTGTGCTGGTTTACACCGCCATGCAGGCAATGGGGCAGGGCATCGAGACCAGCTATGTGCAGATCCTTTCCGAAACCCTGGACATCGATCCGGACAAAATTGTCATCGTGCAGGGCGACAGCGATATTGCGCAGGGCATCGGCAGCATGGGCAGCCGCTCGCTTTATATCGGCGGGTCCGCGATGCTGACGGCGTCGAAACAGACCATCGAAAAAGGCCGTGAATTGGCGGGCGATGCGCTGGAAGCGGCCGGACAGGATATCGTGTACAGCGACGGCCGCTTCAAGGTTGCCGGCACGGACCTCGGCATCGGTTTGTTCGAACTCGCCGCCAGGCAGCCGGAAAAGCGCATCGCGATTACCACCTTGCAGAAAGTGGACGGGCCGTCGTGGCCGAACAGCTGCCATGTTTGCGAAGTTGAGATCGATCCGGATACCGGCGTCACCCAGATCGTGCGCTACACCACCATGGATGATGTCGGCCGCGTGATCAACCCGCTTATCGTGGCGGGCCAGGTGCACGGCGGCATCGCGCAGGCTGTTGGCCAGGCTCTGATGGAAAACACGCATTACGATCCGCAGACCGGCCAGCTCATCACCGGCTCACTGCAGGATTACTGCCTGCCGCGCGCGGACGATCTACCGAGCTTCAATACGAATACCGACGAGACCACGCCGTGCAAGATCAATCCGCTCGGTGCAAAAGGTGTTGGCGAACTCGGCACGGTAGGCGGCACGCCGACCGTGATGAACGCGGTCATCGATGCGCTGCGCCACCTCGGCGTCAAACAGATCGAGATGCCGGCCACGGCTGAAAAAGTCTGGCGGGCGATCAATCAGGCTAAAGCCGCTTAGCACACCAGGCAAATCTCAACGCAAAGGCGCGAAGGAAAGCGGGACAAGAAACGTAAAGAAAAAGGGAATGGGAAGTTTTGTGCGGCAAAATTGCCATCATTTGGAAATATCATCGCAGCGGTCGTGTATCGAGAGCCTTCACCATCAAATTTTTGTTTTGGTTTCCTTTGCGACCTTTGCGCCTTTGCGTCGAGGTGGAGAACTAGGAGTGAGAATGAAAAAAGCCCCGGGCATCCGGGGCTTTTTATTTGGAACGTGAGGCCAGTCTTACTTGTGGCTGCGTTGCTTGGGCCAGACTTCCGCATGGAGTTTCAGCTGTTCCTTGCCGAGTGACATCACCCAGTAGAGACATCCGATGATGACGGTGAGGGGGCCGAGGAGCAGGATTGCGCTGGTCATGCTTTATTCTCCTGAATAGGTGGGCGGGTGAACGCCCCGATTTTGTGCGCGGGCTAGGCAGAGCTTGTGGCTCGGACCCGAATAAGAATCGCGGCGGCGCGGCATCATACCCGATAGCCGGTCAGGAGTGGGCCGCCAGGTCAAAACCCAACACAGAGGCCCCCCTCACCCATCTCTCTCTCCCCAAACTCGGGTGGAGAGGTGATGAAACGGCGATCATCCGGGCGCCCGCTTGCTGGACAAGGGAACACTTGAAGCGCAGCAGGGGGTGGGGGGGTGATTTCTCCGCTCCCTCTGTGCCTTTGTGCCTGTGTGTTGGGCGTTGACCTAAAGCTTCCGGCTCTTGGCATTCCAATGGCGTTCGAGGTTGGAAATCAGCGCCGGGCTGAAATGGCAGTAGGCCTGCTCTAACGCGTAAGTGGCGAAGTAGCGGCGGAAAAGGTCGAGCGGTTCCTGCGTGACGCGGAAGGCGCGCCGGTTCGAGGCGGCGCTGACGATGCCGGAGCCGGTGAAATTGTCTACGACGCGTTCTATCGCGTCGTCCATGTCTGCGGGTTCGACGATTTCATCGCAGATCAGCCGGCCTTCTGGGCTGTCGCAATCGAGCCGGCGTTCGTACATGATGGCCTGGCGTGCAATGCGTTCGCCGGTAAAACGCGGCAGCCTCATATTGGCTGCGCCCGGAATGATGCCTTCCTTGCGTGCGGGCAGGCTCAGGAAAGCGCCGCGTGCCGCAAGCACATAATCCATCGTCAGCAGGTACTGGCAGTGTCCGCCGATGGCGAACTGTTCGACCACGGCGACCCATGGCTTCTCGATGGTTTGCCCGTTCAAGTCGTCTGGCGTCATGTCCTCGAGCGCTACGCCGCGGAAGAATTTATTGACGATGCCCAGGTCGCGCTGCAGGTACCAGATGAACGGCACCTTGCCGTAGTACAGATGGGTGAGGTTGATGCCGCTGCCGAGCATGCGTTTGCCGTCGTATTTTCCGCCTTGCACGTAATCGCCGCGCAATACCCCGATCTGGGTTTGCGTATCGAGGATCGCAAGATCGACGGCGATCTCCGCCGCATCGATCGTGGTGTCGTCTTCGGCATTGAGATGGCGCGGATTTTTCTGCAGCACATAGGACGCCTTGCCCTTGCGGGTGATTTCCGCGGCACCGAGGTCGAGGTGGCCGGTCCTTTCGTATTCGGCAAGTTGCGCAATGGCTTCCGGTCGCGGCAGCAGCATGGCATGGCACAGGTGTGTTCCGGCGCGCACATCGGCAAGTATTTTCGAAACGAAAATGCCCTGGTCGACTTCGTGGCCTTCCTTGTCGCGTTGCATGAGCGCCAGCTCGGCGTCCACTTGCGCAAGCGTCGGCGTCAGGCCGGGCACCAGCACCGCCGCGTCATAGATCAGTCGCTCGACGCGCACGAAGCGCGTGCGGTTGCGCGTCAGCCGGTCGTAGAGTGCGCCCGCGTGGGCCGAGAGAAAACGCGTACGCACTTCGCGCGCCACCCGCTTGATGTGTTCCGCGGCTTCGATCTGTCCGGCGTTGCGCACCGGCTTTGCGGGAAGTCGCGCCAGCAAAGCGGCGCTGGCCTGCCAGAAGGGCGAATAGCGGGCGCAGTCACTGGTGAAATCACTGGTGTCAAGGGGCGCCGCCGCGCGCCACGATTCAATCGCTTCGTTGCCGAGGCTGGCCCGTTGCAGGCATTCAGCCTCCCGGGCGTATGGTTTGGCTGCCGCTGACGACATGTTGTTCCCCTCTCAATGCTTTGGCCGCTTGTCGACGACGCGCACGGCTTTGCCCTGCGAACGCTGCAGGGTATCGGGCTCGACGACGTGCACGTTGGTACTCACGCCGATCAGGCCTTTGATCAGCCGTTCGACTTCCCGCTCGACGCTGCCACGGGTTTCGGCTGCAAGCGGCCCCGGGATGTCGGCGCGCCGTTCCACCAGCACGTCGAGCTCGTCCATGCGGCCATCGCGGCGCACTTCGAGGACATAGTGCGGCGAGAGCATGGCCTGCTGCACGACGATCTCTTCGATCTGCGATGGAAAGACGTTGACGCCGCGAATGATGAGCATGTCGTCGCTGCGTCCCGTGACGCGGGCCATGCGACGCATGCTGCGCGCGGTGCCGGGCAGCAGCCGCGTGAGATCGCGCGTGCGGTAGCGAATGATCGGCATGCCGACCTTGGTGAGCGAGGTGAACACGAGCTCCCCGCTTGCGCCGTCGGGCAATACCGCACCGGTCAGGGGATCGATGATCTCGGGATAAAAATGGTCTTCCCAGATGGTGAGGCCGTCGTGCGTTTCGATGCACTCCGCCGCCACGCCGGGCCCGATGATTTCGGACAATCCGTACAGGTCGAGTGCAACGATGCCGAAGCGCCGTTCAAGTTGCGCCTGCATGCTCTCCGACCATGGCTCGGCGCCGAAGATGCCGATGCGCGGCGAGGACTTGGCCGGATCCAGGCCCTGGCGCTCGAACTCGTCCGCGATCACCAGGAGGTAGGACGGCGTGCACATGATGACGTCGGGCTTGAAATCGCGGATGAGTTTGACCTGGCGTTCGGTCATGCCGCCGCCGCAGGGGATGACCGTCGCGCCGAGGGCCTCGGCCCCGTAATGCGCGCCAAGTCCGCCGGTGAACAGGCCGTAGCCGTAGGCGATGTGAACGATGTCGGACGATTTCGCGCCGGCTGCGCGTAGTGAGCGCGCCATGACGCAAGCCCACATTTCGATGTCCTGCTTCGTGTAGCCGACCACCGTGGCCTTGCCGGTGGTGCCGCTGGACGCGTGGACGCGCACAATATCCTTCATCGGCACGGCGAACATGCCGAACGGATAGTTGTCGCGTAATTCGGCCTTGGTCGTGAACGGAAATTTTGCGAGGTCGGACAAGTCCTTCAGGTCGTCGGGGTGCGCGCCCGCGGCATCGAAGGCCTGTCGATAGTGCGGCACGTTATCAAAGGCGTGCTTGAGGCTCCAGCGCAGGCGGTCGAGTTGCATCCGGCGCAATTCGTCGGTGCTGGCTTTCTCCACGTGTTCCAGCTGGTCCATCGCTCCCATGCGTTCTCCCCCCGCTGCGGATTTCCTGACAGTCTAACCTTGCAGCAACTCCCTGACGCGACCGGCGATCGCCAGCGAAGCGGTCAATCCCGGCGACTCAATGCCGAAGAGATTGACCAGGCCGGCGACGCCATGGTCACGCGGACCACTGATGACGAAATCGGCCGCCGGTTCTTTCGGCCCGGAGACCTTCGGGCGTATGCCGGTGTAGCCGGGTTGAAGCTGGCCGTCTCTGAGTCCCGGATAGTATTTGCGGATCGCTTCGTAGAACAGCGGTTCGCGCGAGTGATCGAAGCTGTAGTCCACCGTGTCCACCCACGAGACATCCGGGCCGAAGCGGATCTGCCCGGCCATGTCCACCGTCACGTGCACGCCGAGATGGGCGTTGCTGGCCACCGGATAGACCAGGCGCTTGAACGGCGGCCGGCCCGACAACGTGTAGTAGTGCGCCTTGGCGAAATATTGCGGAGGAATGAACATCGCGGGCATGCTGTCGATCGAGCGGGCAATGTTTTGCGCGAACAGGCCGGCGGAATTGACGACGCTTCTGCAGGCGATGGTCATGGGCTCATCGCCGCCGACATTCAGCACAATGGCCCCGGAGCCGATTGCCCCGGATTGGACCGGGCTCTTCAACACCAGGGCGGCACCGTGGTTTTCCGCGTCGCCCTGGTAGGCGAGCATCAGCGCATGGCTGTCGACGATGCCGGTGGAGGGCGACAGGAAGCCGGCAACGCATTCGACTTCCGGCTCGAGTTTGCGCAGCTCTTCGCGCGACAGCCAGCGCAAATCCGCAACGCCGTTGTCCTCGGCTTTCTGGACATAATTCTTCAGCGTGGTGATTTCATTGTCTGTCACCGCCACGACGATCTTGCCGATGTTGCTGTGGGGCACACCGTGCCCGGCGCAGTAGTCGTAGAGCAGCGCCTTGCCGGATACGCAGAAACGGGCTTTCAGCGAACCCTTCGGGTAATACAGGCCGGCATGGATGACTTCGGAATTGCGCGAACTGGTGTGCGTGCCGATGGCGTCCGCCGCTTCCAGCACGACGACTTCGCGCCCCGCCATGGCGAGCTCGCGGGCGATGGCGAGTCCGACGACGCCGGCGCCGATGACGGCGCAATCAACTTGTTCGGTCACGATGCTTTTTCCGATGGCTATACTGCAAGGACCGCATGTTACCCGAACGCCCCCGCGCAACTGAATGGCCGATTACTGGAATACCGACTGGCTGAACCGCTCCGCCATGTTTGCGCCGCTGCGGGCCGCCGGCAGCAATCTTCCGCAGATCGGTTGGCCGGATCCCGAAACGCTCAATGCCCTGGTCCACGAGGCTGGCAGGGTCGTCAATGCACAGGGATTACGCGTGCGTTTCGTCGCGCAGACCGAGAAGCCCAGGGAGTTCAAGGACGGCTTCGAGCCGCGCGCCTTCCTCAGGGGCGAAGTACAGATGCGTCCGCTGGACTGGCACGACTTGTTTAATGCACTGGCGTGGATGACCTTCCCCACCACCAAGGCCGTGATCAACGCGCGACACTACGAATCATTGTCGGCGGCGCAATCGGGCAACCGGACCCCGGTTCGCGATGCATTGACGCTGTTCGACGAGGAGGGTGTGGTGGTCGTTTCGAGCGATGCCGGGCTGCTTGAACTGGTTCGCGAATTCCGCTGGAAAGAGCTGTTCTGGAAACGCCGCGAAGAGGCCCGGGAACGCATGCGCTTCATGCTGTTCGGCCATGCGCTCTACCACAAGGCGCTGGATCCCTTCATCGGCATGACGGGAAAGGCAGTGCTGCTCAATGTATCGGGTGAATTCATGCACCTGGACCTGAACGCGCAGGTTGCTCAAGCCGACCGCCTGGTTGCCGCCTATATGTGGGATCGGACGCGCATGAGCCACGGCCGGGAACTGTCACCGCTGCCGGTACTGGGCGTGCCGGGATGGTGGAAAGAGAACGAGCAGGAAAGTTTTTACGACAACACGGACTACTTCCGTGCGGGCCGCGCGGGCTCCGGTACGCCGGATCAGGCTGCTTCGTCTTCGGTATAAGCGACGACCTTGTTGCGACCGCGTTGCTTGGCGCGGTACATGGCCTTGTCCGCCTTGTCGAGGATGACATCGAGGTTGCCTCCGTCCTCCGGGTAGCTGGCAACGCCGAGGCTCACGGTAATGCTGGCATCGCCGCTGCGCACGTCGAAGCGCGAGATTTCGACGGCCTTGCGGATGCGCTCCGCCATTTCCAACGCCCCTTTGTTGTTGGTCTCCGGCAGCAGCACGATGAACTCGTCGCCGCCGAAGCGCGCCATGACGTCCGAGCCGCGCAATTGCTCGCGTATGCAGCGCACCAGATGCTGCAGCAGCCGGTTGCCGGATTCGTGCCCGTGCGTATCGTTGATCTGCTTGAGGTTGTCCGAATCGATCATGACCACCGACAGCGCGTGGCCGTAGCGCACCGCCTGGCGGAAGGCGCGCTGCAGCATCGACGAAAACGCGCGCATGTTGTAGGTGCCGGTCAGTTCGTCCGTATCGGACACCTGCTTGATCTTGTCCACCGCATGACGGATATCGGCAGCGAGCATCGTGGTGATGTAGGCGACCAGAATCATCGGTGCGCAAAGCGCAAGCAGTTCGCCCCAGAAAGGCAGCGTAAGCAGCGTCTTCGATTTCGGGTTGTGAGCGAAATACATGAAGCAGGCGATGATGGCGCCGACCTTCAGCGCGGTCGGCAGCTTGCCGAAAATGAGTGCGCTGGCGATGATCGGCAGCAGGTAGAGGTTGAGCAGCGGGCTGTTGATTTGTCCGGTGTACCAGACCACCCAGGTGATGAACACGATCATCACCCAGTTTTCGAACATCAGCTTGGGGCGGTTCTCCAGCTTGTAGAAATGCACATAGTGCAGGCCGAGGATGAAGGCCGTGAAGAAGAAGAGCGCGGTGTGGATGGCGACCCTGCCGTCGTCCGGGGGCGCGCCCGCGAGCAGATAAACGAGGACGAGGCCGAGCAGCAGCCACTCGATTTCCGCGATAGTCCTGGAAAAACCCTTCAGTTCGTCCTGCTCGATGGTCAGTCCGATGTTTGTTCTTGTCAGCATGAAATCGCCGTGTGTGGATTTGCCGGTTCCGAGCGCAATGTCGTTGTTCTCCCTGCAGAAGTGCGGTAAGACTAAACGGTTTCCGCGACCAGTGCCATAGCTGGACCTCGTTCGAATACCAGGTGGAGCATCCGGTGTCGCGACGGTCTGGCTTGCCGCGTCTTTGGAATTGGCACTTTATTACGCGCGCAGTGCGGACGCTTCCTGAAAGCATTGGGTCCGGCTCGATCCAGGCCGATTGCCCGGTTTCTCCACGCGAGTGCGTTCAGCGCGCGTTGACGACTGCCGACCGCAGCATGCGCCGGCGTCGGGTTCCGTTGGCATCGGCCGATCGGACCTGAATAGCGGCGGAAATTATTATCGGAGACGAAGTCGGCAGGCCGACCTTCGATGGTTCATCCGAACGAATCGCCACGTGTGCAGGCTATTGTTGACTTGGTCGGCGCCTATGCCTACACTCGGTTTACCGATTAGAGTTAGTCTAATTCAGGATGTGGCAGCGAGATTTTGGTGGCCGCTGTCCGATTCGAACCAACTTGAATGACAAGGAGGTCAGCATGAAAGCACTCAAAGGGTCGAAGACCGAACAGAGTTTGAAGGATGCATTTTCGGGCGAATCCCAGGCCAATCGACGTTACCTCTACTTCGCAGCGAAAGCGGACGTGGAAGGGCAAAACGACGTGGCATCGATTTTCCGTTCAACCGCGGAAGGTGAAACCGGCCATGCGCACGGTCACCTGGAATACCTGGAATCCGTCGGCGATCCGGCGACCGGTCTGCCGATCGGCCGCTCCCGCGACAACCTGAAGGCGGCGATCGCCGGCGAAACCCACGAATACACCGACATGTATCCGGGAATGGCCAAGGGTGCCCGCGACGAAGGGTTCGACGAAATCGCGGACTGGTTCGAAACGTTGGCCAAGGCGGAACGTTCGCACGCCAACCGGTTCCAGAAGGCCCTCGACGCGCTGACGGACTGAGTTCTTCGGTAAGGTGTAAGGAGAGAGGCGTGAGGCGAAAAGGCCGACATGCCTTATCCCCCTGTGCGTTGAACACCCCTCACCCCTCACGCCTCACCCCTCACGCATATATGACCGTAAGCGAAGGCTCGCTCGAAGCGCCGACACGACATCCAATCGCCTGGCAGTCCGCCGACTTCTATGACGAGGACAAGGTGCATGCCGAAATGCATCGGGTCTTCGACATCTGTCATGGCTGCCGCCGTTGCGTGAATCTTTGCACGGCGTTTCCGACCTTGTTCGACCTGATCGACGAAGGCAAGACCGGTGAACTCGATGGGGTCGACAAACATGATTTCGGCAAGGTCGTCGACAAATGCTATTTGTGTGACATGTGCTACATGTCCAAGTGTCCGTACGTGCCGCCGCATCGCTGGAATATCGATTTCCCGCATCTGATGCTGCGTGCCAAGGCGGTCAAATTCAAAAAAGGCGGGACCAGATTCCGCGACAAGCTGCTGACCAGCACCGATGCGGTCGGCAAGCTGGCGTCCATCCCGGTGGTGGTGCAGATGGTCAATGCGGTCAATAAAGCGCCCGTCGCACGCAAGGTGATGCAGTCCGTTCTCGGCGTGCACAAGGACCGGATTTTGCCGGAATACACGAGTCAGCATTTTCGCGGCACCGCCCGGCCGGATTCGTCGTTTCCGGTGAAAGGTGGCAAGAGCGCGCCCGGCAAGGTGGCAATATTTTCCACCTGTTACGTGAACTACAACGAACCGGGCATCGGCCACGACCTGTTGAAGATTCTCCAGCACAACGAGGTGCCGGCTATTGTCGTCGAGAAAGAGGCCTGTTGCGGCATGCCCAAGCTTGAACTGGGCGACCTCGACGCCGTGGCCAAACTCAAACAGGCCAACATTCCCGTGCTCGCGAAGCTGGCGCGGGAAGGCTATGCCATTCTTACCGCCGTGCCGTCCTGTACGTTGATGTTCAAACAGGAACTGCCGCTGATGTTCCCCGATGACGCCGACGTCAAAGCTGTGCAGGAAGCGATGTTCGACCCGTTCGAATATCTCATCATGCGAAAGCGGGACGGATTGCTCAAAACCGATTTCAAGACGCCGCTCGGCAAGGTGTCGTATCACATCCCCTGTCACCTGCGGGTGCAGAACATGGGGCAGAAGACGCGGGAAGTGTTCGAACTCGTGCCGCAGACCGAAGTCAACACGGTGGAGCGTTGCGCCGGACACGACGGTACCTGGGGCGTCAAGACGGAATTTTTCGCCGACTCGATGAAGATCGGCCGGCCGGTTTTCCGCCAGATGGCGTCCACGGCGCCCGACTATATAAGTTCCGATTGCGCGATCGCCGGCCGCCACATAGGGCAGGGCATCGCAGAGGGCGGCCCCGGCGAGGGCAAATCCGAGAAGCAGCATCCGCTGACGCTCATTCGCATTGCCTACGGGCTGTGACGATGCATGCTGGCGGGTACGACCACAAGAGGAAAGAGATGGGCGCGATCACCGCAGAGAGCCTGATGTCCCTGGAACAATACGCCAAGGCGCGCAAGGAATTCCGCCAGCGGGTCCTGGCGCACAAGAAGCATCGAACCGTGCAGTTCGGCGGGCATGTGACGCTGGTGTTCGAGGACGAACTCACCATGCGTTACCAGATCCAGGAAATGCTGCGCGTGGAACGCATCTTCGAGGAGGAAGGCATCCGCGACGAACTGGATTCGTACAATCCGCTGGTTCCGGACGGCAGCAACTGGAAGGCGACGATGCTGATCGAATACCCCGACATCGACGAACGGCGTGTGGCGCTGGCGCAACTCATCGGCATCGAGGACCGCGTCTGGGTCGCAGTGGAAGGACAGCCGCGTGCCTATGCGATCGCCGACGAGGACCTTGACCGGGAAAACGACGTCAAGACCTCCGCCGTGCATTTCCTGCGTTTCGAATTGTCCGCGCCGATGAAACAGGCGTTGAAGCAGGGAGTTGGGCTGTCGATGGGGATAGACCATCCAAACTATGCCGTGACGATAGACAAGGCCAGGTCGGGCACCGTGGCTTCCCTCCTGCAAGATCTGGCTTTGTAAAAGCGGTTTTCTGCACTGGCGGTGTAACCAGTACAATAACGGCGACCTTCGGGCCGCCGTTGGTTTTCCGTAAACCAGATTTCTCGGAGAGCGCGATGCTGGAATCCCGCATGATAGGTATGCTCGAGAGCCGCCTGAAGCGCGTAGGCCTGCCCATCAGCATGACCCTTTGGAACGGCAATACCATCCGATCCGGAACCGAAGAGCACTTGCGCCTGACGGTCAAGTCGCCCCAGGCGCTGATGTCGCTCGCCAATCCGAGCCTGGGCGGGATCGCCAAGGCGTATGTTGAAGGCCAGCTCGACCTCGAAGGCGACATTCGCGAGACCATTCGCCTCGGCGAAGGGCTGGTTTCCGGCGATTCGACCACGTACCACAATCGCTCGAAGGTCTGGAAGTGGTGGCGGCACACCCGTCCCGCCGATCGCAAGAACATCCAGCACCATTACGATGTCGGCAATGATTTCTATGGCCTTTGGCTCGACCGCAACCGCGTTTACTCCTGTGCTTACTTCAAGACGCCCAGCGATACACTCGACGCGGCCCAGGAGTACAAGCTCGACCATATCTGCCGCAAGCTCGAACTCAAGCCGGGCGAGAGGCTCCTCGATGTCGGCTGCGGCTGGGGCGGCCTGATCCTGTGGGCGGTCCGGCATTACGGCGTAAAGGCGCTGGGAATCACGCTATCCGACGAGCAACATGCCTATGCTACGCAGAGGATCAGGGAATCCGGGCTTGAAGGCCGCTGCGAAGTGCACCTGATGGATTATCGCGACGTTGTCGAAGACGAGCCCTTCGACAAAATTGCCAGCGTGGGCATGTTCGAACATGTGGGAAAACGCAATCTCAAGGCGTATTTCGGGAAGATATACCGGCTGCTCAAGCCGGGCGGCATGGTCATGAACCACGGCATCACGACCAATTCGCTGGAAGATGCGGAGCTGGGCAGCGGCATCGGGGATTTTGTCGATGAGTATGTATTTCCGGGCGGCGAACTGGTGCACATCTCGCGCGTACTCACCGAGATGTCGGCGCAGGGCCTGGAGCCCTGGGATGCCGAGTGCCTGCGACCGCATTATGCGAAAACACTGTGGGAATGGGTGAGCAGGCTCGAGGCGCGGCAGGAAGAGGCGCGACGGATCGTGGGCGAGAAGATGTACCGCATCTGGCGCATTTACATGGCCGGCTCGGCGCACGCTTTCGATCGGGGCTGGATCTCGATCTTCCAGATACTCGGCACGAAGGCTTTGGCGGACGGCTCCGTGCCTTATCCGCTGACGCGGGAGCACGTATACAAATGACAGTAACGGATGGTTGGCGGGCCGCATTGCGGCTTCTGGTTACGCTGGCAGTAATTGCATTTGCGCTGGGTGGCTGCGGCGCCTCGACTGCCCCGGCGACAAAAGTGTCGCAGCGCGGCATGACGGACGATATCGGCGGCGTGCCGGAGGTAAAAGCCTTCAAGGAAATCGAGGTGGCATTGCCATCCTATCCGCAGGATTCCGCGCTGCTGGAATTCGCGCCGCGGCGCAATTCGGCGAACCACTTTTACATCGATCGAGATTCGATTTCGATCGGATCCGACCGGGTGATACGCTACAGTGTGGTGATCAAATCGCCGTCCGGTGCAATCAACACGAGCTACGAGGGCCTGCGCTGCAAGACTTCCGAATACAAGATCTATGCGTTCGGGACCGGAAAAAGCGAATGGGCGAAAGTGCCGGATGTGCAGTGGCGCTACGTCGCCAGAGTGAGTCCGGATTTCCGCTTCGCTTTATACAAGGACTATTTTTGCGACATCGAGGCGATTGCCGGTCGCAACGAAAAAGACCTGATAGCCAATCTTGCGGGGAATCCCCTCGAAAACGTGACCGATAAGAACCGGTAGAGTGCACCGTAACTTGCTGAAGCAAGTTAGCCTTCACTGCACTCGTGCGCAGCTAAAGCAACGCAAGGTTGTAGTTCCGGCACAGACCTTCGGTACTTAACGTTGGCTGGCGCAGACGTTAGCCTTCACTGCAATCGTGCGCAGCTAAAGCAGCACAAGGTTGTAGTTCCGGCACACACCTTCGGTACTTAACGTCGGCTGGCGCAGACGTTAGCCTTCACTGCAATCTGGTTGCCCTCCTAGAGGAGAACCAGATTGTCCCGGTGAATAAGCTCGGGTTCGTCGATATAGCCCAGGCGGGCCTCGATTTCATGGCTCGGCGACTTCAGGATCTTGCGCGTCTCGATTGAGTTGTAGTTCACCAGTCCGCGCGCGATCTCATGGCCTAGCGGGTCCAGGCAGCTTACGACCTCGCCGCGCTCGAATTCTCCCGCCGCTTCGAATACGCCGATCGGCAGCAGGCTTTTTCCCTCGGTCCTGAGTGCGCGCACGGCCCCATCGTCGAGCTTGAGCTTGCCGCGCACCTGCAGGTGGTCCGCCATCCATTGTTTGCGCGCCGCGAGCGTCAATGTTTCCGCGTTGAGCTGCGTGCCTATCGCTTCGCCGGAAGCCAGCCGGACCAGCACGTTGGCTTCGCGACCTGAAGCGATGATGGTGGCGGCGCCGCTGCGAGCCGCGCGCCTGGCCGCGAGTACTTTGGTGAGCATCCCGCCGCTGCCTATGTGGCTGCCCACGCCGCCCGCCATTTTCTCCAGGCTGGCGTCGCCGGCTCTGGCTTCCCTGACGAGTTCGGCGTCCGCATGGCGTCGCGGATCCTTGGTGTACAGACCAGGCTGGTCGGTCAGGATGACCAGCGCATCGGCTTCGATCAGGTTGGTCACGAGTGCCGCCAGCGTATCGTTGTCGCCGAACCGGATCTCGTCGGTGGCGACCGTGTCGTTCTCGTTGATCACCGGGATGACACCCAGGTCGAGGAGGGTTCGCAAGGTCGAGCGCGCGTTGAGGTAGCGTTTGCGGTCCGCCAGGTCTTCATGCGTCAGCAAGATCTGCGCGGTATGCAGGTCGTGCTTGCGGAAACAGGATTCGTAGGCCTCGACAAGGCCCATCTGGCCGACGGCGGCTGCGGCCTGCAATTCGTGCAGCGCGTTCGGCCGGCGTTTCCAGCCCAGCCGCTGCATGCCCTCGGCGACCGCGCCGCTCGACACCAGCACGACTTCTTTCTTGCGCCGTTTGAGTTCGGCGATCTGCTCGGCCCAGCGCGCAAGCGCGGCGTGGTCGAGCCCCTGGCCCTCGTTCGTAACGAGGCTGCTGCCGACCTTGACGACCAGGCGTCGCGCTTCTGCGGCGATTGATTTCATGGCTATGCGGCGCTTGCGGGTTACTCGGTATCTTCCGCGTTCTCGGCGGGTTCGGTTCGGGCGTTGCGTTGCACGTGATCCATGATGGCGAAGGTGAGTTCGCGACCCCCTTCCCCGGTAAGCGCGGAAATGATAAAGGTTTTCTCCGGTTCGCAAACCAGGCGGGTGTACGCCGACAGGAAAGTCCCGATCCTCTCCTCGCGATCCTCGGTCGGGATCAGGTCGACCTTGTTCAGCACCAGCCAGCGCGGCTTGCGAAACAGCGACTCGTCATACTTGCGCAGCTCCTCGACGATGGCGCGAGCATCGTTCGCAGGGTCCGCGTTCTCGTCGAAAGGCGCCACGTCGACCAGGTGCAGCAGCAAGCGGGTGCGTTGCAGATGGCGCAGGAACTGGTGGCCCAGCCCCGCACCTTCAGACGCGCCTTCGATCAGGCCGGGAATGTCGGCAATCACAAAGCTGCGGTTTTCGTCCACGCGCACCACGCCGAGATTCGGATGCAGCGTGGTGAAGGGGTAATCGGCAACCTTCGGCCGCGCGGCGGAGACGGAGCGGATATAAGTCGACTTGCCCGCGTTCGGCAACCCGAGCAGGCCGACATCGGCCAGGACCTTGAGTTCGAGCTTCAGGCGGCGGCTTTCGCCGAGCGTGCCGGGCGTGAATTGGCGCGGCGAGCGGTTGGTGCTCGATTTGAAATGGATGTTGCCCAGCCCGCCCTGGCCGCCTTTGGCGAGGATGGCAGTCTGGTCGTGGGTGGAAAGGTCCGCCAGAACGACGCCCGTCTCGATATCGGTCACCACCGTGCCGACGGGAAATCGCAGGACGATGTCCTCCGCGGCGGCGCCGTAGCAATCTGCCCCGCGGCCTTTTTCGCCGTTGCGCGCGCGATGGATGCGGGCATAGCGATACTCGACCAGCGTATTGATGTTGCGATCGGCGATGGCGAGAATGCTGCCGCCGCGTCCGCCGTCCCCGCCGTCAGGACCGCCGCGCGGGATGAACTTCTCGCGCCGGAAGCTCGCGCTGCCGTCGCCGCCCTTTCCGGCGTGGACTTCGATGTTCGATTCGTCGACGAATTTCATATCTAAACCACTCTAGAACACATTGGACACGAAGGACACGAAGGAAAGGCAGGCAAGGATCACGATGGAAAAAACCAACCGACGAGGCGATCAGGGCTGCCATAGCTGCAATCTCGACGTGAAACGAACCAGTTCCGACTTCAGGTTTTCCTTCGTGTCCTTCGTGTTAACAGAATTCCTGATCTCGCGTCCGAGGCAGGGAAACAAAAAAGCCCTACCGGATCGATAGGGCTTCTGGGCTTGAAGCGGGAAACCTTACGCCGGCACGACGTTGACGGTCTTTTTCTTGAACGGGCCCTTGGTCGTGAAGTTCACGGTGCCCGTGATCTTCGCGAACAGCGTGTGATCCTTGCCGATGCCGACATTTTCGCCGGGGTGAACCTGGGTGCCACGCTGGCGGATGATGATGCTGCCGGCGGAGATCACTTCACCGCCATACCGCTTCACGCCAAGGCGCTTGGACTGCGAGTCGCGGCCGTTACGGGAACTGCCGCCTGCTTTTTTGTGTGCCATGTTCTGGGTTCCTTATGCCGAGATCGCGCCGATCTGAATCGCGCCGATTTGAATCTCGGTGTAGTTCTGCCGATGTCCGCCATGACGCTGATAGTGCTTGCGCCGGCGCATCTTGAAGATGGTGACCTTGTCGTGGCGACCGTGCGACACGACCGTGGCTTCGACCTTTGCCCCGGCTACCAATGGCGCCCCGATCGAGATCTTGTCGCCATCCGCGACCATCAGAACATCCACGGCAACCTGGCTGCCAATGTCCGCAGGTAGCTGTTCTACCTTGATTTTTTCGCCTGTGGCGACGCGATACTGCTTGCCGCCGGTTTTTATGACCGCATACATGATGAGACCCTCGGTACGCTTTTGAGGAAAGCCGGGCATACTACAAAAAAAGAAGGGCTTAGTAAAGCAAAAGTGTCGGGCAGGGGCGGGTGGCCCGCCGGCTTTCTCCCTTCGCGTATTTCCTTGACACTGCACCGGCGCGGTTTCTACCATCGCGCACTTTGCCAGGCGGCAACGCTCTTTCACCCCGTTCCTTTGTGACCCCTGAAATCATCAAAAGCCTGATTGCCGCGGACATGGACAAGGTTGACCTCGTCATCCGCGATCGACTCAAATCCGACGTGGTTCTGATCCGGCAGGTAGCCGACTACATTATTGGCAGCGGCGGCAAAAGATTGCGGCCCGCGCTGGTCATCTTGTCGGCTGGAGCCTGCGGCTATTCGGGACGGCATCACCACGATCTGGCGGCGGTCGTCGAGTTCATCCATACCGCCACGCTCCTGCACGACGATGTCGTGGACGATTCGCATATGCGGCGCGGGCGCGCAACAGCCAATTCCACGTTCGGCAATGCGGCGGCCGTGTTGGTCGGCGATTTCCTCTATTCGCGCGCCTTCCAGATGATGGTCGAAGTGCAGAACATGCGCATCATGGAGGTCCTGGCCGATGCCACCAACACCATTGCAGAGGGCGAGGTGATGCAGCTCCTGCACGTGCAAAATGCCGACGTGACCGAGCACGACTACCTGCGCGTGATCCGTTCGAAAACCGCAAAGCTGTTCGAGGCCGCAGGGCGCATTGGCGCCATTCTTGCCGCCGTGCCTGCGGGCGAGGAAGAGGCATTGGCGAACTACGGCATGCACCTGGGTACGGCTTTTCAGCTGGTGGACGACATTCTCGATTATTCTGGCGACCTGGCGCAGACCGGGAAGAATCTCGGCGATGACCTGGCCGAAGGCAAGGCCACCCTTCCCATCATCCATGCGATGCGCAATGGCAGCCCGGAACAGGCGGCGATCATCCGCAATGCTCTTGTAAACGGAGGTTTGAGCGATTTCGCGCCCGTGCTCAAAACAATGCAGGAGACCGGGGCCCTCGATTACACGCGCAAACAGGCGGAGGCGTCGGCGCGGGAGGCACGCGATTCGGTCGCCGCACTGCCTGATTCAAAATACAGGGATAGTTTGATAGAATTGGCGGCCTTTGCGGTGACCCGCAATTACTGAAACTCACCGTCGGGGTGTAGCTCAGCCTGGTAGAGTACTGCGTTCGGGACGCAGGAGTCGGAGGTTCGAATCCTCTCACCCCGACCAATCCATCCTTACGCGCTGCGAGGCTCTCATGGCAAAATTCCTCCTCGTCATCGCCGTCTTCATTGTCTTTTACCTGTTCCTGCGCAACCAGGCGCGGAAGTCGTCGGGCATGCCGCCGCCGCATTCCTCGCCGAAACAGGATTCCCCGTCAACGCATGGCGAAGACATGGTTCGATGCGGCGTGTGCGGCGTGCACCTGCCGACGAGCGAAGCAGTGACCTCCCGCGGCGACTTCTTCTGCAGCAAAGAGCATCTGCAACTCGCCGATCGGGAACGCCGTTAGCCGCAATCTGCGCCAGGGACTGATGAGCAGTACTCCATTTCCGCTCCAGGGATTCTCGGTCGAACGCCGGCAGTACGGGGATGCCTTCTGGCGCTCGCTGTTTTACTTCAACGCCTATCGCCTTGCCACGGCCGTGGTGCTGTTCGTTGCCGCCGTAACCTTGGGCGACAACATCCCGTTCGGCTCCAACAGCCGGCAGGTCTATTTATATGTGGATGCCGGCTACGTCCTTTTCAGCCTGCTGGCGTTTGCCGCCGTGCTGCCGCGCAAACCTTACTTCACCGTACAACTCACCGTACAGATCTGCGCGGACATCTTCTTTCTGACTGTGCTGATGCACGCCAGCGGCGGCATCGGCAGCGGCCTGGGCCTGCTCCTGGTGGTTTCGCTGGCTGCAGTGGGGTTGATCAGCCGCGGCAGGCTCACGCTGTTCTTTGCCGCGCTGGCCACGATTGCCGTGCTCGGCGAACAGACGTATCAGGTGGTGTTCCTCTCAGGCTCCACCGCGCAGTACGCCCAGGCAGGACTGCTGAGCATCGGGTTTTTTGCCACCGGCTGGCTGGCGCACTCGCTCGCCAAGCGCGCCGTCGCAATCGAGGCGATCGTGGCGCAGCGCGAAGTCGATCTCGCCAACCTTGCGCAAGTGAATCAGCTGGTGATCCAGGACATGCAGGACGGCGTTCTCGTGGTCGACGAACGCGGGGTGATACGCCAGATCAACAGCCAGGCGGAGTCCATCCTCGGTCCGCTGCGCCGCACGCATCGGGAAATCCTCCTGCAGGACTATGCGCCGACGCTGGCCGCGCGCCTGGGACAATGGCGGCGTGATCCCGGCAGTTCCGGATTGGACCCGCTGCGCACGGTGCAGACGCATAAGCCGACGGCGGCGCGCTTCGTCCAGGCGGGCATCAGCCGCAATGTCGGTGTCGTGATTTTTCTGGAAGACCTGACGCGTGTCCAGCAGCAGGCCCAGCAACTCAAACTCGCGTCGCTGGGGCGGCTCACCGCCAACATTGCCCACGAAATCAGGAATCCGCTGTCGGCGATCAACCACGCCACCGAGTTGCTGCTCGAGGACTCCGCTTTGCGCAGTCCGTCGCACGCGCGGATGCTGCAGATCATCCACGACAATACGCAGCGGCTCGACCGCATGGTCCAGGACGTGCTTAAGTTGAACCGTCGCGATCGCGCGGTGCGAGAGCACTTCGGCTTGGGCGAGTACCTGGCAACCTTTGCTGCGGAATTCTGCGAAATCGAAAAAGTGGCGAACGATACTATTCGCGTGGAGGAGGAAATCGAGGCTACCATCTCCTTCGACCGCAGCCACCTGAACCAGATCATGTGGAACCTGTGCCGCAATGCCTTGCGCTATTGCCAGAAAAATCCGGGCAGTATCGTCGTAAGTGTGCGCCCGGGTCCGCGGCAGGGTACGGTAGAATTAAACGTCATCGACGACGGCATGGGCATCGCCGAGTCGTTGCGCGCGCATCTGTTCGAACCGTTTTTCACCACAGCATCCAGCGGCACGGGGCTCGGCCTTTATATCGCTCGCGAGATCTGCGAGGCAAACGCGGCTACGCTCGACTATGTGGAGCGGCCGGTCGGTGCCCAGTTCAGTCTGGTCTGCAGAGGAGTGTCAGCGTGAAACGCAAGGATCAGCCCGCAGGATCGACATCGCGTTCGGTGCTCATCGTCGACGATGAAGAAGATATTCTCGAACTCATCGAGCTCACCCTGTTGCGCATGGGACTGGATGTCGACCGCGCAACGACCGTCAAGGGAGCGATCGAGAAGGTGCAGACGGGCGATTACGACCTTTGCCTGACCGACATGCGCCTGCCCGATGGCGAAGGCCTCGAGCTGGTGCAGTTCATCTCGGACAACCTGTCGGATCTCCCGGTTGCGGTGATTACCGCCCACGGCAATACCGAAAATGCCGTGGCGGCCCTGAAGGCCGGGGCTTTCGACTACCTGGCCAAGCCGGTTTCTCTGGAGCAGCTGCGTACGCTGGTCAAATCCGCCCTCTCGCTGCCGCAACCCGCGGCAGCCAAGTCTTCGAACGAGCAGGCGATGATTGGCGATTCTGCCGCCATCCAACAGGTCCGCGAACTGATCGAAAAGCTCGCGCGGAGCGAAGCGCCCGTGCACATTACAGGCGAATCGGGCAGCGGCAAGGAGCTTGCGGCGCGGCTCATCCACCAGAAAGGCGCGCGCCGTGCCCAGCCCTTCGTTCCGGTCAATTGCGGGGCCATTCCGGAAAACCTCATGGAGTCGGAATTCTTCGGCTATCGCAAGGGCGCCTTTACCGGCGCGGACAGCGACCGGGATGGTTTCTTCCAGGCGGCGCATGGCGGCACGCTGTTCCTCGACGAAGTCGCCGATCTGCCGCTGCCGATGCAGGTCAAACTGCTGCGGGCAATCCAGGAGAAGAAGGTGCGCAAGGTCGGCGCGACGCAGGAAGAGCCGCTCGACGTGCGCATCATCAGCGCCACCCACCAGAAACTGGGTGAATGCGTGGAAGGGGGCAAGTTCCGGCATGACCTTTACTACCGGCTCAACGTGATCGAGTTGCGCATGCCGGCATTGCGGGAGATGCGCGAAGACATCCCGCAATTCGTCGGATCGCTGCTCGACAAGCTGTCTCGCAATGCCGGCGCGAAGAAGCCGGAAATCGCCCCCGAGGCGCTGGAGGATCTGAAACGCTACGACTTCCCGGGAAACGTCCGTGAACTTGAGAATGTGCTCGAACGGGCGATGGCATTGTGCAGCGACGGCAAGGTGACGGCGGAAGATCTCCAGCTCACGCCAGAGGATATTCCGGGACAGCCTGTTGTCGTCGGCGGCGACAGCAAGGCGCCGTTGCAGGACTATCTCGATCGCGTCGAGAAAGAGGCCATCCTCGAGGCGCTGGAAAAGACTCGCTTCAACCGCACCGCAGCGGCCAAGCTGCTGGGCATTACCTTCCGCTCGATGCGCTACCGGATGGAGCGCCTGGGGCTGAATTGAAACCGGGACGAGGGACGAACGAGGGACGAGGGACGCCCGACTTCGCTGGATATCGGGCTTCGCCCATAAGGGGAGAGGAACGAGTAAGCGCCGTTCTTGAGCCTTGCTTCCCATCCCTCGTCCCTCGTCCCTCGCCCCTCGTCCCTGCCGCATGACAAAGTTTGCGGCGATGTGGCGCCTGGACGCTGCCGGGGTGCTCGGCGCGGCAAGCTATATCCCCTCCCCGAATTTCGACGACAGGCCCGATGGTGCGTCCATCGACCTGCTGGTCGTGCACAACATCAGCCTGCCCCCCGGAGAATTTGGCGGTCCCGGCATCATCGAGCTGTTTACCAACCGTCTCGATCCGAACGCCCATCCGTACTACCGTCAGATCGCGGACGCAAAGGTGTCCAGCCATTTCCTCATCCGCCGGGATGGCGAGTTGATCCAGTTCGTGCCTTGCAGCCGGCGCGCATGGCACGCCGGCTGGTCGGAATGGCAGGGCCGCAGCCGCTGCAATGATTTCTCCGTCGGCGTCGAACTCGAGGGCACCGACGATCAGACTTTCGCCGATTCCCAGTACGCAACCCTGACGGCGCTGGCGTCCGTGCTGCTCGCTACCTATCCGATCCGGGATTGCGTCGGCCATTCCGACATCGCCGTGCCGCCAGGTCGCAAGTCTGATCCCGGACCGCATTTCGACTGGGTCCGCTTTCGGGCAATGCTTAGGAAGCGGTGAAGATGCGCGGCACCTGGCACATTGCAGTGCCGGCTAACATTTGCGTAGCCAATGTCATACCGGAACTACCATTCCATCTCATGCGGGCTATGCCCGCCTATTCGTGACGGCGCGCGCTGCGCTGCAAACCTGACTCGCAATCCCTCTGCCCGCCGCCATTCGACATACGCGGCCGGCGCGCAACATTCACTTCCGCATCGTCGTAGATGCCGCGCACCTTCGGCGCGCTGCGCAACCCTCCGCCGCCCATTTGCCGGCAGTGGTGCGCTGATTTGCTGCGCGTGCCGCGATCCGTGGGCGCCACCGGCGCGTTCTAGCCACATCGCGCTGCACAGTAAAAGCGCAGCCGAGCATTCTGATTTCCAAATATAAAAATTTCTTGACAGGGTGAGTGGGGGTACTAGAATTAGTCCTTATGGTTCGGCTTGGGCACAACATATAGTGGTTTCGCGTAAATCCCTAATCCCGGCGCCGGCGGTTGCTAAAGCGCGACAAGAACATTCGAGGGAGAAAAAATGCAATTAGGCAGCAATCTCAGCACGCCCGTTCCGGCCGGCAGCTACTCCACGGAAGACAGTTCCGCCAACCAGGAAAAACAGCGCTACGCGCAGTACAAGATCATCCGGCGCAACGGCGCCGTGGTCTCCTTCGAGCCGGGCAAGATTGCCGTCGCGGTCACCAAGGCGTTCCTCGCCATCAACGGCGGCCAGGGTGCAGCATCCGCCCGTGTGCGCGAGATGGTCGAAAAGCTGACTGCGGCCGTCATCAATGCGCTCATGCGCCGCCAGCCCAATGGCGGCACCTTCCACATCGAGGACATCCAGGACCAGGTCGAGCTTTCGCTCATGCGCTCCGGCGAGCACGAAGTGGCACGAGCCTACGTGCTGTATCGCGAAGAGCGGGCGCGCGAGCGCGCCAGGAATCGCGAAGCGCATGCTGCGGCGACCTCCATCCCGAGCATCAACGTCGTCGAAAACGGGCAGACCCGCCCGCTGGAAATGGAGCGGCTGACCGCGCTGATCAAGGATTCCTGCGAAGGCCTGGGCCGTGCCGTGGATTCGGGCCTGATCCTGCAGATGACGTTAAAGGACTTATATGACGGCGTGCCCATGGACGAAGTGCGCAAGTGCACCATCCTGGCGGCCCGTTCGCTGATCGAAAAGGATCCGGGGTACAGCTACGTGACCGCTCGCCTGCTACTTAATAGTGTGCGCTTCGAGGTTGTGGGCGAGGAAGTGAGCCAGGCCGGCATGCATACCCGTTATGCCGATTATTTCCCGCATTTCATCAAGCGCGGCATCGATGCCGGGTTGCTCGACGAGCGCCTGAGCCGCTTCGACCTGCGCTCGCTCGGTGCGGCGCTGGATGCGCATCGCGATTTCAAGTTCGGCTACCTTGGCCTGCAAACCCTGTATGACCGGTACTTCCTGCATGTGAGCGACCGGCGCATCGAACTGCCGCAGGCCTTTTTCATGCGCGTGGCGATGGGGCTGGCGATCAACGAAGTCGAGCGCGAGGCCCGAGCCATCGAATTCTACAACGTGCTGTCGAGCTTCGATTTCATGTCCTCGACGCCTACCTTGTTCAATTCCGGCACCCAGCGCTCGCAGTTGTCGAGCTGCTACCTGACCACGGTGTCGGACGACCTGGAAGGCATCTACGACGCCATCAAGGAAAACGCGCTGCTGTCGAAGTTCGCCGGCGGGCTCGGCAACGACTGGACGCCGGTGCGCGCGCTCGGCTCCCATATCAAGGGGACTAACGGCAAATCGCAGGGCGTTGTTCCCTTTCTCAAGGTCGTGAACGACACCGCGGTGGCGGTGAACCAGGGCGGAAAGCGCAAGGGCGCGGTGTGCTCCTACCTGGAGACCTGGCACCTGGACATCGAGGAATTCCTCGAACTGCGCAAGAATACCGGCGACGATCGCCGCCGCACGCATGACATGAACACGGCCAACTGGATTCCGGACCTGTTCATGAAGCGGGTCATGGAAGCGGGGGAATGGACGCTGTTTTCGCCCGCCGATGCGCCGGACCTGCACGACAAGGTCGGCAAGGAGTTCGAAGCAGCCTATGTCGAATACGAGCGCCGCACGAAATCCGGCGAACTGAAGCTGTTCAAGCGTGTTGCGGCGCTGACCATCTGGCGCAAGATGCTGACGATGCTGTTCGAGACCGGGCATCCCTGGATCACCTTCAAGGACCCCTGCAACATCCGCAGCCCGCAGCAGCATGTCGGCATGGTTCACAGCTCCAACCTTTGCACCGAGATCACGCTCAATACCTCGGAAAGCGAGATTGCGGTCTGCAATCTGGGCTCGATAAACCTGGTTGCCCATATCAAGGATGGCAAGCTCGACCAGGAAAAGCTGAAGAACACGGTGTCGACCGCCATGCGCATGCTCGACAACGTGATCGACATCAACTATTACGCCGTCAACAAGGCTCGCAACGCCAATTTCAAGCATCGACCGGTCGGCCTGGGCATCATGGGCTTCCAGGATTGCCTGCACGAAATGCGCGTGGCCTACGGGTCCCGGGAGGCGATGGAATTCGCCGACCGTTCGATGGAAGCAGTGGCTTATAACGCCTACTGGGCCTCCACCGAGTTGGCTGAAGAGCGGGGCCGTTACTCTACTTATGAAGGCTCGCTGTGGTCCAAGGGCATCCTGCCGCAGGATTCGATCCAGCTTCTGATCGAACAGCGCGGCGGCTACGTCGAAGTCGACGATTCTTCGGCCCTGAACTGGGAGCCCTTGCGTGCCCGCATCCGCCAGTTCGGCATGCGCAACTCCAATTGCCTGGCGATCGCCCCGACCGCAACCATCGCGAATATTGTCGGCGTCTCGGCCTCGATCGAGCCGACCTACCAGAACCTGTATGTGAAATCCAACCTGTCGGGTGAATTCACCGTGACCAACGAGTATCTGGTCCGCGACCTCAAGAAACTCAACATGTGGGACGAGGTCATGATCGCCGACCTCAAGTATTTCGACGGCAGCCTGGCCAAGATCGACCGCATTCCGCAGGAAGTCCGCAGCCTTTACGCTACCGCCTTTGAGGTCGACGCCACCTGGGTGGTGGAGGCCGGCTCGCGGCGGCAGAAATGGATCGACCAGGCCCAGTCGCTGAACATATATATGGCGGGTGCATCCGGCAAAAAGCTGGACGATATCTACAAGCTGGCGTGGAAGAGCGGCCTCAAGACCACCTATTACCTGCGCACGCTGGGTGCCACATCGACCGAAAAGTCGACCGTGCGCGGCGGTCAGCTCAACGCCGTGCCGACCGATGGCGGCGTCGCCGGGATGGGCGCCGCGGAAGCGGTAGACGAGGAAGCCAAGTTCTGCGCCATTGATAACCCGGAGTGTGAAGCATGCCAATGACTTCACGCTCCTGGTTACGGCGGACGCTGACTTGCCTTGGCAAGTTAAGCTTGAAGAGCGGCGGGATCCGCAACCCCGAATGCGAGGCCTGCCAATAATGAGGGCGGCGCGCCAGGTCAATGCAGCTGCAAGGCGACGGCTGACGTTCTGGTTGCGCCGCAAGCGTGAAGAAATCGTACGGCCCGCCGTCGTGGCGTGGTCGTTGCGGAGGAGTTGAGACTTTTTTGATGCGATGAACGGATCCATGCATCTTTCATCGCGGCCTCGGGATAAAAAGGGGTCGCATTGCGGCCGAATATCAAAGAAGTATTTGACATTCCACCGATAACATTTATAAAGGAACCATCGATGTTGCAATTTGAAGATCACATCCCGAGCATCGGCGGCGCTGCATTGCAGCCTGTCGTGAATGTTCCGCCGGCGCGCATCCCTGCCGCCGGCAGCGCTACGTCCGCCGACGTGGTATCGCGTCGCGTGCGCGTCGAGGACAAGCGCATCATCAACGGCAAGGCCGACGTCAATCAGCTGGTGCCGTTCAAATACAAGTGGGCCTGGGAAAAGTATCTGTCCGGCTGCGCCAATCACTGGATGCCCCAGGAAATCAACATGAGCCGGGACATCGCCACGTGGAAGGACCCGAATGGTCTGACCGAGGACGAGCGCCTGGTGGTGAAGCGCAATCTCGGTTTTTTCGTGACGGCCGACAGCCTGGCCGCCAACAACATAGTACTCGGCACTTACCGGCATATCACCGCCCCGGAATGCCGCCAGTATCTGCTGCGCCAGGCCTTCGAGGAGGCAATCCATACCCACGCTTACCAGTACATCGTCGAAAGCCTGGGCCTGGATGAAGGCGAGATTTTCAACGCCTACCACGAGGTTTCCAGTATCCGGGAGAAGGACGAGTTCCTGATCCCGTTCATCGAGATCCTGACTAACCCGGAATTCAAGACCGGCACCCCGGAAACCGACCAGCAGCTGCTCAGAAGCCTGATCGTGTTCGCCTGCATCATGGAAGGGCTGTTCTTTTATGTCGGCTTTGCGCAGATCCTGGCGCTTGGCCGGCAGAACAAAATGATGGGGGCCGCCGAACAGTATCAATACATCCTGCGCGACGAGTCCATGCATTGCAATTTCGGGATCGACCTGATCAACCAGATCAAGATGGAGAATCCGCACCTGTGGACTTCGGAGTTCCGCGAGGAAATCCGCGGCCTGATCCAGAAGGGTGTCGAACTCGAATACCGGTACGCCGAGGACACCATGCCGCGTGGCGTGCTTGGATTGAACGCGCCGATGTTCAAGGAATACCTGCGCTTCGTGGCCAATCGCCGCGCACAGCAGATCGGACTTGATCCGCTATATCCGGGAGCGAATAATCCGTTCCCGTGGATGTCGGAAATGGTCGACCTGAAGAAAGAGAAAAACTTTTTCGAGACCCGCGTGATTGAGTATCAAACGGGGGGAGCCCTGAATTGGGATTGATCTTCAGGGCCGTAATGATTTCTGTGAAACCCGCGCTGCCAAAGGCCTCATCAGGGGCGGCGCACTTGACAGGCTGAATGGGCAAACCGGACAAAGCGGTATTTATTTCATCACGAAACGTGTGCCGACCGGATTCAGGTCGCGGCACCAGGCTTGGAGCCGTGAGCTCCAAGCCCAAGGTTTCCTTTCCCTCTCGTTTATGGTCCCTGGCCGGCGATGGCGTTTTGTCGTCCCCGGCCTTTCTGCATTGCTTCCCAAAGAATCGCGGCGCGCACCAGGGCTCTGGTGCGCAGCCAACAGAACTGTCCGACGCCCGGAAATGCGGCCCACATGGCGCACGACCGGGCATTGGCGGTAGGCACGGAGAAGAATCCTTCTTTGAAGTGCTGGTAGTGCCCGTTGTTTAACTTTCATTAGGAGAAACTGAAATGGCAGCAAAGAAAAAGGCAGCAAAGAAACCCGCTAAGAAAATGGCAGCCAAGAAGAAGCCCGCTAAAAAGGCTGCGAAAAAGCCTGCGAAGAAGGTAGCAAAGAAGCCGGCGAAGAAGACCGCGAAAAAGGCTGCGAAGAAGCCCGCAAAAAAGGCTGCTAAGCGCCCGGCCAAGAAAAAGGCCGCGAAGAAAAAGGCGAAGAAGCCCGCCAAGAAGAAGGCGAAGAAGGCGGCGAAAAAGCCTGCGAAAAAGAAGGCGAAGAAGGCCTCGAAGAAGAAGCCTGCCGCCAAGGCGGCTGCTACGGCAGCGCCTGCGGCACCGAAGCCCGTTTCCGCACCGGCGGCTTGGCCGTTTCCGGTAGCCGGCAACCGGCCTAACTAAGCTTCCCATATGCTCGCGGGCAATCTGCATCCGCGAGGGATACCAGGCACTGAGCCGCGAGCTTTGGGATTCGCAGTACATACATAATGGCTGCACCTGAGAAGGTGCGGTTCAGTTAGGATTTAGAAGGCAACCCTCGCCGATCAAGAGACGGGAGGCGGGTTAAGTTCCTAACATTGACTTCTTGTCCCGCGCGGGACGAGAGGAATTTTTCTTGTCTACTGAAAGCTAAACACTAAGCACTTCAAAAATCTGGCAAAATCCCGGCGCATGATGGTTCGGACGGGCACCCGGGCCGCGCCGGGATGAATGCGGGGAATCAGCGGAATTGGAGCGGCGTAACTTGTACGCCGCTTTGCATTTGCGGCGCCAGGACTTTGAAAACGCAGCATCGAAGCACAATGGCCGGAACGGGGAGAACATGAAAGCGCCAGGTCAAAAAACCGGTTTGCTCTGCCTCGTGATTTTCATAATCCTGTAAAAAAAACGGGCCGGTCGAGGCCGGCCCTGGTACCGTCAAGCACTCCTCGTTCAGCGATTCGGTTGCGGCGTAATGCGCAGGTAAGGCTTGATTGCCTTGTAGCCTTTGGGGAATTTCTGCCTGATCACTTCCGGGTCCTGGATCGACGGCACGATCACCACGTCGTCGCCATCCTTCCAGTTCACAGGCGTGGCCACGCTGTACTTGTCGGTCAGCTGCAGCGAATCGATTACGCGCAGGATCTCGTCGAAATTGCGCCCCGTACTCGCCGGGTACGTGAACGTCGTGCGGATTTTCTTGTTCGGGTCGATGATGAACACGGAGCGCACGGTCAGCGTGTCGTTCGCGTTCGGATGGATCATGTCGTACAAGTTCGACACTTTCTTGTCGGCATCCGCGAGGATCGGGAAGTTCATTTTGGTATTCTGGGTTTCCTCGATGTCGCCGATCCATTTGTTGTGCGAATCGAGCG
>JANXVW010000183.1 GCA_025351455.1 Betaproteobacteria bacterium | reverse complement strand
CAATCTCGCAGCGCCTTGAGCAGATCGATGCGGGAAACGCCCCCTACTACGAGTCACGCAGCAAGGACTTTCAGGGCCGCTGGGGACAGGCCATCGCGCGTTGGGAAAAGGATGCCGCGCCGCTGAAAGGCCTGCGCGTCGTGCCGTATCACAAGGACTCGGTCTATCTGATCAAGTGGCTCGGCCTGGTTGAAGTCATGAACATCGAACCGAAGCCGGGGATTCCGCCGAGTGCCGGACATCTGTCCGATCTGGTCGGGCGTTTAAAGGGCGGCGGCGCCGATGTCATCGTCCGTTCGGCCTATCAGGATCCGAAGTCGGCCAACTCGCTGTCGGAAAAGACCTCTGTTCCTGTGGTGGAGCTACCCTACACGGTGGGAGGAACGTCCGGGGCCAAGGACTTGTTCGGTCTGTTCGACGATTCGATCGCGAGACTCAAAGCGGTGAAGAAATAACATGTCCAATCTCGAGTTCAGCCTCCTGC
Source organism: Betaproteobacteria bacterium (assembly GCA_025351455.1). Lineage (GTDB taxonomy): Bacteria > Pseudomonadota > Gammaproteobacteria > Burkholderiales > JACQAP01 > JACQAP01. The sequence continues at coordinate 7,418 of JANXVW010000183.1, read as the reverse complement.
TCCCGGCGTTGATCGCGGGCCTGCTGGTTAGCGCAACTCATGTTCCGCTCGGAATCCAGGTGCTGAATCGCGGTATCGTGTTTATCGATATCGCCATTGCGCAGATCGCCGGGGTCGGCGTAATTGCAGCCGATTTCTTCGGCTGGGAAGGACAGGGCATTGCCGTGCAGGCCGCCGCACTCGCGGCGGCCCTGCTCGGCGCCCTGTTTCTGACCTGGACCGAGAAGCGCTGGCCGGACATCCAGGAAGCCATCATCGGGACGGTATTCGTGCTCGCCGCAACACTCAGTGTCCTGCTGCTTGCCAGCAATCCACATGGCGGCGAGTATCTGAAGGACATGCTGGTCGGGCAGATCCTCTGGGTCAGCCACACGCAGGTCACGGTCGTCGCGGTATTGACGGCCGTGGTTCTGGTGGCCTGGTTCGGCGTCGGCCGCGAACGTTTGGGCCGCGTCGGTTTCTATCTGCTGTTCGGCCTCTCGGTCACCGCGTCGGTACAAATGGTCGGTGTCTACCTGGTCTTCTCCAGCCTGATCATTCCCGCTCTCGCTTCACGCAATGCCGTGCGATTGCGCCTGACCAAGGCCTATGCCGTGGGCGGTCTGGGCTATCTGTTCGGCCTGCTCGCTTCGAACCTGTTCGATCTGCCGACCGGCGCGATCATCGTCTGGGCGATGGCGATCGTAGGTATCGTGTTTTCCAGCCTCGAACGTTCGGGAGCCAGACCAGCCACTTGAACTCTCCAGTACAATTCCCCATCTGATAGTTGTTATCCGGGCGTTCCGCGCCCGGGATTTCCCCGCAGATCGGACTACCCGCAACACTTTCCGGAATGAACGACCCCTTTCACGGCACCACCATTATTTCCGTCCGTCGCGGCAAAAGCGTCGCCCTCGGCGGTGACGGCCAGGTGACTTTCGGCAACATCGTGCTCAAATCGAGCGCGCGCAAAGTGCGCAGGCTGTTCCACGAACGCATTCTCGCCGGCTTCGCCGGTGGCACCGCAGATGCCTTCACCTTGTTCGAACGCTTCGAAGCCAAGCTGGAAAAACACCAGGGGCATCTGTTACGCTCGGCGGTCGAACTGGCGAAGGACTGGCGCACAGACCGCATCCTGCGGCGCCTGGAGGCCATGCTGGCAGTCGCGGATCATGAGTCGTCGCTGATCATCACCGGCAATGGCGATGTAGTCGAACCGGAACTCGGCATCGTCGCGATCGGCAGCGGCGGCCCTTTTGCGCAAGCAGCGGCGCGCGCCCTGTTGGAAAACACCGATCTGCCGCCGCAGGACATCGTCAAGAAAGCACTGACCATCGCCGGCGAGATCTGCATTTACACGAACCAGAATCATGTGATCGAGGTCCTCGAGTGACTGGCAATTGGTGATTGGTAATTAGCGAAACGTCCCTGCCTTTTTAGTCACCAATCACCAATCACCAATCACGGAATTCGCATGTCCTCAATGACCCCGCAAGAAATCGTCCACGAACTCGACAAACATATCGTCGGGCAGGACGACGCCAAGAAAGCGGTTGCCATCGCGTTGCGCAATCGCTGGCGGCGCCAGCAGGTAGCGGAACCGCTGCGCCAGGAAATCACGCCGAAGAACATTCTCATGATCGGGCCCACCGGCGTGGGCAAGACGGAGATTGCGCGGCGGCTTGCGCGTCTCGCCGAGGCCCCTTTCATCAAGGTCGAGGCGACGAAGTTCACGGAAGTCGGCTACGTCGGCAAGGACGTGGATTCCATCGTGCGCGACCTGGTGGAAACCGCCATCAAACAAGCCCGCGAGCAGGAAACGCGCAAGGTGCGGCACCGCGCAGCGGACATGGCGGAGGAACGCATCCTCGATACCTTGTTGCCGGCGGCGCGGGAAATCGGTTTTCAGCCGGATCAGCAGGACGGCGACAATGCGACACGGCAGAAATTCCGCAAGCGGCTGCGCGAAGGCGAGCTCGACGACAAGGAGATAGAAATCGAAGTCGTGGCGGCGCAGGCGCAGATGGAAATCCTGGCGCCGCCCGGCATGGAAGATCTGACTTCGCAGATCCAGGGCATGTTCCAGAACCTCGGCGGCGCACGCCGCAAGACGCGCAAGCTCAAGATTCGCGAAGCGATGAAACTGCTGACCGAGGAAGAGGCGGCGAAGCTGGTCAACGACGAAGACCTCAAACTCAAGGCGCTCTCCAACGTCGAGCAGAACGGCATCGTGTTCATCGACGAGATCGACAAGATCACCAGCCGCCAGGAAACCGGCGGCGCCGAGGTTTCCCGCCACGGCGTGCAACGCGATCTGTTGCCGCTGGTGGAGGGCACCACCGTCAACACAAAATATGGAATGATCAAGACCGACCACATCCTGTTCATCGGCAGCGGCGCCTTCCATCTTTCCAAGCCCTCCGACCTGATCCCGGAACTGCAGGGCCGCTTCCCGATCCGTGTCGAACTCGAAAGCCTGACGGTGGAAGACTTCGAACGCATCCTCACTTCCACCGATGCCTGCCTCACGCGGCAATATCAGGCGCTGCTGGAAACTGAGGAAGTCAAACTCGATTTCCGCCCGGACGGCATCCGACGCATGGCCGAGATCGCCTGGCAGGTCAACGAAAAAACCGAAAACATCGGCGCGCGCCGGCTCTATACCGTCATCGAAAAATTGCTGGAGGACGTCTCGTTCGACGCGAATCGCGAGCAGGGCAAGGTCATCGTCATCGATGCGGCCTATGTGGATTCCCGGTTGAAGGCGCTGGCGCAAAGCGAAGATCTCTCGCGCTACGTGCTCTGACCCGCGGCGGGCGCCGTCGGTCGTTGCGTCACATTTCCCCAAACGCGGGATTTCCTGATAACTTGCGATACCCGGATCAGCCATGACCAGCGGCACACTCTTCACCCTCGAAGTCAATCCAAAGCTTCCACCGCGCCTCGCGCGGCTGGAAGAACTCGCCAACAATCTTCACTACAGCTGGGACCGGCAGACGCGGCTGCTGTTTTCGCGGCTCGACCCGCCGCTCTGGGGCCGGACCGGGCACAACCCGAAGGCCTTCCTAAAACGCATCGACGAGCAAAAACTGGTCGATGCCGCCGACGATCCGGTGTTCATGGGAAACCTGAACCGGGTCCTTTCCGCATTCGATACTTATCTGCAGGAACCGCTGCGCCGCAATGGATCGGAATGGCTGCGCAAGAACGACATCGTCGCCTATTTCTGCGCGGAATTCGGTTTCCATGAAAGCCTGCCGATTTATTCCGGCGGCCTCGGCATCCTGGCCGGTGACCATTGCAAGTCGGCCAGCGACATGCGCCTGCCCTTCGTCGGCATGGGATTGCTGTATCGCCAGGGCTACTTCCACCAGACCATCGACAGCGAAGGCACCCAGCAGGCGCTGTATGCCGACTCGGATTTCGAAGATCTGCCCGTCACGCCATGCCTGCGCGAGGACGGATCCGAGGTGCGGGTGGGCATTGAATTTCCGGGCCGGGAGGTGCAGGTCAAAGTGTGGCAGGCGCACATCGGGCATGTGACGCTCTATCTGCTCGATACCGACCTCACCGAGAATTCTGCGGAAGATCGCAACATCACGCACCGCCTTTACGGCGGCGACCGCAATACGCGCATCCAGCAGGAGATCGTTCTGGGCATCGGAGGCGTGCGCGCTTTGGCGGCGATGGGCATCAAACCCACTGCGTGGCACATGAATGAAGGACACCCGGCTTTCCTGGTGCTCGAGCGAGTGCGCACGCTGGTTGCGCAGGGGATGACTTTTGACGCTGCGCTGGAGGCGGTTGCGTCGAATGCGGTGTTTACCACACACACCCCGGTGCCGGCCGGACACGATCACTTCAGCGCTGAAATGATCTCGGGCTATTTCCCGTGGCTGCGCAAACAGCTCGGGCTCACCGAGGAGCAGTTTCTCGCGCTGGGGGCGGTCAACGGCGGGCACGAGTTCAACATGACGGCATTGGCAATCCGCGGTTCGCGCTTCCAGAATGGCGTGAGCCGCATCCATGGCGGCGTTTCCTCGCAAATCTGCGCGCCGCTGTGGCCGGAAATCGATCCGCGCGAAAACCCGCTGTCTTATGTGACCAACGGCGTGCACGTGCCCACCTTCCTCGCGCCCGAATGGGCCGAGCAGTTCGACAAGTTCCTCGGTTTCGACTGGGTGCAACTTGCCGGCAGCCAGGGTTTCCGGGATCGCCTGGAAGCCATGCCTGACCACTTGTTCTGGAGCGTGCGGCAATCGCTCAAGGCGCAGATGCTGCACCTGGTACGCCACCGCGTTTCCCGCCAGCATTCCCGCAACCAGGGTTCGGAGGCGCACCTCGACCGACTGTTGCGCCTCGCCGATCCGGTCAACCCGAACGTACTGACCGTAGGATTTGCGCGTCGATTCGCGACCTATAAACGCGCCACGCTGTTGTTCCAGAATCTCGACTGGTTGCGCACGATACTCGGGGACGAAGCCAGACCGGTCCTGTTCATCTTCGCCGGCAAAGCCCACCCTGCCGACGTGCCCGGGCAGGATGTCATCCGTGAACTGAACCGGATCGCGCGCATGCCGGAGTTCGAGGGCAAAATCCTGCTGCTCGAAGATTACGACCTGCATCTCGCGCGCCGCCTGGTCTCCGGCGTGGACGTATGGCTGAACAATCCGATGTATCCGCTGGAGGCAAGCGGCACGTCCGGCATGAAGGCCGGCATCAATGGCGTACTCAATCTCTCCGTTCTCGACGGCTGGTGGGGAGAAGGCTACGACGGCCACAACGGCTGGGCGATCAAGCCGGTGGCGGAAAGCCTCGACGAGGCGCGCCGCAATTTCGAGGAAAGCCGCACGCTGTATGAATTGCTGCAGGATCACGTTGTTCCGACCTACTACCGGCGCGGCGAGATGGGCTACTCCGCGCAATGGATCCGCATGGCCAAGCGCTCGATCGCCTCGATCCTGCCGCGCTTCTCGTCGAACCGCATGGTCAACGAGTACCTGGCGAAATTCTATCTGCCGGCAACCCGGCAGGGCCGGCGCTACGCGGAGTCCGATTTCGAGCCCGCGCGCCGCCTGGCGCTGTGGAAACAGCACATGCGTGAAGTGTGGCCGACAGTCACGCTGCGGCGGCTTGACGCACCGAAGAAGAGCATCGCCTTTGGCAACGGCCTGCAACTCGAGGTCGCTGTTTTTCTCAATGGGCTGCGTCCGGAGGATGTCGCACTCGAACTGCTGATCGCGAAACAAACCGGCCATGAAGGCGAGGGCCACGCGAAATCCTACCGTTTCGAATCCGCCGGTACGCAAACCGATCAGGGCGAACAGCGCTTCGCGCTCAAGTTGAGTCCGCCGATGTGCGGCAAGCTGGAATACCGCATTCGCCTGTATCCGCAGCACGAACTGCTGACCCATCCGTTCGAACTGGGCATGATGCGCTGGCTGTAGCGCTACGGTGGATTTCCTGCGCAGGCCTTTGCCACACAATTTATTCGCTTGTTTGCGAAGTCCGCCCTGCCCTTGAATCGTTGACAGTCGCAGGGGCGGGACATAGCATTACGCTCCCCGGCCATGTCAACGCTCGCAATCCCCGTCACGTTTCAATCGAACGCCCCGGAATAACGTCAGGGCGAACGTGATCTGGAAGCACTGGCGCTGAGATGTCTGACAATACTAAAACCATCGGGAGGAATTCATGCGCGTATCACTCTGGAGCGCCTTGTCGGCCGGCGCCGTTGCATCGCTGCTTGCCCTGTCCGCGGCCGCGGACTCGATTCGCATCGGACTGGTCAGCGAGATCACCGGCCCGAACGCCGAAGCCGGCAGCTATACCCTCAATGGCGCCAAGCTCGCCGTTGAACAGATCAACAAGAAGGGCGGCATCCTCGGCAAGCAAGTCGAACTGGTGATCGAAGACAACCAGTCCACCAATCCCGGCACGGTGCTGGCGTTTTCCAAGCTGGGCGGCAACAAGGACATTCCGGCCATCATCGGCCCGATCCGCAGCACGCAGGTGCAGGCCGCTTCGCCGACGATTCAGAAAGCCGGCGTCCCGGTCATGATCGGCGGCACCGATCCGAGCCTGACCCACGTAAACAATCCGTGGGTATTCCGCTGCCGGCCGAACGACACCTTCTCCTCGCGCGTGATCAGCGACTTCGGCGTCACCAAGCTGAAACTCAAAAAATGGGCGATCGTGCATTCCACCGACGCTTTCGGTTCCGGCGGGCAGAAGGCGCTCACCGATGCGCTGAAGGGTCTTGGCATCGAACCGGTCCTGATCCAGGGTTACACGAATAATTCCCAGGATTTCACGCCGGTGGTGCTGGCGATCAAGAAATCCGGCGCCGATGTCATCGGCACCTACATGACCAACTCGCAGGACCTGGGCATTTTCGCCAAGCAACTACGCCAGCTCGGCGTCACCGCAACCTGGATCGGGTCGCCGTCGATCGTGACCGACACCGCAATGAAGCTCGCTGGCGAATCGCTGCATGGTACCTACGGCATCGCCGATTTCAACCCGGACGCCAACGCAGAAGCAAAGGCCTATGCGACCGCGTATCGCGCCAAGTACAACGTCGAGCCGGATGTCTATTCGAGCTGGGCGTTCGACGCGATGAATGTCATCGCACAGGCGCTCAACAGCGCGAAGAGCGATAAGGCCGACGACATCCGCAAGGCCATCCTCGGCCTGAAGAACTGGAAGGGCGTCGAAGGCAATTACAATTTCGACGCCAACGGCGACGGCCTGCGCGGCTATAACGTTGTCAAGAACGAAGGCGGTAAGGTCAAGTTCGTCGAGCACATCAGTTTCGATCAATAATCGCGTGAGCAGGGGCAGGCCCGTGCTTGCGCGGGCCTGCATCGACAGGGGGAAGGCGCCGTGGATGCGCTAGCCAATAATTTTCAGGTGCTGTTCCAGGGCTTGGCGCTCGGCAGCATCTATGCGCTGGTAGCACTGGGTTTCGTGCTCATCATCCGCGCCACCAATGTGGTGAACTTCGCCCAGGGCGATTTCGCCATGCTCGGCGCCTACATGATGGTCGCCTTCCTGGTCGGCGTCGGCCTGCCCTACTGGCTGTCCTTCCTGCTCGCCCTGGTCGGCATGGGCGTGTTCGGCCTGGTATTCAATTACGGGGTGTACTACCCGCTGCGGCACCGGGGTTTCCTGCCGGTCATCATTTCCACCCTCGGCGCATCGATCTTCCTGCAGAACACCGTGCTCGCGATTTTCGGTGCGCAGCCCAAACGGCTCGACAACGTGATCGCGGGCGGCATCCAGATCGGCTCGGTATTTCTCGACAGCCAGTACCTGGTGATCCTCGCGGTGACCATGGTCATGGTCGCATTCCAGTTTTTCTTTTTCGAGCACACCATGCTGGGCAAGAAACTGCAGGCGACATCGCAGGATAAGGACATGGCGCGCCTGCTCGGTAT
>JANXVW010000110.1 GCA_025351455.1 Betaproteobacteria bacterium | reverse complement strand
GGTGACGGGATCGGTCCGGAAATCGTCAGGCAGGCGGTGAAGGTGCTGAAGAGCCTGGCGCGGGACGGCCTGAACATCGAAATGGACGAGGCGCCGATCGGCGGGGCCGGCTATGACGCGGCGCAGGATCCCCTGCCGCCGAAGACGCTGGCGCTCGCCAAAGCGTCGGACGCGGTGCTTTTGGGCGCGGTCGGCGGCCCGAAGTACGACACGCTGCCGCGGCCGATGCGCCCGGAGCAGGGTTTGCTGCGCATTCGCAAGGAGCTCGGGTTATTCGCGAACCTGCGTCCGGCACTGTTATACGAAGAACTCGCCAATGCTTCATCGCTTAAAACCGAGATCGTCGCCGGACTCGACATCATGATCCTGCGCGAACTGACGGGAGACATCTACTTCGGGCAGCCGCGCGGCACCCGCAAGACCGACAGCGGCGAGCGCGAAGGCTTCGACACGATGCGATACAGCGAGTCGGAAATCCGCCGCATCGCGCACGTCGGTTTCGGCATTGCGCGCAAGCGCGGCCACAAACTGTGCTCGGTAGACAAGGCTAACGTGCTCGATACGAGCATCCTTTGGCGTGAAATCGTCATCGAAGTCGCGAAGGAATATCTCGATGTCGAGCTGTCGCACATGTACGTGGACAACGCGGCCATGCAGCTGGTGCGCGCGCCCAAGCAGTTCGATGTCATCCTGACGGGCAACATGTTCGGCGACATCTTGTCCGACGAAGCGTCCATGCTGACGGGCTCGATCGGCATGCTGCCGTCCGCGTCGCTGAATGCAAGCAACAAGGGGCTGTACGAGCCGATTCACGGCTCGGCTCCGGACATTGCCGGACGGGATGTTGCCAACCCGCTGGCGACCATCCTGTCTACCGCGATGATGATGCGTTATACCTTCGGTGAAGAAACCGCCGCCTCGCGCATCGAATCAGCGGTCAAGCGGGTGCTCGGGCAAGGCCTGCGTACCGCCGATATTCATGAAGCTGGCATGAAAAAAGTCGGTACCGAAGAGATGGGTGAAGCAGTCGTGACAGCGTTACACGCGTGAACGGTGAACGGTGAACGGCTTGAAACCTGAACTGTTTCTTTCCGTTCACCGTTTACCGAGCACTGTTCACTGAATTTTTGGGGATTGAGATGAGAAGAGTAGGCCTGGTAGGTTGGCGGGGCATGGTCGGATCCGTTCTGATGCAGCGCATGCAGCAGGAGGGAGATTTCGACCACGTCGACCCGGTGTTCTTCACGACTTCGCAGGTCGGCGGCAACGGCCCGGCGATCGGAAAGGACGTGGCCGCGCTGAAGGATGCGCGCGACATCGGGGAGCTCAAGGCGATGGAGATTATCATTTCAGCTCAGGGCGGTGACTACACCAACGAGATTTATCCGAAACTGCGCGCTGCGGGCTGGTCCGGATACTGGATTGATGCGGCTTCCGCGCTGCGCATGCAGAAGGATGCAGTAATCATCCTTGACCCGGTCAATCGCGATGTCATCGACGCTGCGCTCAAGCAAGGCGGAAAGAATTTCATCGGCGGCAACTGCACGGTGAGCCTGATGCTGATGGGCATGCACGGCCTGTTCAAGGCCGGCCTCGTGGAATGGGTCACGGCGATGACTTACCAGGCTGCATCGGGCGCGGGCGCGCAGAACATGCGCGAGCTCTTGGCGCAGATGGGTAAACTGCACGGCGCCGCGCAGTCCCTGCTGGAAGATCCGGTTTCATCGATCCTCGAGATCGACCGGAAAGTCTCGGAGTCGCAGCGCGGCGGCGCGTTGCCAACGGAACATTTCGGCGTGCCGCTGGCGGGTAGCCTGATCCCCTGGATAGACAAGGATCTCGGCAACGGCCAGAGCAAAGAGGAATGGAAGGCGCAGGCCGAAGGGAACAAAATACTCGGGCGCGAGGCAAATCCGATCCCGATGGATGGCGTTTGCGTACGCATCGGCGCCATGCGCTGCCACAGCCAGGCCCTCACGATCAAGCTCAAGCGCGATCTGCCGGTCAGCGAGATCGAAGGCATTCTGGCGGCTGCAAATCCATGGGTAAAAGTGATCCCCAACCGGAAAGAAGCTTCCGTAAGGGAGTTGACGCCGGCCGCAGTCACCGGCACCCTCGCTGTACCGATCGGCCGGCTGCGCAAATTGCCCATGGGTGGCGATTATCTGACCGCCTTTACAGTGGGCGACCAGTTGTTGTGGGGGGCGGCGGAGCCACTGCGCCGGATGCTGCGAATTCTGCTGGAGCGCTAGAAGCGGGAAGCGGGTTTTGCTGGCGTATTACCTTAAAAAGACCGGGCTTGGCGGAGAATGTGAGGCGAAAGATGAGCTTGCATCTCTAAATCCATGATGTTATTTTAATTACCTCAAACAAAAAACGATCAGGGTGGGCGCTTTGGGCATCACGTCTCTTCGCGCGTGGATAGTCGCCGCGTCCTTGCTGTCGATCTGCGCGGGTTCGCACGCGGCAGGTCTCGGCAAGCTTAACGTCATGTCGGCACTCGGCGAACCGCTCAAGGCGGAGGTCGAACTCGTTGCCGAAAAGAATGAGATCGGTTCGCTCGCCGTGCGTCTGGCGAGCGTAGAGGCATTCGAGCACGCAGGCCTGTCCTATTCGCCCCTGGTCGCCGGCGTCAAGGTCAGCATTGAAAAACGCGCCAGCGGCGAACCCTTTGTTCGAGTTACGTCGAGTCAGCCCGTCACCGAACCGTTTGTCGACCTGCTCATTGAGTTGTCCTGGTCTTCCGGCCGGATCAGCAGGGAGTTCACCGCACTTCTCGATCCGCCCTCCGTTATTGCGGAACGCGAAAAGCAGAAGGCTGCCGAAGTCGAAGTGCGGGCAGCCCCGACCGCGCCGCAACCCAAGCCTGAACCGGCTCCCGCTGCTGAAGCCGCCAAGCCCGAACCTGCCAAAACCGAAGAACCTGCCGCCCCCGCTGCAGCCGAGACTGCGCGGCAAGCGCCTGCGCAGAATGAAGCCAAGCCCGCTGCCCCGGTGGAAACTATCGGGGGCTCCCAGCCGACGCTGCTTGACGAAGGCAGCTCGATGCCCGGTGCCGTTCACGCCGCCGACGCGTACGGCCCGGTCAAGAGTGGCGATACGCTGGGCAAAATCGCGAGCGCGACCAAGCCCACCGAAGTCAGCCTCGAGCAGATGCTCGTGCTGCTGGTGCAGAACAATCCGGATGCTTTCTCCGGCAAGAACATGAACCGGTTGAAGACCGGCAAGATACTTCAGTTGCCGTCCGCCGACCAGTTCGCCGGCCTCAACGACGCGGACGCCAGGAAGGAAGTGAAGCTGCAGGCACGTGATTGGCGTGCTTACCGCGACCAGCTGGCCGCCGCTGCTGGCCAGGCCGCCCCGGCGGAACAGCCGGCGCAGCAGGCCGCTTCCGGGAAAGTGGGCGCAGCAGTCGAGGACAAGTCGGCTGCCGCCAAAGAGGCGCCTAAGGAAGTCCTGAAACTGTCGAAGAACGAGCCGGCCGCCGCCGGCGCGGCGGGCGGTGACGCCAAGTCCGCGGCACGCGTTCACGCACTGGAAGAAGAAGTCGTGGCACGCGACAAGGCGGTCAAGGAATCCAGCGATCGCGTAGCCAAGCTGGAAAAGCAGATCAAGGATCTGCAGTCCCTGCTGGAAATGAAGAACAAGGGCATGGCGGATCTGCAAAAGCCCGCGTCCACCCCGCCCGCCGCCACACCGCCTCCGGCCGCGGCGCTGCAACCGCCTGCCCCGAAACCTGCCCCGCAGGCTGCTGCGCCCGTGACCCCGGCGCCGCCCGCTCCACAGGCGCCCGAAGTAAAGCCAGCATCGCCGGTTCCGACTCCCGCGCCTGCGCCGGCGCCGCCAAAGAGCGAGAGCGCCCCTGCGCCTTCCCAGCCCGTACCGGTGCAGCCGAAGCCGGCGCCCGCCAAGACAGCCCCCCTTCCCGAGCCCAGCCTGATGGCCCAAGTGCTTGACCAGCCGGCTTACCTCGGCGCGGCAATCGGCGGCGTGCTGATCATCATCGGCGCGCTGGCTGTACGGGCGGTCAAGCGCCGGCGCGAATCGAAGTCCGACGCTGAAGAATCTGGCCCTGCGGGGGCATTTGCCGAGGCATCAGGGAACACGCCGGCATTCAGTCCCGATCGCACCGTAGCAATCAGCCCAACCGCTGCGCAGAGCGCGTCTTCCGACGAAGTCGATTCGGTTGCAGAAGCCGAGATATTCCTCGCCTACGGCAGGGATGCCCAAGCCGAAGAGTTGCTCAAGGAAGCGCTCGAGCGTTCACCGAAGCGCCATGAAATCTATTTAAAGCTGCTGCAGATTTACGCCAACCGCAAGGACGCCAAGTCTTTCGAGAAGGTGGCGCGCGATCTGCAGCAGGCCAGCGGAGGCGCGGGCGAAATCTGGGATCAGGCGATTGCGCTGGGCTATCAGGTCGACCCGGATAACGCGCGCTACGCAGCAGGCAGATCTGCCGCGGGCGCTGCGGCCGCCGCAGGCGCCGCCGCGGCAGCTACTGCGGCCGCCGAAAACGTCGACTTCAATATCGGCTCGGAGGATTCGCAGGCGACCACGACCGATATCGATCTGGGCGACAGCAGCTTTGACAGCACCCAGATCATCGACCCTGCCGCTGAACCGTCGCACGACGCTACGGTTTCCATGGCGCCGGCGGCGATGGACTTCAATGTAGATCTGCCTGCCGCAGGCGTTCCTGCCGACGAACCGGCCCCGCGTGCGGCCAGTTCCTCCGGGCTTGATTTCGACATCGATTTGAATTTGCTGACTTCCTCCGCGCCGGCCTCCGTGCGAGCGGATGCGCAAGAGCCGGCCAGCGGGGGCCTGGATTTCGATATGAGCGGATTGACGCTGGATGCCCCGGCCGAACCGCGCCTCGAACGCAGTTCGGCAGCGCCGGAAATCGATTTGTCGGGCATCAGCCTCGATCTGGGCACGGAAACGACACCGGCCATCTCGCCGACCGGCAAGGACGACCACTGGTATGACGTGCAGACCAAGTTCGACCTCGCCAAGGCCTACCAGGAGATGGGCGACAAGGACGGCGCGCGCGAAATTCTCAAGGAAGTTTTGCAGGAAGGCGACGCCGAACAGAAAATGGCGGCGCAATCGGTGCTTTCCAGCCTGGATTCCTGATCGCCAGAGCGGCGGTCAGGTTTGACGCCGCCGCCGCTTGCTGCACAATCCCTCCTTCATGAAACCGCCGGCCCCATGCTGCGGTTCGGTTTGTTGCGGAGCCTGGCTTGAGAATCGCCCTCGGCGTGGAATACGACGGCAGCGCATTTTGCGGCTGGCAAAGCCAGCCGCAGGCTTGCGGCGTTCAGGACGCCCTTGACGCCGCGCTAACGGGGGTCGCCAGCGAATCGCTGGTCAGTTCCTGCGCGGGCCGCACCGATGCCGGCGTGCACGCGCTGGCACAGGTGGTGCATTTCGACACGACGGCGCAAAGGCCGCTCAGCGCCTGGACGCGGGGAACAAACGCGTTGCTGCCGGAAGGGGTGGCGGTGACCTGGGCCAAGCCCGTGCCGCAAGAATTTCACGCGCGCTTCTCCGCCACCGGCCGACGTTACATTTACTGGCTGCTCAGCCGTCCGCAACGGCCGGGGTTGCTGCACCAGCGTGTGGGCTGGTTTCACCAGGCGCTCGATATCGGTGCCATGCACCGGGCATCGCGCTGCCTGATCGGCGAACACGATTTCAGCGCATTCCGCGCTGCCGAATGCCAGGCCAAGACGCCGGTGAAAGTCCTCAAGGAATTAAACATGGTCCGTCGCGGCGAAATGATCCGTTTCGAATTTTCCGCGGACGCTTTCCTGCAGCACATGGTGCGCAACATCATCGGCAGCCTGGTGTATGTCGGCTGCGGCCGGCAGCCTTCCACATGGCTCGATGAATTGCTGCAAAGCCGGGACCGCACGCGCGCGGCGCCCACTTTTTCTCCGGCGGGGCTTTACCTTGCCGGCGTGGACTACGACCCGGTTTGGGCGTTGCCGCCGCAGCCGGATGTGGAATCCATCGAGGATGCGATACTCGCAGGCGCCTGAACCTGAAGAGACCGTCATGGCCACCGCTGTCAAGATCTGTGGAATTACCCGCGTGGAAGATGCGCTTATCGCGGCGCATGCCGGCGCGCATGCGATCGGTTTGATTTTCCATGCCGGGAGCCCGCGCCTGGTGCCGCACGACATCGCGCGCCGCGTGGTGGATGCATTGCCGCCCTTCGTCACCCCCGTGGCGCTGTTCGTCGACGCCCGGCCGGATGACGTGAAAGGCGTGATCGCCGAAGTCAGGCCGCAACTTCTGCAGTTTCACGGCGACGAGAGCCCGGAATTCTGCGAAAGTTTCGACATGCCATACATCAAGGCGGTCAAGGTCCGTGCGGGGGTGGATTTGTTACAATACGCGCGCCATTACCGGACCGCGAAAGGCCTGCTGCTCGACGCATTCGTGGCTGGCAGCCATGGCGGGACGGGATCCACTTTCGATTGGGCGCTGATCCCGCAACAATTTCCCCTGCCGCTGATACTTGCGGGCGGCCTGCATCAAGACAATGTCGCCGACGCGATACGCCGCGTGCGACCCTGGGCGGTCGACGTCAGCAGTGGGGTCGAGGCGACAAAAGGCATAAAGGACGCGGCCAGGATAGCCGCTTTCATCCGAGGAGCGAGAAATGCAGATGTATGAGGCTTTAAAGGCCTACAACCTTCCCGACGAGCAAGGCCACTTCGGGCCCTACGGCGGCGTGTTCGTCGCCGAGACTCTGATGCACGCGCTTGACGAACTGCGCACGCAGTACGATCAGATGCGCAAGGATCCCGCGTTCATTGCGGAGTTCGCCTCCGAGCTTAAACACTATGTCGGCCGTCCCAGCCCGGTCTATCACGCCAAACGCCTGTCGCAACACTGCGGCGGCGCGCAGATCTGGTTGAAGCGTGAAGACCTCAACCATACCGGCGCGCACAAGATCAACAACACCATCGGCCAGGCACTGCTCGCGCGGCGCATGGGCAAGAAGCGCATCATCGCCGAGACCGGCGCCGGCCAGCACGGCGTGGCTTCAGCCACCGTGGCTGCGCGCTTCGGCATGGAATGTGTCGTCTACATGGGTTCGGAAGACGTCAAGCGCCAGTCGATGAACGTGTTCCGCATGAAGCTGCTGGGCGCGACCGTGGTTCCGGTGGAAAGCGGTTCGAAAACCCTGAAAGACGCGCTAAACGAAGCCATGCGCGACTGGGTCACCAACGTCGAGAACACTTTCTACATCATCGGTACGGTCGCGGGTCCGCATCCGTATCCGATGATGGTGCGCGATTTCAATTCGGTCGTCGGGCGCGAGCTGCGCACCCAGATGCCGGAAGTCATTGGCCGCCAGCCCGATGCCATCCTCGCCTGCGTCGGCGGCGGGTCGAACGCGATCGGCGCCTTTTATCCCTACATCGAAGACAGAGACGTGCGCCTGATCGGCGTGGAAGCCGGCGGCCTCGGTCTGGCTTCGGGCAAGCATGCCGCGACGTTGTGCGCGGGCAAGCCCGGCGTATTGCACGGCAATCGCACCTACCTGATCCAGGACGAAAACGGCCAGATCATCGAAACACATTCGATCTCGGCGGGCCTGGACTATCCCGGAGTGGGCCCGGAGCATTCCTGGCTGAAGGACTCGGGACGCGCCGAATACGTTGCCATTACCGACGACGAGGCGCTCAACGCCTTCCATACGCTAACACGCATGGAAGGCATCATGCCGGCACTCGAATCTGCGCATGCCGTCGCGCACGCCATGAAGCTGGCCCCCACGCTGGCCGGCGACAAGGTTTTGCTGGTCAATCTCTCGGGCCGCGGTGACAAGGACATGAATACCGTCGCCGAACGTTCTGGTTTGAAGCTGTGATAAGCGTGAGGGGTGAGGCGTGAGGAGCGAGGTGTTCAAACGAATCCGCCGCGGAAGCATTTGCTTCCTTTCGCATCTGAAACTCACGCCCTGCACGCCTCACCCCTCACCCCTCACGCCTCTCACGTAGAACATGTCCCGCATCGCCGAAACCTTCAAGAAACTGCAATCGCAGAAAAAACAGGCGCTGATTCCCTTTGTCACCGCAGGCGATCCAGCGCCCGCCATGACGGTGCCGATCATGCGCGCGTTGGTCTCGGCGGGCGCGGACATTCTCGAACTGGGCGTGCCGTTTTCCGATCCGATGGCCGACGGCCCGACCATCCAGCGCTCGAGCGAGCGCGCACTCAAGCACAATGTCGGATTGAAGGACGTGCTCGGCTTCGTGCGCGAATTCCGCACCTCGGACACGACGACCCCGGTAGTGTTGATGGGTTATGCGAATCCGATCGAGGCCATGGGCTATGTCACTTTCGCTGCGTCCGCGCAATCGGCTGGGGTGGACGGCGTGCTGGTCGTGGACTATCCGCCGGAGGAAAGCAAGGACCTCGTCGGCCTGCTGAAGAAGTGCGGCATCGATTCTATTTTCCTGTTGTCGCCGACGTCGGAAGAGGGGCGCATCGAACAGGTCGGCCGCATGGCAAGCGGCTACATCTATTACGTGTCGTTGAAGGGCGTGACCGGCGCGGCCAACATCGATCTAAAGGAAGTGGGGGCGAAGCTGCCGTTGATCCGCTCCCACATCAAACTGCCGATCGGGGTGGGCTTCGGCATTCGAGATGCGCAGACGGCCAAGGCGATCGCGTCGATATCCGATGCCGTGGTCATCGGCAGCCGGCTGGTCCAGGAGATAGAATCGTCGCAGCCCGACCAGTTGATCGGAAATCTGTCGACCCTGGTCGGCGGTATCCGCCGGGCAATGGACGAGCGCTGATGGCCGTAACGCCTGACGCGGAACACGACATCAGCGCCGGAACGCTTCGGTTGCCGTGCGTTCGCCCCCCACTGAGGACACGAGGATGAGCTGGTTGCAGAAACTGCTTCCACCGAAAATCAAGCGCACTGCGGGTGCCGTCAAGAAGGCCGTGCCCGAGGGCCTGTGGAGCAAGTGCGAAATCTGCGAAACGGTGCTGTATCGCGCCGACCTCGACAAGAACCTGAACGTTTGCCCCAAGTGCGGTCATCACAACCGGCTTACCGCGCGCGAACGCATCGACCTGACGCTCGACCCGGAAGGCCAGTTCGAGATCGGCGCCGAAGTCGAGCCGGTCGATTTCCTCAAGTTCGTCGACAGCAAGCGCTACACCGAACGCCTCCTGCAGGCCAAGGCCGAAACCGAGGAAGACGATGCCCTGGTGGTCATGCAGGGATCGATCAAAAACGTCCCCCTGGTCGTCGCCGCGTTCGAGTTTCGCTTTCTCGGCGGTTCGATGGGCTCGGTGGTCGGCGAGCGTTTCGTGCGTGGCGTGCAGAGCTGTTGCGAACAGAATCTGCCATTCGTGTGCTTTACCGCGAGCGGCGGCGCGCGCATGCAAGAAGGCCTGATGTCGCTCATGCAGATGTCGAAGACCACGGCGGCACTCACGCAACTGACCCGCGCGCGGCTTCCGTTCATTTCGGTGCTGACCGACCCGACCATGGGCGGGGTATCGGCGAGTTTCGCGTTCCTCGGCGACGTGGTGATCGCGGAACCCAATGCGCTGATCGGCTTCGCCGGCCCCCGCGTAATCGAGCAGACGGTGCGCCAGACCTTGCCGGAAGGCTTCCAGCGCGCCGAATTCCTGCTCGAGCATGGCGCCATCGACATGATCGTCGACCGCCGCCAGATTCGCGACAAACTCGTCAGCCTGATCACGCTGCTGATGCGCGCCCCTTCCCCCGCTGCCTAAGGCTCAAAAGAATTTTTCACCGCAGAGGCGCAGAGGACGCGGAGGAAGACCTAAAGCGAATTTATGGTCTCAACCTGAGTCGATCCGCGAATTCAGCGGAAATTCTTCTGAGCTGTTTCCGTGACCATATTTCGCATTTGTTTTTTCCTCTGTGCTCTCTGTGCCTCTCTGCGCCTCTCTGTGGTTAGATTTGTTTGAATCCCTTGCCTGCTGACCGTCCCGCCGCGCTCCAGTCACTAGCAGACTGGCTGGCCTATCTCGAACGCATCCATCCCTTTGCCATCGACATGGGGCTGGATCGCGTATCCGCGGTGCGTGAGCGAATGGGTCTTGCGCCGGGTTTCCCGATCATAACCGTGGGGGGGACCAACGGTAAGGGATCGGTGTGCGCGATGCTCGAGGCGATCCTGTCGAGCGCCGGTTACCGTGTCGGCCTGTATTCTTCTCCCCATCTGTTGCGCTACAACGAGCGCGTGCGCGTGGCGCGCCGCGAGGTCAGCGATGATGCGCTGACGCAGGCGTTCGGGCGCGTCGAGCAGGCGCGCGAACCGCAATCGCTGACGTATTTCGAGTTCGGCACGCTGGCCGCGATGGATATTTTCATTTTCGAAAAAGTGGATGTTGCGGTGCTGGAAGTCGGATTGGGCGGACGGCTGGACGCTGTGAACGTGTTTGATGCCGACTGCACGGTCGTGACCACCGTGGATTTCGACCACATGGATTATCTCGGACCCGACCGGGAAAGCATCGGCCGTGAAAAAGCCGGCATCTTTCGCGCAGGCGTACCCGCTGTCTGCGGCGACGAAGATCCACCGTTGGCGCTGAGCGGACATGCCGCCGCCATTGCCGCGCCGCTGGTCCTGCGAGGACGCGACTATGGATACAAGGCCAGCCGAGGCGATTGGCAATACTGGAGCGCGCAGGGCAAGCGCTCCGCGTTGCCCCATCCGGCGCTGCGCGGCGCCTATCAACTCGCCAATGGCGCAACCGCGCTCGCCGCGCTGGAACAACTCAAGGACAGGCTGCCGGTGGACATGGGCGCCATCCGCCGCGGACTCGTCGAAGTCGACCTGCCGGGGCGGTTTCAGGTCATGCCAGGCAGGCCGATGGTGATCCTCGATGTCGGCCACAATCCCCATGCCGCGCGCGGTCTGTCCGAGAGCCTGCGCGCGTTGCCGGCTGGCGGACGCACGATCGCCGTGTTTGCAATGCTCAAGGACAAGGACATCGCGGGAGTGGCGCAACCCGTGAAAGACCAGATCGACGAATGGATGGTGGCGTCGTTGCCGGGCCTGCGCGGCGCGGATGTCCCGCGCATCGAGCAGGCGCTGGCTTCGATGGGGGTGAGTGCGCCGGTCGGGCGCTTCGATTCCCCGGCTGCAGCCTATCAATGTGCGATCAGGTCGGCCGGACAAAATGATAAAATTTTGGTGTTCGGTTCCTTTTTCACGGTGGGCGCGGTACTGCAGGCTCGCATGAGCCCGCTGCCGGTCCGCGCAATTCATCGGCCCGCATAATTCATGGCGAAAGCGACAATCAGCGACGAAGAGCTTCAACTCAAGAAACGTGCGCGCCGGCGGTTGGTCGGGGCGATAGCCCTGGTCCTGCTGATCGTCGTCTTCCTGCCGATGATTCTCGACAGCGAGCCCAAGCCGCTGAACCAGGACATTGCGATCACCATTCCCCCCATCCCGAAACCGGAATCGACGCCGCAAACGCTAACGCCCGGGACCGGGGCAGCGCCCACGCCGGTAACGCCGCGTGTCGCCGGCATGCCGGAAGCTAGTCCAGCCGTTCAACCCGGACCCAAGCCCGTGGTCGAGGCCAAAACCGCGTCGCCCAAGGGCGAAACGCCCAGGCCCGAGGTCAAGGCCGATGCGAAACTCGAAGTGAAACCCGAAGCCAAACTGGTGCCCAGGCCGGTGCAAAAACATGAGGTCAAGCCCGCGCAGCCCGGTCATGCCGCAGCGAGCGAAGAAAGCTTCGTTGTGCAGCTCGGCGCATTCTCCAACGCCGCCAACGCCAGGGCGCTGCAGAAGAAATTGCAGGATAACAAGTTCAAGGCCTATACCGAACTCGTCAGGAATTCGGGTGGAGACCGTACACGCGTGCGGGTCGGTCCTTACACGTCACGCGACGCAGCCGAGAAGGCGCGAGATCGCCTGAAATCGATGAAACTCATCATCGGCGAGGCGGCCGTCGTCCGACGGGATTGACGCTGCGCCAGCCGATCGACGCCAAACTTGTTCTTGAATCTTCCGCCGTCGATCCCAATTTGTAAAATTCCCCGACAGGAGCCGCGTTGCCGATGACGGCATTCGATTTCATTGCGATCGGGGTGATTGCGATCTCGGTGGCGTTCGGCTTCTGGCGTGGCCTGGTACGCGAGGTGTTGTCGCTTTTGTCGTGGATCGCGGCATTTTGGCTGGCAAGGTTGTTTGCAGGCGTGGTTGCAGGGTGGATGCCTTCCTCTTGGACGCACCAGGGCCTGCGCTACGCAATCGGTTTTATCGCCGTGATGCTGGTCAGCGTGCTTGTATTGAGCCTGATGTCCGTGCTGGTGGCGCGTCTGGTCAAGGTGGCGGGACTGACCGCTTCGGACCGGATGCTCGGCGCCGTGTTCGGCGTGCTGCGCGGATTGCTGTTCGTCGTCGTGCTGGTGTTGGTGGGCGGCATGACCTCCGAACCGCGCGAGCCGTATTGGCGCAAAGCGCTGTTCTCGAAGCCGCTGCAGACCATGGCCTTGTGGGTAAAGCCTTTGCTGCCAGAGGACATTGCCCGCCGGGTGAGCTTCGAATGACTTATACTTTCGCCTGCAAAATGCCGGCTGCCGGGCCGGCGTAACTGGGCGTGGAGAAAACGAGCGATGTGTGGAATCCTCGGCGTCGTAGCCAAGACACCGGTCAACCAGTTGCTCTATGACGGACTGTTGGTCCTGCAGCACCGCGGCCAGGATGCGGCGGGTATCGTGACTGCGGACGGCAGCAAATTCCAGATGCACAAGGGCGGCGGGCTCGTGCGGGACGTGTTTCGCACGCGTGACATGCGCCACCTGGTCGGCAACATGGGCATTGCCCACTGTCGCTATCCGACTGCCGGGTCGGCTGCTTCGTTCGCCGAAGCGCAACCGCTGTACGTCAATTCGCCTTTCGGCATCGTGCTCGGCCACAACGGCAACCTCACCAACGCAGAGCAGTTGAAGCGCGACCTGTTCCTGCAGGATCAGCGCCACGTCAATACCAATTCCGATTCGGAAGTGCTGCTCAACGTGCTGGCGCATGAGCTGCAGGAAGCCGCTACCGGTTATCAACTCGATCCTCCCGCCATTTTCCGTGCCGTCGCCGGCGTGCATCGCCGCTGTCGCGGCGCCTATGCTGTCGTCGCGATGATTGCCGGATACGGCTTGCTGGCGTTCCGCGATCCCCACGGCATCCGCCCGCTCGTTGTGGGGGAGCTCAAGACCGAAACAGGCACCGAATACCTGATCGCCTCGGAAAGCGTGGCGCTTGATACCCTCGGGTTCGATCTGGTGCGTGACGTCGAGCCGGGCGAGGCGATATTCATCGACCAGGAAAGCAATTTCTACAGCCGCCAGTGCGCGGCCAATCCGCAGCACAATCCCTGCATTTTCGAGTTCGTCTACCTGGCGCGGCCCGATTCGGTCATCGACGGAATATCGGTATACGAGACCCGCATGCGCATGGGGAAGAGCCTGGCGGACAAGATCAGGCGTGACCATAGCGACCTCGACATTGACGTCGTGATTCCGATTCCCGATTCCAGCCGCCCCTCGGCGATGGAACTGGCCGAGAAACTCGGCCTGCCTTACCGGGAAGGCTTCATCAAGAACCGCTACATCGGACGCACCTTTATCATGCCGGGACATGAAGTGCGCAGGAAATCGGTCAGGCAGAAACTCAATGCGATCGCCATGGAATTCAAGGACAGGAACGTCCTGCTGGTGGACGATTCCATCGTGCGTGGCACGACCAGCCGCGAGATCGTGCAGATGGCGCGCGACGCCGGAGCGCGCAAGGTGTATTTCGCCTCGGCCGCGCCCCCGGTGCGCTTTCCCAATGTCTACGGCATCGATATGCCCACATCCCGCGAATTGATCGCAACCGGCCGCAGCGACGACGAGATAGCGCGCGAGATAGGCGCGGACAAGCTGATCTACCAGGACCTGGATGCGCTGGTCGATGACGTGAGTTCGGTGAATCCGGACATCACGCAGTTCGAGACCTCGTGCTTCAACGGTCTCTACGTCACGGGCGATATCACTGCGGAATACCTGGCCGGCGTCGAGGCGCAGCGCAACGATGACGAATTGTCCAAGGGCGAAAGCAACATCACCCAGCTCGACCTGAACCTGGCCACCACCGAATAGACTTCCCGGCAGGCCCGCCCCCCCCCGCGATTGACAGTCTCGAGGGGCCGGAGTAGCTTGCTGACTTCGCGCCGATTTGACGACAGCTTGCGGGCGCGTAACAAATACTGCTAAAGCGCGCGTCGAAATCCGGACCCGCTTAGCGAAAAGCTTGGCGGGTTTTTTATTTGTAGTTTTTATTTGTGATGGCGAAACCAACGGCAAACGGGGACAAGGCAATGAGGTGGGATGAACTGGAACTCGAGACGCTCGCCGTGCGAGCGGGGATACACCGCAGCCAGTTCAACGAGCATTCCGAAGCGCTATACCTGACGTCGAGCTTCGTATTCAAGAACGCGGCGGAAGCCGCGGCGCGTTTTTCCGGCGAGGACCCCGGCATGGTGTATTCGCGCTATACCAACCCCACGGTCGCTTCCCTGCAGGAGCGTTTGGCCGCGATGGAAGGCGCGGAATGCTGTATCGCCACGGCTTCTGGTATGTCAGCAATTCTGGCTTGCGTGATGGGGCTGATGAAGGGGGGCGAGCACATCGTCGCCTCGCAGAGCATCTTTGGCGCAACCGTGCAGTTGTTCAACAACATCCTCAAGCGCTTTGGCGTGGAAACCACTTTCGTTTCAGCGACCGACGTCGGCGCGTGGGAACGGGCAATCAGGCCGAACACGCGCATGCTGTTCCTGGAAACGCCGTCCAATCCGCTCACGGAGATCTCCGATGTTCCCGCCTTGGCGAAAGTGGCGCGCGCGCATGGCGCTTTGCTTGTGGTCGACAACTGTTTTTGCACGCCGATCCTGCAGCGACCGCTCGACTTGGGAGCCGACATCGTCATCCACTTGGCGACCAAATATCTCGATGGCCAGGGCAGGGTGCTCGGCGGTGCGGTTCTCGGTCGGCGCGATGTGATTTTTGAGGGGCTGAATGGTTTCCTGCGCAGCGGCGGCCCGACATTGTCGCCGTTCAACGCGTGGGTGATCCTGAAGGGGCTGGAAACGCTGGGGCTGCGCATGCGCGCGCATTCGCAGACGGCGCTTGAACTGGCGCAATGGCTCGAGGAGCATCCGAAAGTGGAACGCGTCCATTACCCCGGACTGGCATCGCATCCGCAACACGAACTGGCGAAACGCCAGCAAAAAACGGGCGGCGGGATCGTGTCCTTCGATGTGAAAGGCGGGCGCGAAGCGGCGTGGAAAGTGGTCGATGCGACCCAGCTGATTTCCATTACCGCAAATCTCGGCGATGCCAAGACGACGATTACGCATCCGGCCAGCACCACGCACGGTCGGTTATCAGCGCAAGCACGCAACGCGGCCGGCCTGGGAGAAGGATTGTTGCGGGTGGCCGCCGGCCTGGAGGCGGCCAGCGACATCAAGGCGGATCTCGCGCGCGGCTTATCGAAGCTCTGAAGGCCCGGTCGCGCTTCTTGCCTGCTCGAGTTGTTGAAGCCGGCAACCCCCCGCGTCGCACTGCAGGTACGAGCCATGGTCGTACCAGTCGGCCAGCACCCAGCGCTCGCAGCCGTGACCATCGACCCTGTGCTCATGGCGGGCCGGTCTGTGGGTGTGACCATGAATCAGGCGCGCGTACTGGTGCGCGCGGAATGCCTCATCCACCGTTGCCGGCGTCACATCCATGATGGTCATGTCCTTGATCTGTTTCGCCTGCTCGCTCTTTCCCCGTACTTCCCTGGCCATGCGCACGCGCTCGTCCAGGGGCTTGGCGAGGAAGGCCTGCTGCCAGGCGGGATTGCGCACCATGGCGCGGAATTTCTGGTATTCGACATCGTCGCTGCACAGAGTATCGCCATGCATCAGCAGCGTGGGCGTGCCGTATAAGTCGACCACAGTCGGGTCATTCAACAATTTCATGCCGCTCGCCAGCGCAAATTGCCCGCCGAGCAGGAAATCGCGATTGCCGTGCATGAAGTAGACGGGAACACCGCTGTCGGCCAATGCGCGAAATACCTGCGCAACCGCTTTCGCAAATGGCTGCGCCAAGCCCTCGTCCCCGATCCAGTATTCGAAAAGATCGCCGAGCACATAGAGGGCATCGGCCGCCTTCGCCGTCGTGCGGAGGAAGTTCAGCAGCGTATCGGTCGCCGCGGGTGTATCCGGCGACAGATGCAGGTCGGAAATGAATAAGGTGTGAGGTATCGAAGATCGCACTTGCATTTAACCGCGATGGAGGTTCTTCCTGCCGTCCCCAGTTGGGGGCGAAGCCCGGTACCCAGCGAAGTCTGGCACCAGTCATCAGTTACTCAGACAACCTCCGCCTTCTTGATGACGACATCTTCCGCCGGCACGTCCTGGTGGAAGCCGCGATTGCCCGTGGGGACGGCCTTGATTTTGTCGATCACATCGCGTCCCTCGACGACTTTGCCGAAAACACAGTAGCCGAAGCCGTCTGCATTCGCGGCGCGAAAATTCAGAAAGTTGTTGTTCACGACATTGAAGAAGAATTGCGCCGTGGCGGAGTGCGGATCCGACGTGCGCGCCATGGCGACGGTATAGGCATCGTTCTTCAAACCGTTACCCGCCTCGTTCTTGATCGGCGCGCGTACCGGCTTTTGTTTCATGCCGGGTTCGAAACCGCCGCCCTGGACCATGAAGCCGTCGATCACACGGTGGAAGACGGTGTTGTCATAGAAGCCGTCGCGCACATACTGCAGGAAATTTTCCGCCGTTAGCGGTGCCTTTTCGGCCTCGAGTTCGATGACGAGGTCGCCCATCGACGTTTGTATTCTGACTTTGCTCACTTTGCCTCCACCAGTTTCGCGTCCTCGATCACGACCTGCTGCTGCGGCACGTCCTGCGGGAAAGGCCCGCCGGCTCCGGTGGGCAGCTTCGCTATATTCTCGACCACGTCCATGCCCTTGATCACCTTGCCGAACACGGTATAGCCGTAGCCGCGCACGGTCGGCGCGCTGTAGTTCAGGAACGAATTATCACTCAGGTTGATGAAAAACTGCGCCGTCGCGGAATTCGGGTTCTGCGTCCGCGCCATGGCAATGGTGCCGGCATCGTTTTTCAACCCATTGTTCGATTCGATGCCAACCGGATCGCGAGTAGGCTTTTGCTCCATTGCCTTGCTGAAACCGCCGCCCTGAATCATGAACCCTGGAATGACGCGGTGGAAGATGGCGTCCTTGTAGAACCCGCTCTTCACGTACTGCAGGAAATTCTCCACCGTCTTCGGCGCTTTCTCCGGGTAGAGCTCGACGGTTACGGCACCGAAATTAGTTTTGATCTCCACTTGCGGATTGGCGGCAAATGCGCCGGTACTCAACAGCAGGGCGCAAACGACGCCCAACAATTTGTTCATCGGATTTCCTTGGATTTTTGGTTTTTGACTTTCACTCGAGTCCCGAGCCTTCAGTCCCGAGTCCTGCTTTTCTACGCCGCACCTTCGAACACGATCCGCCATTTGTTGTTCTCCCTGATCCAGTACTGGCGCTTCATCATGCGATTGGCGAGATTGCTGCTGGTGTAATCCTGTTCGAACGTCGCCACGGCCATATCCCCCTTGCCGGGGTAGAGCAGGAGTGAAACATCGCTGACCCTGACCTTGATCCAGTTTTTCCCGGCGTTGACCTGGTGCTTCTGCGCCGACCACTGCGCCAGATTCTGGCCGTTCGACTCGAAGTTTTTCGCATAGTGCCGCAGGTAGGCCTCGGTATTGCGGCTTTCCCAGTCGCGCCGCCAGTTCTCGATCGATGAGGCCAGGTCGGAACGCAGGGATTCGACTTCGTCCGGTTTTGCCCAGTCGATCGAGTCCGCGATGACGATCGGCGTCGAGCCGATCTGTAATCGGGCTGCCAGGGTTTCCAGGTCCTGGTTGGTCAGTACGATGCAGCCGTCGCTGGCGCGCGGCGGCCGGCTGTAGGTATCGCGCGGCGTGCCGTGCAGCCAGATGCCGTGGCCGTTGCGCCCGCGCATCTGGTCCCATTCATTCGGATAGCTGATCGGATAGGCGCCGCTGCCGTAGAAATCCGTGAGCTTGTCCTTAGGCAGCCTGCTGACCACGTGATACACGCCAACCGGCGTCTTCTTGTCGCCCTCGCGGAATTTTTCCAGGCCGTTTTTGCCGATGGTTACGTAGTAGTCAGCGACGTAGCGCGGAGTTTTGCCGGTATTTTCAAAAACGAACAGCGTCGACTTGGTCGAATCGAGCACCAGGGCGAGTTTCTCCTTTTTCGGCAATTGCAACAGATAGCGCGGCGCCAGATCGGTCGATGGTTCGATCTGGGAACGGACCAGCCGCACGCGGGCTTCGTCGCGCAGTCCCGCCACCTGTTCGGCGGATCCTCCCGACGCGTTGCCGATGGAATTGATCGGCCGCGTTCGAGAGAGCAGCAGGTCGCCCTTGACCAGTTGCGCCAGCCGGAAATTAGGATTGGACAGGAGCAGGCTGTCGATGTGGTCGAATGCCGAGGAAAACTTGCTATCGCGGATGTCCAGCAGGGCGCGAACCAGCATGGCTTCCGGCGTGGACATCTGGCGCGAAACCGGTGCCGGCGTGATGCTCAGCGCCCACGCAAAGGAGGCGCTGGCGGCAATGACGGCCACCAGCGCCTGCGCCAGCGTCTGGCGGGAGCCTGCCTGATGGCTGCGAGCGGGGCCTTTCACTAGTTCATTCGCTCCTGAACGATCTGCCAGCGGTCACTGTCCTTGACCAGGATCAGCGTCTTGGCTCCGGAGGTGTTCAATGCGTCGGACTTGTATCCTTGGCGAAACTTCACCACCGCGCGGCCGTTCGCATCGAATGAAACCTTGGGCGATCCGACGCTCACTTCGATCAACTTCGGCCTGACGATGCGATCGCGCCGGGTGGCCTCCCAGTTCGCCCGCGCCTCGCCACCGGGCACCTGAAAGTTTGGGGCGTAGTAAGCCAGATAAGCATTGGCATCCTTGTTGGACCATGCTTTGGCCCAGCCATTGACCGCAGCCAGCACGGCATCCGTATCCGCCTTCGTGGCCGATGGCGTGGGCTTGGCGGCCGGTGTTGCCGGTTTCTCGGTGGCCGAGGGAAGTGTCGCCGCGGCGACGGCGGTCGTGTCCGGCGATCCCTTGCCGGGCACTACGCTGCCGGTGAACAAATCCTTGATCATGGCCAGCTTGGTCTGTGCGGCAGCATTGCTGCGGTCCAGTTGCAGCGCCTTGTCGTAGGCTTCGCTCGCCATCTTGGCGTAGACATCGCCCAGGTTTTCGTGCGCGATGGCGTAGCTCGGATGCGTGCGGATTGCCATCTCCAGCGACTTGCGCGCCTTGTCATACTGGCCTTGAGAGGCGTACAGCACGGCCAGGTTGTTATACGGTTCCGGCAGTTCCGGATAATCCTCGGTCAGCGCGCTGAAAACTTTAATGGCGTCCGCCGGCTTGTTTTGCTCCGTCAGGATCAGGCCTTTGAGGAAGCGCGCCCGGGCATCGCGGGGGTTGGCGGTGATGACCGTTTCGATCTTCTCCAGCGCCTCGGCGTAGCTGCCCTGCTTGAACAGTTTGCTGGCGTCTTCGTAGCTGTTGGCGGCAAAACCGGCCTGCATCTGGGACACCAGCAGCAAAGCAGCGCCCAGCGCCAGGAGGGGGATTCGGCTCATGTGTTAAACTTTACCTCAATAAGAAACGGTAGGTTATTGTAATTAATGGCAGATTCTACCAGCAGCATGCTTCTGTCCACAATCTGAAAAATAACGCCGACCGGCTGCGATAGCTTAAGCCCGCAGGCAAGCATTTCCACCCGCTTCGATGCTGAAGATATATAACTCACTGACCCGCACAAAAGAGAATTTCGTGCCGATCCTGCCAGGCAAGATCGGCATGTACGTCTGTGGAATGACGGTGTACGACTATTGCCACCTCGGGCATGCACGCGTCATGGTCGTATTCGATCTTGCGAAGCGCTGGCTCAGCGCCAGCGGCTTCGACGTGACCTACGTGCGCAACATCACCGACATCGACGACAAGATCATCCGGCGCGCAGCGGAAAACAGCGAGCCGATCGACGCGCTGACTGGACGGTTCATCCGCGCCATGGACGAGGATGCCGCGGCACTCGGCGTGCTGAAACCCGACCTCGAACCGCGCGCTACGGAAAACGTCCCGCAGATGCTCGACTTGATCGGGCAACTGGTTAAGAAGGGCGTGGCTTATCAGGCGGGAAACGGCGATGTCTACTACGCCGTGCGCGAATTCCAGGGTTATGGAAAGCTGTCCGGAAAATCGCTCGACGAATTGCAGGCCGGGGAGCGCGTCGAAGTGGATGCGAACAAGCGCGATCCGCTGGACTTCGTTCTTTGGAAATCGGCGAAGCCGGGCGAGCCGTCCTGGGATTCTCCATGGGGCAAGGGTCGGCCGGGATGGCACATCGAATGCTCGGCGATGAGCGAGCGTTTTCTCGGCGAGCATTTCGACATCCACGGTGGCGGGCAGGACCTGCAGTTCCCTCATCACGAGAACGAGATCGCGCAATCCGAGGGCGCGCACGGCCATGTGTTCGTGAACTACTGGATGCACAACGGCTTCGTGCGCGTGGACGACGAGAAGATGTCGAAGTCGCTGGGGAATTTCTTCACGGTGCGCGAGGTCCTGGCCAGATACGATGCGGAAGTGGTGCGCTTCTTTATTGCGCGCGCGCACTATCGCAGTCCTTTGAACTATTCCGACCAGCATCTCGATGACGCACGCCAATCGCTCACGAGGCTGTACACCGCGCTTCGAGATTTGAAAGTCGAGACTGCTGTCATTGAGTGGAAGAAAGATCCCTACGCAGCGCGTTTCCAAGCTGCGATGGACGACGACTTTAATACGCCGGAGGCGGTGGCCGTGCTTCAAAATCTGGCTAGCGAATTGAATCGAACCCAAGATGCGCTCAGGTCTGGCGTGACTTTAGTCGGTCAAGAGCGAATAAGTCTTGAAGACAGTCAAGTTCAACAGGCTTCACTTCTTAGATCGTTGGGTGGTGTTCTAGGGATCTTGCAGCGCGACCCCGAAAAATTCCTGCAAGGCGGCCCCGGGGCAACGCTGACTGACGAACAGGTTAGCGAACAGATTGCGGCCCGCTTGTTCGCACGAAAACAAAAAAACTATGCGGAATCGGACCGCATTCGCGCCGAGCTCGATGAGGCGGGAGTCATTCTTGAAGATACGCCAGGCGGCGGGACCACCTGGCGCCGAAGATGAATCGAAGCCTTAAAAAAAGGGCCGCAAATGCGACCCTTTTTTCATCTGCGCACGAGAACCTATTCTGCGAAGAATTCCTTTACGCGGTCCATCCAGCTTTTCGCCCGGGGATTGTGGCGTCCGCCGTCGCGCTCGTTGATTTCCTCGAGTTCGTGCAGCAATTCCTTCTGCCGCGACGTGAGGTTGACCGGCGTTTCCACCACGACATGGCAGAGCAGGTCGCCGAAGGACTGGCTGCGCACGCCCTTGATGCCTTTACCGCGCAGCCTGAACACTTTCCCCGACTGGGTTTCCACAGGTATTTTGATCTTGGCGTAGCCGTCCAGCGTCGGGATCTCGATCTCGCCCCCGAGCGCGGCCTTGGTAAAGCTCACCGGCATTTCGCAATGCAGGTCGTTGCCCTCGCGTGTGAAAACATCGTGCGGACGGATGTGCATGACTACATAGAGATCACCCGGTGGCCCGCCGTTGACGCCTGCCTCGCCTTCGCCAGTGAGGCGGATACGATCGCCTTCGTCGACACCGGGCGGAATTTTCACGGACAGCGTTTTTTGTTTCCTCAACCGCCCTGCGCCGCTGCAGGTTGAACACGGGTTCTGCACCACCTTGCCGCTGCCATGGCATTTCGGGCAGGTCTGCTGGATGGAGAAAAATCCCTGGGTCATGCGTACCTGGCCCTGGCCGTTGCAGGTCGGGCAGGTGACCGGCTGGCTGCCGGCTTTCGCGCCCGACCCCTTGCAGGTCTCGCATTCCTCCATTGTCGGAACGCGGATGCGCGTCTCGGTACCGCGCGCGCCCTCTTCCAGCGAAATCTCAAGGTTGTAGCGCAGGTCCGCGCCGCGATAGACGTTGGAACGGCCGCGGCCGCCGCCGCCGAAGATGTCGCCGAAGATGTCGCCGAATGCGTCGGCGAATCCGCCGAAGCCGGCACCGGCCGCACCCGCATTCATGCCGGCATGCGGGTCCACCCCGGCGTGGCCGTACTGATCGTAGGCCGCGCGCTTGGCCGCGTCGCAAAGCACTTCGTAGGCTTCCTTCGCCTCCTTGAAATGCTCTTCGGATTTCGGATTGTCCGGATTGCGGTCCGGGTGGTGCTTCATCGCCAGCTTGCGGTAAGCCTTCTTGATGTCCTCTTCCGAGGCATCGCGATTCACACCCAGCACTTCGTAATAGTCGCGTTTCGCCATTTAATTCTTTCGCTGCAAAGTCACCGCTTTGCTTTGCCCGACAACACAAGGGGTGAGCCGGCGGTCCGGATCACCCCTCACACTTGAAGCCTGACTGCGTCAGGCGGACTTCTTGTCTTTGACTTCCTCGAACTCGGCATCCACGACATTGCTTTCGTCAGCCTTGCCGCCGCCGGCCTCGGACTGCGGCGCAGCACCGCCGCCTTCCGGCTGCTGTTGCGCGTACATCTTTTCGGCCAGCTTGTGCGACGCTTCCGTCAGCGCTTTCGTTTTTGCTTCGATCGCTTCCTTGTCGGAACCCTTCATGGCTTCCTCGACGGCCTTGATTGCGCTTTCGATGCCGGCCTTCTCGTCCGCGCCGATCTTGTCGCCGTGCTCGGTGAGCGATTTCTTCACCGCATGCGTCAGGCTATCAGCCTGGTTGCGCGCGTCAACCAGCTCGCGTGCCTTGCGGTCCTCATCGGCGTGCTCCTCGGCGTCCTGCACCATGCGCTTGATTTCGTCTTCCTTGAGACCCGAGTTCGCCTGGATCTTGATCTTGTTTTCCTTGCCGGTGGCCTTGTCCTTGGCCGAAACATGCAGGATGCCGTTGGCGTCGATGTCGAAGGTGACTTCGATTTGCGGCAGCCCGCGCGGCGAGGGCGGAATGTCGGAAAGGTTGAACTGGCCCAGGCTCTTGTTACCCGACGCCATCTCCCGCTCGCCTTGCAGCACGTGGATCGTTACCGCGGTCTGGTTGTCGTCGGCGGTCGAGAACACCTGTTGCGCCTTGGTCGGGATCGTCGTGTTCTTCTGGATCAGCTTGGTCATGACGCTGCCGAGCGTTTCGATGCCCAGCGACAGCGGCGTCACATCGAGCAACAGCACGTCCTTGACTTCGCCTTGCAGCACGCCGGCCTGGATCGCGGCGCCGATCGCCACGGCTTCATCCGGGTTGACGTCCTTGCGCGGCTCCTTGCCGAAAATTTCCTTGACCTTGTCCTGCACCTTGGGCATGCGCGTCATGCCGCCGACCAGGATCACGTCGGCGATGTCGCTGACCTTGACGCCGGCATCCTTGATGGCGATGCGGCAGGGCTCGATGGTGCAGGACAAGGTCAAGGAGTTCTTCGGTCGCGAGCCGCGCAAGGACGTCAACCCCGACGAAGCCGTTGCCGTCGGCGCGGCCATTCAGGCCGGCGTGCTGCAAGGCGAAGTCAAGGATGTGCTATTGCTCGACGTCACCCCGCTGTCGCTCGGCATCGAGACCATG
>JANXVW010000039.1 GCA_025351455.1 Betaproteobacteria bacterium | reverse complement strand
AGGGGGGCCAGCCCCACGGCCATGGGCAGTACAAGACGCCAGACGGCCGGTTGATCGTCGGGGAATGGGTGGACGGCGTCTTTGAAGGGGACATGGACGACGATGACAATCCAAACAAGACGTAAATGAAACCACATCAAGGGACAACGTGAAGAAGAAAAGCGCAGAAAAGCCGATCAAGAAAGTCGTGCTCGCCTACTCCGGCGGCCTGGATACATCGGTCATCCTGAAGTGGCTGCAGGACACCTACCAATGCGAAGTTGTCACCTTCACCGCCGACATAGGCCAGGGCGAAGAGGTGGAACCGGCACGCAAGAAGGCGAAGAAACTCGGCATCAAACAGATTTTCATCGAAGACCTGCGCGAAGAGTTTGTCCGCGACTTCGTCTATCCG
Organism: Betaproteobacteria bacterium; assembly: GCA_025351455.1. Taxonomy (GTDB): domain Bacteria; phylum Pseudomonadota; class Gammaproteobacteria; order Burkholderiales; family JACQAP01; genus JACQAP01. The sequence continues at coordinate 11,428 of JANXVW010000039.1, read as the reverse complement.
ATGTTCCGCGCCAATGCGCTGTATGAGGGCGAGTACCTCCTCGGCACCTCAATCGCGCGTCCCCTGATCGCCAAGCACCTGGTCGAGATCGCGCGCAAGACTGGTGCGGATGCGATCTCCCATGGCGCAACCGGCAAGGGCAATGACCAGGTGCGCTTCGAACTGGGCGCTTATGCGTTGATGCCGGACGTCAGGATCATCGCGCCCTGGCGCGAATGGGACCTGCTGTCGCGGGACAAACTGCTGGCTTACGCCGACAGGCACAGCATCCCGGTGGATTTCAAGAAGCGCAAAGGCGGGGGCGCACCCTACTCCATGGACGCCAACCTGCTGCATATCTCGTATGAGGGCGGCATTCTGGAGGATCCGGATTTCGAACCGGAAGATTCGATGTGGCGCATCACCGTGTCGCCCGAAAAGGCCCCCGGCCGGCCGGAGCATGTGGAACTGGACTACCGCAAAGGCGACATCGTTGCGGTCAACGGCAAAAAGATGACGCCGGCCCAGGTGCTCACGAAGCTCAACCAGATCGGCGGCAAGCATGGCATCGGACGCCTCGACATCGTCGAGAACCGCTACGTCGGCATGAAATCCCGCGGCTGCTACGAAACGCCGGGCGGCACCATCATGCTCAAGGCGCATCGCGCCATCGAATCCATCACGCTGGATCGCGAAGTGCTGGCACTGAAGGACGACCTGATGCCGCGTTACGCGCGCATGATCTACAACGGCTACTGGTACAGCCCGGAACGCCTGCTGCTGCAAAGCCTGATCGACAGGTCGCAGTCGACGGTAAACGGCACGGTGCGGCTCAAATTGTACAAGGGCACCGTGCTGGTCGTCGGCCGCGCATCGAAATCCGATTCGCTGTTTGATTCGCGCATTGCCACTTTCGACGACGACAAGGGGGCTTACAACCAGGCCGATGCAGCCGGATTCATCCGCCTGAACGCATTGCGCCTGCGCATCGGCGCCAAACGCGGCAGGAAGTAGGCCTTCTCCCCGTCCATTCAACCGGATGAACGGGGAGTTCTAAGGAAGGGACAAGCCATGCCCAGCTTCGACATAGTCTCCGAAGTCAATCAGGTCGAATTGAGGAACGCGCTCGACCAGACCAACAAGGAAGTCTCCAACCGCTTCGACTTCAAGGGCTCGGACGCGCGCGTTGAACATGCCGACAAGACCTTGACGGTTTTCGCCGATGACGATTTCAAGATCGGCCAGGTTTACGACGTGCTGATCGGCAAGCTGACCAAACGCGGTGTGGACGTACGCTGCCTGCAGCGCGGCAAGGTCGAAACGATCGGCGGCAACAAGGCGAAACAGGTGATTACCGTGAAGGTCGGGGTCGACCAGGAACTCGGCAAAAAAATCCAGAAACTGATCAAGGACGCCAAACTCAAGGTGCAGGCCAGCATCCAGGGCGATGCAGTGCGGGTTTCCGGCACCAAGAAAGATGAACTGCAGGCGGCGATCGCGCTGGTCAGGAAGAGCGTCACCGATTTCCCGATCCAGGTCGAGAATTTCAGGGACTGAGCTCAGGACTCAGGGCGTAGGACTCAGGAATGAGTAAAAGCGGTTTTTCCGCTGCGTCCTGAGTCCTAACCCTTCAATCCCGTCACCCACTTGTCGTAGAGGCGGTCGGTCACTCTGCGCATTGCGTCGATCTTTTCCCGCATATCGCTTTTTATCTGCTCGGCCGACTGCACTGCCGGGCTGGCCTTGCTCCTGGCAATTTCTTCGGCGCCCGATTCGCACCAGGAATCGATGAGCTGCTCAGTCATTTCAGCATGGCACTGCATGCCGAGATTCGCGCCGACGACGAAGCCCTGATTCTCGCAATTCCGGTTGCCCATGATGCGCACCGCACCGGGCGGAATCGTGAAGGTCTCGCCGTGCCAGTGAAACGATTCGAAGCGTCTCAGGTCCGGTCCGAACCACGCCTTCGCTTCCGGGTTGTCGGCCACCTCGATTTCACCCCATCCGATTTCCTTGACCGGGTTGCGCCCGACGCTGCCGCCGAGCGCCTTCGACATCAACTGCCCGCCCAGACAATGTCCGAGGACGGGAACGTCTGCAGACACGGCTTTGCGGATCAACTCGAGCACCGGCGCAATCCAGGGCAGATCGTCGTTGACGCTCATGGGCCCGCCCATGAACACCAGTCCGCTGAAAGTGCCGACGCCCGCGGGGACGGCCTCGCCCTCGTCGAGCTTCACCAGTTGCCACGGCAAGCCGCGTACATGCAGATACGTGGCAAAATAGCCCGGCCCTTCCGTGGGTGAATGACGAAATATCGCGACCGGCTTCATTGACAGAGGATTCGTACGCACTTGAATGGCGCAAATTTTACGCGAGTTTTGATCAGCCTTTGGGCACTGGGCGCGCCGGCGTGGGCTGCCGACGTGAGCGTCGTGGCTTTGTTTCCAGGCAAGGCCATGCTGGTTATCGACAAGGGCAAACCGCGCACCCTGCGCGCCAGCGAAACCTTTGCGGGGGTCACGCTGGTCACTTCGAACAGCACGGAAGCCATCATTTCAATCAATGGCAAGCAGCAGAAATTGCACATCGGCGAGGGCGTCTATAGCGCGCTTTCCGTGCAGAGCGATCACGCCACCGCAATCCTGGCATCCGACCGGAACGTCATTTTGAGTCCTCGGGCAGCATCAACGGTTCGTCCGTGCAATTCCTCGTCGATACCGGGGCGACCATGGTCTCGATGAGCGTGGCCGAAGCGAGCCGCGCCGGTGTCAATTACCTCGCCGGCGAACGCGGTTACTCTCAAACCGCCAATGGGGTGGTACCGGTCTACCGGGTGAAGCTGGCGAAGGTTACGCTCGGAGACATCACCTTGCGGGACGTCGACGGCCTGGTAAGTGAAGGTGGCGCGCTGCCGGTGGTCCTGCTGGGCATGAGTTTCCTCGGCAAACTGGAAATGCGCCGGGAAGGCGACACCCTGACCCTGATCAAGCGTTATTGAGGACCAGAGTTGGAATTTCAACAATAAAAAAGGGAGTGAAGCATGATCTACGAACTGCGCATCTATCACGCATTCCCCGGCAAACTGCCGGCGCTCAATGCGAGATTCTCGAATCACACCTTGAAATTGTGGGAGCGTTTCGGCATCCGCCAGGTCGGTTTCTGGACAACCGCAATTGGCGAAAGCAACAACGATCTTTACTACATCCTGGAGTGGGAAAATCTCGCTGAACGGGAACAAAAGTGGAACGCTTTCGCAACGCACCCCGACTGGCTGGCGACACGAGCAGAGACCGAAAAGGACGGTCCGCTGACAACGCACATCACCAATCTGATTCTGACGCCGACCGCGTACTCGAAAATGCGATAGCTTGGTCGAAGAGACCAATGTTGCCGGCGCCCTTCCGCAACGGGACCGGTGATCGACCGATGGGCTATGCCGAAAACGCCGGATTACGTAGAATCGCCTGTTCCTAAAGTACAAATCGCCCAAGCAGGCCATCGATCATGGATGAGAAACTGGTTTACAACGTAAATGTCGCGGCGCAGGACGTCCTGCTCAATCCGGACGAAATCAAGCGGCGCGTTCCGCTGACGGACAAGGCCGAACAGACCGTCCTCGAAGGCCGGCACGCGCTCGAGCGCATTCTCGATCGCCGCGACCATCGCCTGATGGTGGTGATGGGTCCGTGCTCAATCCACGATCCGACGGCGGCGATGGACTATGCGCAACGTCTGAAGAAAGTCGCGGATGAAGTCGCGGATACGCTGTTCATCGTGATGCGGGTTTATTTCGAAAAGCCGCGCACCACCACCGGCTGGAAAGGCCTGATCAACGATCCGCACATGGACGACTCCTTCGACATCGAAGAAGGCCTGCAACTCGCGCGCAAGGTGCTTCGCGACATCAACGAACTGGGGTTGCCCGCCGGCACCGAGGCGCTCGATCCGATCAGCCCGCAATACCTCGGTGACCTGGTCACCTGGAGCGCGATCGGCGCACGCACCACGGAATCGCAGACGCATCGCGAAATGGCCAGCGGCCTGTCGACCCCCGTCGGCTTCAAGAACGGCACGGATGGCGGCCTGCAAGTGGCAATCAATGCGCTGCTGTCGGTGTCGCGGCCGCACAGTTTCCTCGGCATCAACCAGCGCGGCCAGGTTTCCGTCATCCGCACCAACGGAAACCGTTATGGCCACATCGTGCTGCGCGGGGGCGCGAAGGGTCCGAACTACGACTCCGTCACGATGGCTGTGGTGGAAAAAGAACTGGCGAAGAATAAACTACCGGCCAACATCATGGTTGATTGCAGCCATGCAAATTCCAACAAGGACCACAACCTGCAGCCGCTGGTCATGCTCGACTGCGCGCACCAGATCATGGAAGGCAACCAGTCGATCGTCGGCGTGATGCTGGAAAGCAATATCAATGCAGGCAATCAGTCGATCCCCGCCGACCTGAAGCAGCTCAAATACGGCGTATCGGTAACGGATGCCTGCATCGACTGGCCGACCACGGAAAAGCTGCTGCGCGACACGCGAGCCAAGCTCAAGGACGCATTGCCAAAGCGGATTCCGCGCACGGCGGAAATTCACAAGATCGCGGGCTGATCCGCTTGCCTGGCTGCATGGACAAAACGGGCGGCCGCATGGCCGCCCGTTTCATTTTTCGCTCGGAATCCTGCCTGTCTATCTCATTACGAAAGGATTCCCGGTCTTGACACCGGTATTGATCCAGACGCTTTTCATCTGCAGGTATTCGTAGATGGCGCTCTGGCCATTCTCCCGGCCCACGCCACTGTCCTTGTAGCCTCCGAACGGCGACATGAAGCTCACGGCGCGATAGGTGTTGACCCATACCGTGCCGGCTTTGATGCGTTCCGACATGCGGATCGCGCGACCCACATCGCGGGTCCAGACCCCCGCGCCGAGGCCGAAGCGCACATCGTTGGCAATGCGCACCGCATCTTCCTCGTCCTTGAACGGGATGATGGAAAGTACCGGACCGAACACCTCTTCCTGGGCGATGCGCATATTGTTGTCCACGCCGGTGAAAATCGTCGGCTCGACGAACCATCCCTTTCCGCATTCCGGGCGCGTCGCCGGACCCCCGCCCATGCGCAACGTCGCGCCTTCGTTCTTGGCAACGTCGATGTAAGACAGAATCTTCTGGTATTGCGGCTGTGTGGTCACCGGTCCGACCTGGGTTTCCAGGCTCATCGGGTTGCCCATTTTCGCCGTCTTCGCCAGCGTCAGCAGCTTCTCGACGAAATCGTCATGGATCGATTCCTGCAACAGCAGTCGCGAGCCCGCGATGCACGTCTGGCCGGTCGCCGCGAAAATGCCGGACACGGCGCCGTTGACCGCATCTTCGATGACGGCATCTTCAAATACGATGTTGGGCGATTTGCCGCCGAGCTCGAGGCCTACCTTCTTGAAGCCGCGCGCTGCCGTTTCGGCGATGAGCCTGCCTGTGGCATCCGATCCGGTAAAAGTGATTTTAGCTGTGAGCGGATGCTCGACCAGCGGCATGCCCGCTTCCTTGCCATAACCGGTGACGACATTGACGACGCCGGCGGGAAAACCGGCCTGCTCCACCAGCTTGACGAACTCCAGCGCGGAAGCCGAAGTGAACTCGGAAGGCTTGATGACCACGGTATTGCCCGCGGCCAGCGCGGGGGCCAGCTTCCAGGCGGTCAGCATCAGCGGTGAATTCCACGGCGTGATTGCCACCACCACGCCGAGCGGCTCGTAGCGAGTGAAGTTGAAGTAGCCTTTCTTGTCGAGAGGAATGACCGCGCCCTGGACCTTGTCCGCCAGCCCGCCGAAGTAGTAGTACCACTGCGGAACATAGTTGAGCTGCCCCGCCATCTCGGCGAGCAGCTTGCCGTTGTCGCGCACCTCGGTCTCGGCAAGATGCTGCGCATTCTGCGCAACCAGGTCGCCAAGTTTGCGCAACAGCGCACCGCGCTGCGTCGCCGTCATCTGCGGCCATGGGCCATCGGTAAACGCCGCATGCGCTGTGCGCACCGCGTGATCTGCATCGGCCGCATTGCCGCGGGGAATGAGCGCCCAGGGTTCGCCAGTAAACGGGTTGAAGCTTTCGAACCATGTTCCCGACGATGGGGCGACCCATTCGCCGCCGATGTACATCTGGTATTTCTGCATCCTTGCCTCCTGTGTTGTTTTCTTATCGATATGCGGAATTGAGCGACGGACTGGCCGTACCGCAGCCCTGCGCAGAAGTTTATTCAATGCGCCGGATCCGGATCTTGTTGAAACCGATCAGCGAATTCACGATGAAGCTGAATACAGCGACGAACAGGGCCACGAGAAAACCGGACCAGAATCCCGCCACCATGAATCCGGGAATCAGCCATGCAACGAGCAACAGCATCAGGGCATTGATCACCAGCACGAACAGGCCCAGCGTCACGATCGAAAGCGGCAGCGTCAGGATGATCAGCACCGGCTTCAGAAAAGTGTTAACGATCCCCAGCATAAGCCCGGCTATGAACAGCGACTGCGGCGTTGCGAACGAGATGCCGTCGAACAGCGCATCGGCAACCCACAGCGATAACGTATTGACGCCCCAGAACACCAGGAAACGCACGATCGGATGCATGGTCATGAAGGAATGATACCCCACGTCACTCTGGCCTTCTCTCCCCGAGGGCGGAGAGGGAGTGAAAAAACGTAAGTCTAGACATGCAAGAGTTGGCAAATCATACGAATGCGATACAGGAAAATTGATGGTATAAAACCTCCCCTTCAATCCAGGAGCACCCAAGCTCCCTCTCCGCTCCGGGGAGAGGGCGGGGGGTGAGGTGGTGGCAGTGCAATCCCAAACGCTTCCCCGTTCGATGTGGATCCTGCTGGCCGTGCTCACGCTCGGATGGGGATTGAACTGGCCGATGATGAAAATGACATTGGCCGAGTTGCCGGTATGGACCTTCCGCGGCCTTTGCGTCAGCGCCGGCGCGATTGGCCTGTTCGCCATCGCGCGCGCAGGCCGCCAGACCATACGCGTACCGCGCGGTCAGTGGAACTGGCTGGTCGTCATCTCGATCTGCAATGTCACGTTGTGGAACGTGCTCATCGGTTATGGCCTGAGAATGCTGCCCGCGGGACGCAGTGCCATCCTCGCTTACAGCATGCCGGTGTGGGCAGTGTTGCTGGCGGCGTTCATCCTCCGCGAGAAACTGACCGGCAGGCGCATCCTCGGACTGCTGCTCGGCATGGCCGGTATGGCTATCCTGCTCGGCGGAGAACTCAACATCATGCGAACGTCGCCGCTCGGCGCCATGCTGGTACTCGGCGGGGCGATCAGCTGGGCATTTGGCACCGTTCTCATGCGGCGCTATCCCACGACCGTGAGCACCACTGCGCTGACCGCGTGGCAACTGCTGATCGGCGGCCTGCCGATCGTGATCGGCGCGCTTATATTCGACTGGGGCGACTGGCGGCCAATCGGCACCGCGGCGACCGCCGGGCTGGTCTATAACATGACCTTCGTCTTCATTTTCTGTTATTGGGCGTGGTTCAAGATCGCCACGACCGCGCCGCCCGGCGTTTCCTCCTTGAGCACGCTGATGATCCCGATCGTCGGCGTATTCAGCGGCATCTGGTTGCTTGGGGAATCGCCGCAGTGGCAGGAATACGCGGCGCTGGTGCTGGTGATCGCGTCTCTCGCCACCGTATTGATTCCAACCCGCAGCCGCGCACAGGGCTAAACTTTCCGGGCGATGCTCCGTTACGTCGTCGGGTCACGTCTTCCGCCGGACACACGCCGTACTGGAGCAATGGCCTGAAAGTTGCTGCCCTACTTGCAAACCATGCAAACCCGGTTCCTCCTGTCATTCGCTTTACTCGTTTCGGCGGTTTCTGCCGGAATTGCGCACGCCGACATTTACCGCTATGTCGATGCGGAGGGAGCCGTGCACTTCACCAATGTCCCGCAGGACAGCCGCTTCAAGGTTTACCTGAAGGAAAAGCGCAAAGCGGACCCGGTTACGGAAACGCTGGCCGGCGAAATCCACTATTACGACGAAAAGGAGAGGGCCCGCTACGCCAAACCCATCCAGGATGCGGCGAAGGCGACGCGCCTTGACGCCGCCCTGATCCATGCGGTGATCTCGGCGGAATCCGGCTACAACCCGTTCGCCCGTTCGCGCAAAGGCGCCGCCGGACTCATGCAGTTGATGCCGGAAACGGCGAAGCGCTATGGCGTCAAGAATCGCCTCGATCCGGCGCAGAACATAAGCGGTGGCGCACGCTACCTGCGCGACCTGATCCGCATGTTCAACAACGATCTCCAGCTTGCGGTCGCAGCCTACAACGCAGGCGAGAACGCCGTGGTCAGGGCCGGCAACCGCATCCCGCCCTATCAGGAAACCATGACCTATGTCCCACGGGTCATGTCGTACTACAGGAAATACCGCACTACCTCCTAGCTGCACAATGCCGGCAATCCCGGCGTGCATTCATCCGTCCCATGCGGGCGGGCGTCATGTCGCCTATTATTCGCTTCTTTTCTGCACGAACCTGCCGGAGTACAACAATGAAAATCGAGAAAATCGAAACCATGGTGTTGCGCATTCCCTACACCAGCGGCGGCCCGTCGGACACACAAGTCTGGGGCGGTAAGGCGTGGCAGACCGCAGACGTGTTGCTGGTCAAGATCAGCACCGACACGGGCATCACCGGCTGGGGCGAAGCCTTCGGCTACAACGTAATTCCGGCCACCCGGGTCGCCATCGACCAGATCCTCGCGCCGATGTGCATCGGCCGTGATCCGCTGGCAATCGAAACGTTGACCCAGGAGATCCAGCAGAAGCTGCATATCTTCGGGCGCAGCGGCCCGATCATCTTCGGCCTGTCCGGCATCGACATCGCACTGTGGGATATCGCCGGCAAAGCTGCAAAACTGTCCGTGCACCAGCTCCTCGGCGGCGGCAAACCGGAAATCACGTGCTATGCCAGCCTGATCCGCTACACCGAGCCGAAACTGGTTGCGAAAAATGTCGAACGCGCATTGGGCGAAGGCTTCCGCCACGTCAAACTGCATGAGATCGAAGTTGCCCCGACCCGCGCGGCGCGCGAGGCCGCCGGCAAGGATGTGGACATCATGCTCGACGTGAACTGCCCATGGACACAGCGCGAAGCCCTCGACATGGCGGAGAAATTGCGCCCGTTGAACCTGCGCTGGCTCGAGGAGCCGGTGTGGCCGCCGGAAGACCACACCGCGCTCGCGCACATCCGTGCTCACGGCGGCATTCCCGTCGCTGCCGGGGAAAACGCGACCACGGTTGCGCAATTCAAGCACCTGTTCGACGCCGGCGCGGTGGATTTCGTGCAGCCCAGCCCGGCCAAGATGGGCGGCATCTCGGAACTGCGCAAGGTCTTCGCCCTCGCCACGGCTTATAACGTAACGGTCATGCCCCATAGCTTCTACGATGGCCCCGCCTTCCTTGCGGGCGTGCATGTCAACGCCGCCCTGGGTCACGGCACGATCGGAGGGCTTGGCTCCATGGTGGAATGGCGTTACTTCGACCTCGAGGCGCGGCTCTATGGCAGCGAAGCGATTCCCCGCAACGGCAAGATTGCCGTGCCCCAATCGCCCGGCCTGGGTTTCGACCCCGATCCCGAAGTCATCCGCCGGTATCAGGCCGGCTGACGACGCCGGGGTTCTTTTTCCGCGCACGGGTTCCGCGTAATATTGCCCCCATGAACCTTGAACGCATTACCGTCGAGTTCCATGCCGAGGACGATCGCCTCATGGTGCGGGTGTTCTTCGACAAAAAAGCCGAAATCCAGTTCTGGCTGACGCGACGGCTGGTCAAGCGCGTCTGGCCGGTGCTGCTGCAGATGGCGCAGGCCAAGCCGGACATTCAGATGCAGCCGAATCCCGAGGTGCGCAAGGCGCTTCTGGGCATGCAGCACGAGAAGGCATTGCAGGAAGTGAAGTTTTCCAAGGCTGCCCAGCAGGAACCGGAGCGCGAACACCCGCTGGGCAACGCGCCGATGCTGGTCAGTAAGGTTCGCGCGCGCCGAAACGAGAAAAGCCAGACGGTGTTGTCGCTGCAACCGCAACAAGGCAACGGCGTGGATCTGGCACTGGGCGACACGCTGCTGCACGGATTGATGAAACTTGTGCAGGATACGGCCGTCAAGGCGGAATGGGACCTTTCGCTGGCAGTGCCGACATTCGCACACGCACCTTCCGAAGAAGACGCCGGCCGAACGGTCAACTGAGTCGCGGTTGCGGCGTTGTTGCGAGCAGGACTCCGTCTTGAATGCCTCCCCTTCCCCCATTTTTTCCGCCCGTGTCGCTGTCTGTGCCCTTTCGCTGGCGATGCTGTCGGGATGCGCCACGTTCCGCAGCTACGATTCCGAGCTGACGAGTACGATCAACCTTGCCGCCAGCGGCAATGTCGAGGGCGCCATCAAGCGGCTGAACGGCAACAACAGGCTGGGCAGCAAGGATTTGCTTTATTACCTCGAGTTCGGCGAGCTGCAACGTCTGAAAACCAACTACGGCGAAAGCGAAAAGGCCTGGCTCGCTGCCGACGGACATGTGCAATCCTGGGAAAAGGCGGCCGCCTACAACCCGGAAAAGCTTCTGGGCGGAGCCGGTTCCGTGCTGCTCAACGACAAGTCATTGCCATACGAAGGCCACGACTACGAGAAAGTCATGCTCACCACGCGCCTCGCGCTTGACCGCCTCGCACACGGCGATTTCGACACGGCGCGCGTGGACATCAAACGCGCGCACGAGCGCGCGGCAGTCATCGACGAACTGCGCAAGAAGGAATTGCAGAAGACGCAGGACGAAGCGAAAAAGCGCGGCATGAGAACGAGCTTCCGGGAGCTGAACGGCTATCCGGTGCAGGAGATCGACAACGCCGAGGTCAATACGCTCAGAAACAGTTACGAGAGTGCCTTCAGCCATTATCTGGCCGGATTCGTCTATGAGGCACAGGGCGAGCCGAGCCTTGCCGCAGCCGGCTACCGCCGGGCGATTGAATTGCGACCCGGCCATGCGCTGCTGGACGACGCCCTCGCGGGACTCGACGCGCGTGTGGCGGCCCGGGATGACGGCTACACCGACGTGCTGTTCGTCATCGAGTCGGGCACCGCGCCAGCGCGCAAGTCGCGCCAGTTCAGCCTGCCGTTTCCCTATCGCAACCGCCTGCTCGTCATTCCGGTGTCGTTTCCGGTCATCACGCCGGGGCCGCCGTCGTTCATGCCGGCACACATACAGATCCAGGACGGGCCGGCCGTCAGTACGGTCGTCATCACCAGCATTGACCTGATGGCGCGCAAGGCCCTGCAGGAGGAAATGCCCGGCATCATGTTGCGCGGTATCATTCGTTCCAGCGGCAAGGCGATTGCGCAGTACGAAGCGGGCAAGAACGACCAGTCGGGCCTTGTCGGCCTGGCGCTGGCG
>JANXVW010000005.1 GCA_025351455.1 Betaproteobacteria bacterium | reverse complement strand
CCGAGCAAGGCTTCAAGGTCGCGTTCCGCACGGTAGGCCGCGACGACCAGCAGGGCCCGGCGATCGCCAGCTATCTTGTTGCCGAACACAAGCCCAAGTCCGTCGCCGTGATCGACGACGCCACGGCTTACGGCGAAGGGCTCGCCAACGAGGTCGAGAAGACGTTGAAGGCTGCTGGCATCACTGTGCTGCCTCGCGAAAAAGGCACGCAGGAAACGCGCGACTGGAAAGCCATCCTGACCAAGCTCAAGGGCAAGGGTCCGGATGCGATTTTTTATGGCGGCATGGATTCCGGCGCCGGCCCCTTGCTCAAGCAGGGGCGCGAACTCGGCCTGAAGGGCGTGTTCTCGTTCGGCGACGGCGCTTGCACCGAGAAGATGAAAGAACTGGCCGGCCCCGCATCCGAAGGCTTGGTTTGCTCGCAGGCGGGCATTCCGGTGCAAGCGGCGAGTAAGGCGTTCCTGGATGCATTCAAGAAGAAATTCAATTCCGATCCGCTGATCTACGCGCCTTTCACCTACGACGGCACCAATTTGTTGATCGCCGCGATGCAGGCAGCCAATTCCGCCGATCCGGCAAAATACCTGCCGGAGCTCGCCAAGATCAAATTCGAAGGCGCGAGCGGCCACATCGAGTTCGACGCGAAGGGCGACCGCAAGGATGCGGAAATGACCATTTTCACCATGAAGAATGGCGTCATCACGCCGGTCGCGATCATCAAGGGCGGCAAGTCGGTCAAGTTCGAGGACTTCGTCAAAGGCGGAACTGCGAAGTAAGCGGTGCGGCAGCCGAAACTTGAAAACGGCACCTGCGGGTGCTGTTTTCTTTGGTGGTTGACGCGCGACGCCTCCACGCCGGGCCGACCGCAGGGAACTTGCTAGCATCTGCATGACCGGCTGACCCCCTTGGAAATCTTCCTGCAGCAACTCATCAACGGCCTGACCCTGGGCAGCGTGTATGCCATCGTGGCGCTGGGCTACACGATGGTTTACGGGATCGTGCAATTGATCAATTTCGCGCACGGCGAAGTCGTCATGGTGGGCGCCATGGTTGCGTTGTCGGTGATCTCCGCGCTTGCCGGTTCGGTGCTGCCGCCACTGGTCATCGTCTTCGCCGGCATACTCTGCGCCGTGCCGGTGTGCATGGCGGTGGGCTTCGTCATGGAGCGCGTCGCCTACAGGCCGTTGCGCGGCGCGCCGCGGCTCGCCCCCCTGATTACCGCGATCGGCATCTCGATCATCCTGCAGCAGGTCGCGATGATCGTCTGGAGCCGCAATCCGCTGGGCTTTCCCCAGATCATCGACAATCCGGTTTTTGAGATTGCCGGCGCGCACATCAGTGCGGTGCAGATTGTCATCATCCTGGGATCCTTGCTGATGATGGCCGGCCTGACCTTGCTGGTGTTTCGCACCCGCCTGGGCATCGCCATGCGCGCAACATCGGAGAATCCGCAGATCGCCGGCCTGATGGGCATCAACGTCAACCGCGTGATCTCGGCTACTTTTGTCATCGGCGCCGGCCTCGGCGCGGTCGCCGGCGTCATGGTCGGGACGTACTACGGCATTGCGCACTACACCATGGGCTCGCTGCTCGGCATGAAGGCGTTTTCCGCCGCCGTGCTCGGCGGCATCGGCAACCTTGCCGGCGCGATGCTGGGCGGGATTATGCTCGGTGTGGTCGAGGCGCTCGGTGCGGGTTACATCGGCGAGATCATGGACTTGTGCCACATATCGGGAATTTCCGATGCGCTCGCCGTGCGTTGCGCGCAGGACGGTCACTTCGTATTGTTCGGCAGCAACTATCAGGACGTGATCGCCTTCCTGGTCCTGATCGCCGTGCTGGTATTCCGGCCGTCGGGTTTGCTGGGCGAACGCGTTTCGGATCGCGCCTGACGCATGACCGGCTGGATTGCACGTCTGGAACAACTGCGAACCCACCAGGCAGCGCCGTGGCTCGGCGTTGCGCTCATCGTCCTGACCCTTTTCATCCTGCCATTCGTGCTCGCATCCGTGGGTACGGCGTGGGTGCGCATCACCAACCTGGCCATCCTGTTCGCGCTGCTCTCGCTCGGATTGAACATCGTCGTCGGTTTCGCCGGCCTGCTCGACCTGGGCTATATCGCGTTCTATGCGGTCGGGGCGTATTGCTACGCGCTGCTTGCGTCGCCCCATTTCGGGCTGCATCTGCCGTTCTGGATCATCTTGCCCATCGGCGCCGCGGTTGCCTGCGTGTTCGGGGTGCTGCTCGGCGCGCCGACGCTCAAATTGCGCGGCGATTACCTGGCGATCGTCACGCTCGGGTTCGGTGAGATCGTGCGCGTATTCCTGAACAACCTTTCCCAGCCAGTCAACATCACCAACGGCCCGCAGGGCGTCACGCTGATCGATCCGTTCCGGATCGGGAAAATCGATTTCAGCCGCACCGATGATCTGTTCGGCCTCGCCTTCAGCGGGCCGATCAAATACTACTACTTGCTGCTGGCCGTGCTGGTTGTCGCCATCGTCATCAATCTGCGCCAGCAGAACTCGCGCCTGGGCCGCGCCTGGGTTGCGATCCGCGAAGACGAAGTCGCCGCGCAGGCGATGGGGATCAACACGCGCAACGTGAAACTTCTGGCATTCGCGATGGGGGCCAGCTTCGGTGGCGTGGCCGGCGGAATTTTCGCGGCGACGCAAGGCTTCATCAGTCCGGAGAGTTTCGTCTTCGTCGAGTCGATCATGGTGCTGTCCATGGTCGTGCTCGGCGGCATGGGCAACGTATGGGGTGTCGTGCTCGGTGCGATTCTGCTGTCCTTCGTGCCGGAGATCCTGCGCTACACCGTGGAGCCGGCGCAGAAGGCGGTGTTCGGCCGCCTGTTGATCGAACCGGAAGTCATCCGCATGCTCCTGTTCGGACTGGCGCTGGTGCTCATGATGCTCTATCGCCCGGCGGGCCTGTGGCCGTCCAGTCGGCGCAAGCGCGAGCTCTCGGAGACGGACCAGAGCTGATGCGTACGGCGCAACTGCTCGAGATCCGTAATATCGAAAAGCGCTTCGGTGGACTGACGGCACTCGCCGATGTGTCGTTGACTATCAGGCAAGGAGAAATCTACGGCCTGATCGGACCGAACGGCGCGGGCAAGACCACATTGTTCAACGTGCTCACCGGGCTCTACGTGCCCGATCGCGGCGAGTTCGAATTCGATGGCGCGAACCTGGTCGGGCTCAAGCCTTACCGCGTGGCCGAGTCCGGGATCGCGCGGACTTTTCAGAACATCCGCCTGTTCGGCAATATGTCCGCCATGGAGAACGTGATGGTCGGCCGGCATGTGCGCACGCGTGCCGGAGCGATCGGCGCAATCCTGCGCACGCGCCGCACCAGGGACGAGGAAGCGGCCATCCGCAGCCGTTCCCGGGAATTGCTAGCCTACGTCGGCATCAGCCAGCATGCCGGCGCGCTATCCCGCAATTTGTCCTACGGCGACCAGCGCCGGCTTGAGATCGCGCGCGCACTGGCTACGGAACCGAAATTGCTGGCGCTCGATGAGCCCGCCGCCGGCATGAACGCAACGGAAACGGCGGAGTTGCGCCGGCTGCTGGAGAAAATTCGTAGCGACGGCGTGACCATCCTGCTGATCGAGCATGACGTGAAGCTGGTCATGGGCCTTTGCGATCGTGTCGCGGTGCTCGACTATGGCAGGAAAATCGCGGAAGGCAAGCCCGCGCAGGTGCAGAAGGATCCGGAGGTTATTCGCGCCTATCTTGGCGGAGCATTGCCGTGACCGTGCTGCTCGAGGTCAAGGCGTTGAAAGTCGCGTATGGCGGGATCAACGCCGTCAAGGGAATTGACTTCACCGTCGGCGAAGGCGAAATGGTGGCGCTGATCGGCGCCAATGGTGCCGGCAAGACCACTACCTTGAAGGCGATCTGCGGGTTATTGCATCATGGCGGCACCGTGCGCTTGCGCGGCGAGGACGTGAGCGGTTTTCCCGCTTACAAACTGGTCCAACACGGACTGGCGCTGGTCCCGGAAGGCCGCGGAGTGTTCGGCCGGCTGACGGTGCGGGAAAATCTGCAGATGGGCGCCTACGTGCGCAACGACAAGGCCGAGATCCGAATCGACCTGGACCGTATTTACGGATTGTTTCCGCGGCTCGCTGAAAGGCGCAACCAGACTGGTGGTACCCTGTCCGGAGGCGAACAGCAGATGCTCGCGATCGGCCGCGCCCTGATGAGCCGGCCCAGGCTGCTGCTGCTCGACGAACCGAGCATGGGTCTGGCACCGCTCATGGTCGAGAAGATTTTCGACACGGTGCGCATGGTGTCGGAAGAAGGCGTCACCGTATTACTGGTCGAACAGAATGCGAAGCTGGCGCTGGAGGCCAGCCATCGTGGCTACGTGATGGAAAGCGGCCTGATCACGCTCGCCGATGGCGCACGCAGCCTGCTCGAAAATCCGCTCGTCAGGAAAGCCTACCTGGGCGAGTGAACGCCGCAATTACCTGCTTTCGTTTTGCGACAGCGAGGTCGGAAATGTTCACCGGAATAGTTCGAGACAGGATGTCGGCGCTCGGTCAGGGCGTCGAGACTTGTTTCCGCGTGCAGTTTGCAGACGGAACGCACTACCAGAACCGGCAAGGCACGCCGATATTCACCATCGTCATCCGGCATCCGCGCGCGTATGCACGCATCCTGTTGTTCGGGCACATCGGGCTCATGGAGGCCTGCTTCGACGGGGAAGTCGATGTCGATGGCGATCTTGCAGCAGCGTTCCGGGCCGCCTTCGAAAGCGGATTCGAACGCAATCCGAATGCGCTGGTGGCCATCCGCAACCGCTGGCATGAGTGGCGTTTCTCCAATGCCAGCATCGCGCAAGCCAGGGCCAACGCCCGCTTTCACTACGCCATCGGCACCGAATTCTACCGTTACTGGCTCGACAAGCCGCTGATGATGTACACCTGCGGTTACTGGAAGGAAGGCACGGTGAGTGTCGATGAAGCCGAGATCAACAAGGTCGACCACGTCTGCCGTAAGATCAAGCTGGCCCGCGGCGAAACCGTCATCGACATCGGCTGCGGCTTCGGCGGGTTCATGTTCCACGCGCACGAACATTATGGCGCGCTTCCACATGGCCTGAACACGACGCCGGAACAGGTTACCGCAGTCGAGGAGGAAATCCGCAAACGCGGCCTGCAGGACGCGATGCAAGTCAGGCTGGCGGATTTCCGCGAAGTCGACAGGCAATACGACAAGGTGGTCTCCATCGGCGTGCTCGAGCATGCCGGGCGC
The DNA here is from genome assembly GCA_025351455.1 of Betaproteobacteria bacterium. GTDB lineage: Bacteria > Pseudomonadota > Gammaproteobacteria > Burkholderiales > JACQAP01 > JACQAP01. Next base: position 36,150 of record JANXVW010000005.1, on the reverse strand, counting down.
GACCAGCTCGCGCAGGTCGTCAAGGCGCACGCCGATTTCCTCAAGCCGGGCGGCCTCGGCATGCTGCATTTCATCGGCCACGTCGGCGTGCGCGATACAGAATTCTACATCCGCAAGCACGTGTTTCCCGGCGGGTGGATCCCGAGCCTTGCGCAGACCATCACGGAAATGGAACGCTGCGGACTGGAGGTCGTGGACATCGAGAATCTGCGCCGCCACTACGCGCCGACACTGGATGCCTGGGCAGAGCGTTTCGACCGCAACTGGGAGAACATCCGTGCGCTCGACCCCGTGCGGTTTAATGAGAAGTTCCGCCGTGTCTGGCGCACTTACCTGATTTCCTGCGCCGAAATGTTCCGGTCCCCAGCCGGCAGGACGCACCTGTTCCAGATCGTTTTCAGCAAAGGCAACATCACCAGGGACAACTATCCGATGAGCCGCGGCTTTCTCTACGAGCGTCGCTGATGACGGCTTCGATTGCGCCGACCAATACTTATGCGGCGCGCCGCGAAAGACTGGCGCAGCAACTGCTCGCCGCCACGGGACCGGTGGCGCTGAAAAAAAAGAGTTCCAATCTGTTCCGTGATCGCGACCGCACCAGCAAGCCGCGGCTCGACGTGCGCGACTTTAATCATGTTCTCGAGGTCGATCCGCGCGCCGGATGGGCGGATGCGGAGGGCATGACGCCTTACGCGAACCTGGTGTTGGCCACGCTGGCCTGCGGTGCGATGCCGGCGGTGGTGCCGCAACTGAAAACCATCACGCTCGGCGGCGCGGTGGCGGGCGTGGGCCTAGAGGCGACTTCCTTCCGCCATGGGCTGGTTCACCACGGGGTGCTCGAAATGGACATCCTGGCCGGCGACGGCAAGGTCTATCTGTGCACGCCGCATAACGAACACCAGGACCTGTTCTTCGGCTTCGCGAATTCCTACGGCACGCTCGGCTATGCGTTGCGAGTGCGCACCATGACGATCCCGGTGAAAAAATTCGTGCGCCTCGAGCACGCGCACTTCCAGGATTCGTCCGCCTGCTTTCGCGGCCTGCAGGTTCTTTGCGATTCCGCCGCGGATTTCGTCGACGGCGTGTGTTCGGCCCGGACGAATACTATCTGACCGCCGGGACATTCGTCGATGAAGCCCCGTTCGTCAGCGACTACACCTTCGAGCATATCTACTACCGATCCATCCGCGAGAAGGCGACGGACTATCTCAGCGCGCACGATTTTCTGTGGCGCTGGGATACCGACTGGTTCTGGTGCTCGAAGAATTTCGGCGTGCAGAATCCGCTGATCCGCAGGCTCGCCGGCAAAGCGCGACTGAACTCGCGTACTTACACCGCGATAATGCGCTGGAACAGCCGCTGGAAATTCACGCAACGCTTCGACAAATTGTCCGGCGTGCAACGCGAGTCGGTCATCCAGGACGTCGATATTCCGATCACCCGCGCCGCCGAATTCCTGGACTTCTTCCAGCGCGAGATCGGCATCCTACCGGTATGGATCTGCCCGATCCGTAGTCCGGATGCGCGAATGTTTCCGCTTTATCCGATGAATCCGTCGATGACCTACGTGAACTTCGGTTTCTGGGATGTCGTCAAGTCCAAGAAGTCGCAGTTGCCCGGCCATTTCAACCGGCTGATCGAGCGCAAGGTCGCGGAACTCGGCGGCATCAAATCGCTGTACTCTGACAGCTATTATTCAAGACAGGAATTCGACGCGTTGTACGGCGCGCCGGCCTACCGGGAACTGAAGTCCCGCTATGATCCGCAAAACCGCATGCACGACCTGTATGACAAGTGTGTGCTACGCAGGTGAAGCCGCGCTTTAGTTGTTGAGTGCCTGCAGCGGCGCGGGAATGCGTCCGCCGCGGTTGATGAAGCCCGCACTTGATTCGCGATGCACGGCCATGACCGGGGCGCGCCCCAGCAAGCCGCCGAATTCCACCATGTCGCCGACTTTTTTCCCGGGGACGGGAATGAGGCGCACGGCGGTGGTCTTGCGGTTGATCATGCCGATGGCCGCTTCGTCGGCAATGATCGCCGCAATCGTCTCCGCCGGCGTATCGCCGGGAATGGCGATCATATCCAGGCCGACCGAACACACACAGGTCAGGGCTTCGAGTTTGTCGAAAGTCAGGGCGCCCATGCCTGCCGCTTCGATCATGCCGATGTCTTCGGAAACCGGAATGAACGCACCGGACAGTCCGCCGACGTAACTCGACGCCATCGCGCCGCCTTTCTTCACTGCGTCGTTCAACAATGCCAGCGCAGCAGTCGATCCATGCGTGCCCACGCGCTCGATTCCCATGGCTTCGAGGATCCGCGCCACCGAATCGCCCAGCGCCGGCGTCGGCGCCAGCGACAGGTCGACAATCCCGAAGGGAACGCTGAGTTTCTCCGATGCCGCCCTGCCCACCAGTTCACCCATGCGGGTGATCTTGAATGCCGTACGCTTGATCGTGGCGGCCAGCGTGCCGAAATCAGTCTGGCCGTCTTTCTCGATGGCCCGCAACACCGCGCCGGGACCTGACACACCGACGTTGATCACGCATTCCGGTTCGCCGATGCCATGGAAGGCCCCTGCCATGAAAGGATTGTCTTCCACCGCATTGCAAAACACGACGAGCTTGGCGCAGCCCAGGCCATCCTGCGCAGACGTCAGGCGCGCGGTCTCGATGATGGTGCGACCCATCAACGCCACCGCGTCCATGTTGATGCCGGCCTTGGTCGTGCCGATGTTGACCGACGCGCAGACGCGCTCGGTAACGGCGAGTGCCTGCGGAATCGAGGCAATCAAGGTCGCATCGCCGCGCGTCATGCCTTTTTGCACCAGCGCGGAAAAGCCGCCGAGGAAATTGACCCCGACCTGTTTCGCCGCTCGGTCCAGGAGTTCGGCCATCAGCACATATGAGTCCGCGGCCGAGCTCTCCGCGACCAGTGCGATCGGGGTCACGGAAATGCGTTTGTTGATCACGGGAATGCCGTACTCGGAGGCAATTTCGTCGCCGGTGCGCACCAGGTTCTCGGCGAGCCGGCAGATCTTGTCGTAGGCCTTCGTCGCCGCAACCGCAAGATCGGGATGACTGCAGTCACGCAGGCTGATGCCCATGGTGATGGTGCGAATGTCGAGGTTCTCCATTTGCACCATGCGGATGGTTTCGACGATTTCCTGCGGGGAGTAACGGCTGACGCTCATTCCCGGGGCCGCATCAGATACGGTGCATGAACTTGAACACGTCTTCGTGCTGGGCGTCGATCCTTAAGCCCATTTCCTCGCCCTTGGAATTGAGCCTGGATTTCAGTTCGTCGAAAGGAACGACGGCATGCCCGACATCGACCATCATGATCATGACGAAAAACTCGTCCATGACGGACTGCGAGAGGTCGAGGATGTTGGCGCCGGCTTCGGCCAGCACCGCGGACACGCTGGCAATGATGCCCACCCGGTCCTTGCCGATAACCGTGACGATGATGCGCAGGCAATACCCGAGTGAGGCCGCGATCAATATGCCCCGCAGTGATCACTCGGCTGGCGACGCCAATGGCCGGCCGCTCGCGGGAGGGACGCAATATTGGAATGGATAGTGCCGCAAAAGCTGCGGCTGCGCCAGTGCGCCCTAGACCCAGTCCCGCGCGGTCAGGAAATCGGTGTAAAGCCTGGCTTCCGGGGTGCCCGGTGCGGGTTTCCAGTCGTAGCGCCATTTCACGACCGGCGGCAGCGACATGAGGATGGATTCGGTGCGGCCCCCGGATTGCAGGCCGAACAGCGTGCCGCGATCGTAGACCAGGTTGAATTCGACGTAACGGCCACGCCGGTAGGCCTGGAAATCGCGCTCAGCCTCGCCGAAAGGCAGATCCCGTCGGCGTTCGACGATCGGCACATAGGCGTCAATCAGGTGGTCGCCCACGCTGCGCGCCAGCGCGAAGCAGGTGTCGAAGTCGGGCTCCGACAGGTCATCGAAGAATATGCCACCGACGCCGCGCGGCTCCTTGCGATGCTTGAGAAAGAAATACTCGTCGCACCATTTCTTGAACCGCGCGTGCACGTCCGCGCCGAACGGTTCGAGGGCCTTGCGACACGTGCGGTGGAAGTGCACGGCGTCTTCCTCGAAGCCGTAATAAGGCGTCAGGTCCATCCCGCCACCGAACCAGGAGACTGACTCGGCACCGGATTTCTGTGCCACGAAAAAGCGCACATTCATGTGCACGGTGGGAACGTAAGGATTGCGCGGATGCATAACCAGGGACACGCCCATCGCCTGAAACGATCGGCCGGCGAGCTCGGGTCGCGCCGCGGTGGCCGAGGCTGGCAACGCGTTGCCGGTGACGTGGGAAAAGTTCACGCCCCCGCGTTCGAACAGATTGCCGTCTTCGATCAGGCAGCTGATACCGCCGCCGCCTTCGGGCCGGGTCCATTCATCGCGACGAAACGCACTGCCGTCGAGTTCTTCCAGCCGGCCGATGATCCAGCCCTGCAGTTCCGTCAGGTAGTCCTTGACCAGCCCGGTATCCATTTCCTACAGCGTGCTTTTCTTTGCCCCGATGGCGCGAAAGCCGATGTCGCGGCGCATCTGGCTTCCCGCGAAACGGATGCCTTCGGCAACCTCGTAAGCCCGCCGTTGCGCAACGCGCACGGTGTCGCCGAGAGCCGTCACGCACAACACGCGACCGCCGCTAGTGCGTAATTTTCCGTCTTCGAGCGAAGTTCCGCCATGAAAGACGTGGAAGTCATCGCCATCGCGCGGCAGTCCGGTGATTTCGTCGCCTTTGCGCGGATCCTCGGGATAACCGGCGGCAGCCATGACGGCGCCAAGCGCGACACGACGATCCCACTGCGCGTCGATGGTATGCAGTGCGCCGTCGGCTGCGCGCTCGATCAGCGTGAACAAATCGCTTTTCAGGCGCATCATAATCGGCTGCGTCTCCGGATCGCCCATGCGGCAGTTGAATTCCAGCGTTTTCGTGCCGCCATCGGGTTTGATCATCAGGCCGGCATAGAGGAATCCGGTATAGGGATTGCCCTCTTTTTCCATCCCCTGGATCACGGGCTGGATTACTTCACGCATTACGCGGGCATGAATGGACGGCGTGAGCACGGGCGCCGGCGAGTAAGCCCCCATGCCCCCGGTATTCGGACCCTTGTCCCCATCCAGCAGGCGCTTGTGATCCTGGCTGGAGGCAAGCGGCAGCACGTGCTTGCCGTCGATCATGACGATGAAGCTCGCCTCTTCGCCTTCGAGAAATTCCTCAATGACGACGCGCGCGCCCGCCGCGCCCATCTTGTTGTCCACCAGCATCGTCTCGATCGCCGAGTGGGCTTCATCGAGCGTCATCGCCACCACGACGCCTTTGCCCGCGGCCAGGCCGTCGGCCTTGATTACGATCGGCGCGCCTTGCTGCGCGACGTAGTCGTGTGCCGCCTTTGCGTCGTTGAACGTCGCATACGCAGCGGTCGGAATGCCGTGCCGGACCATGAACGCCTTGGCGAAATCTTTCGACGCTTCGAGTTGCGCGGCCGCGCGCGTGGGGCCGAAAATCTTCAGGCCGGCCGCCCGAAACGCATCGACAATGCCGGCCGACAGGGGCGCTTCCGGGCCGACCACGGTCAGCGCGATCGCTTCCTTGCGGGCGAATGAGACCAGGTCGGGGATGGCCGTGAGCGCCAGATTGAACAGTCCGTCTTCACGCGCCGTGCCGGCGTTGCCCGGCGCAACATAGACGCGGCCGATGCGCGGCGACTGTGCGAGCCGCCACGCCAATGCGTGCTCGCGACCACCGCTACCAATTACCAGTAGATTCATTGGTCAGGTCCCGGAGATAAATTGACGGCTCAGAATGCTCTAGTGACGGAAATGACGCACGCCGGTCAGCACCATCGCAACGCCATGCTCGTCGGCGGCGGCAATGACTTCCTCGTCGCGCACGCTGCCGCCGGGCTGAATGATGGCCGTCGCACCTGCCTTCGCCACGACGTCAACGCCATCGCGAAACGGAAAGAAGGCGTCGGACGCGACGACTGAGCCCTTGAGCGACAGTCCGGCATTCTCGGCCTTGATCGACGCGATGCGCGCACTGTCCACGCGGCTCATCTGCCCCGCTCCCACGCCCAGTGTCATGCCGTTGCCACAGAACACGATCGCGTTGGATTTGACGAACTTCGCCACGCGCCAGGCAAACAGCAGATCGGCAGTCTGCCGGGGCGAGGGCTGCTTCTTCGTCACGATGCGCATGTCGGAGATCTGCACGTTCATCGCATCGGGTGTCTGCACCAGCAAGCCGCCACCGACGCGTTTGCTGTCGTACAGGTTCGCGCCGTCCTCGATCGGCACTTCCAGGACCCGCACATTGGTTTTTTTGGCCAGCGCGGCAGCCGCATCCGCGGCGATGCGTGGCGCGATGAGGACTTCCATGAACTGCTGGGACAGCGCTTCGGCGGTTTCGAGATCGATGTCGCGATTGAACGCAATGATGCCGCCGAACGCGGAAGTCGGATCGGTCTTGAATGCACGGCGATACGCTTCCGCGGTGCCCGCCGCGACGGCAACGCCACAGGGATTGGCGTGCTTGATGATGACGCAGGCCGGCCCCGCAAAGGTCTTGACGCATTCCCAGGCGGCGTCCGCATCGGCGATGTTGTTGTAGGACAATTCCTTGCCCTGCAATTGCCGGTAATTGCTGAGCGCGCCCGGCACCGGGCGCAGGTCGCGATAGAACGCCGCTTGCTGGTGCGGATTTTCGCCATAACGCAAATCCTGGAGTTTGGCGAAGCTCATGTTGATTTGTTCGGGAAATGTGCTGGTTGCACCGTTGATGTCAGTGGCGGTCAGGTAGTTGCTGATCGCGCCGTCGTAAGCCGCCGTGTGCGAAAAGGCCTTCCTCGCCAGGCGGAAACGCGTCTCGAGGCTGATCGCGCCATTGGCCGATTTCATTTCGGTAATCAATGCAGGATAGTCGGCCGGATCCGTGACGATGGCCACATGCTGCCAGTTCTTTGCCGCCGCGCGCACCATGGTCGGGCCGCCGATGTCGATATTCTCGATTGCCTCTTCCAGTGTGCATCCGGGCTTGGCAATCGTTTGCGCGAAGGGATAGAGATTGACGACCACAAGCTCGATGACAGGAATGTCGGCATGGGCTATGGCCTGCATGTGCTCGGGCAGGTCACGGCGCGCGAGGATGCCGGCGTGCACTTTCGGATGCAGGGTTTTCACGCGGCCATCGAGTATTTCCGGAAAACCGGTGTAATCGCCGATCTCGACGACCGGCACATTTGCTTCGCGAAGCAGCCTGGCCGTGCCGCCTGTCGACAGGATGTCGATGCCGAATGCGTGCAGGTCGCGGGCAAGTTCCACCGCACCGGTTTTATCGGACAGGCTGATCAGGGCTTTGCGCTTGTTCATCGGGATCGGTTTATCGTACTTGGTCCAAAAATAAACCGCCCGTCGGTAACGAGCGGGCGGTGGGTATCCGGGGACTCGACGCCTTATTTGATGTCGTAGTCCTTCATTTTCTTGCGCAGGGTATTGCGGTTCATGCCCAACAATTGCGCGGCCTGCGTCTGGTTTCCGGAGACCCGGTGCAGCACGATTTCCAGCAGCGGCTTCTCGACCGAATTCATCACCATGTCGTAAATCGCGCACGGACGTTCGCCTTCCAGGTCGCGGAAGTAGCCGTCCATGGCCTTGCGCACGCAGCGGGCGATTTCGTTTTCGTTGATCATGCCGCGAGTTCCTCGATATAGGTCAGGCGATCCCCACAGGATGCGAGTCCGGCGAGATAGGTTTCCACGGCGGCGAGCTGCTGTTGCGTAGTTTCCAGTTTGTTCATTGCCTGGCGGAATTCCGTGGCGCCTTCAAGCCCCCTGACATACCAGCCGATATGCTTGCGCGCGACGCGAACGCCGCCAAGTTCGCCGTAGAGCGCGTAGAGCTCATGCAAATGCTGTACCAGAACGTCACCGATCTCGGCTATTTTCGGCGCCGGGAGATGGCAACCGAACAACAGGTAGTGCTGGATCTCGCGGAAAATCCACGGCCTTCCCTGCGCTGCGCGGCCGATCATCAGCGCATCCGCGCCGGTCCGGCGCAATACTTCGCGGGCTTTTTCCGGCGAATCGATGTCGCCATTGGCGATGACCGGAATGCCGACGCGCGATTTCACGTCGGCGATGGTGTCGTATTCAACGTCACCGACGAAGGCACAGGCGCGGGTACGGCCGTGAATCGACAACGCTTTGATGCCGGCGGATTGCGCGATTTCGGCCACACGCACGGCATTGCGGTTCTGCAGATTCCATCCAGTGCGAATTTTTAGCGTCACCGGAATGTCAACGGCCGCTACAACGGCGTCGAGAATCCGGCCGACCAGCGGCTCGTTCTGCAGCAGGGCCGATCCTGCGGAGACGTTGCAGACCTTCTTGGCCGGGCAGCCCATGTTGATGTCGATGATTTGTGCGCCGCGATCCGCGTTGTAGCGGGCCGCTTGCGCCATCGCGACCGGATCGGCTCCGGCAATCTGCACCGAAATGGGGTCGACTTCTCCCTCATGATCCGCGCGGCGCCGCGATTTCGCCGTATTCCAGAGCTGTGCATTCGACGAAATCATTTCCGAAACGGCCATGCCCGCCCCCATCGCTTTGCACAATTTGCGAAATGGCCGATCGGTCACGCCGGCCATGGGCGCGACGATCAGATTGTTCCTGAGAAGATGCGGACCGATCTGCATTCCGGTGCCGGACGGAAAAAGTGGACCGCCATTCTAGCGCAAAGGATGCGCATTGGAGAACGAGCGGCAGCGCTTGTCATCGCTATGCGCCGAAGATCATGCGCTGCATGAAGGCGCGTTTGACCGGGGGAACGAGTTCGAGCAACGATAACGCGGCGCCGCGAGTGACCTGCAGCGGCGCAAAATCGTTGGAGAAAATCTTGACCAGCGAATGGGTTAGCGCAATGCCGCGCAACCGGTCCGGCCGGCGCACGGCCCGATATTTCGCCAGGCAAGCGTCGCCTCCCGGATCCAGGGTCGGGTCGCTCAGCAGCGTTTCTGCTAATTCCCAGGCGTCGCGTAATCCCAGGTTGAAGCCCTGGCCGGCAATCGGATGCAGCGCTTGCGCGGCATTGCCGAGCAGGACGGTGCGCGGCAGGACCGGATCCGCGACATAACGCAAAGTCAGCGGAAAGCGGGCACGCGCTTCAATGGACATGAAACGTCCTGCGCGATCGCCGAAATGCCGCTGCAATTTCTCCAGGAAGCCGGTTGGCGGAAGCGCCATCAAGCTATCGACCGCATCGGGTGCGGCGGTCCAGACCAATGCGCAGCGATGCTCGAACGGCAACAATGCGATCGGGCCGTCCGGTGTGAAGCGCTCGTAAGCTTTCCGCGCGTGCGGCTGTGAAGTTTCGACCAGGCCGACCACGGCATGCTGGCCATATTCCCGGCTCTTCACCGTCGCGCCGGCGCGCAAGCCAGCGCTGGCGCCGCCGTCAGCGACAATCAGCAGGCGCGCCGTAATCGACTGCACGCTCGTCTGCTGGCGATATTCGATCGTTACGCCATCGGCGGTGGATTGCGTGTCAGTGACTTCGGCACCCGCCAGCAACGTTATGTGCTCAGACGCGAGGGCCTTTCCGAAAGCCTGTTGCAATCCGGCATAGCGCACGACATAACCGAGCGCGGGCAAGTGCGCTTCCTGCGCGCTTAACAGCGTGCGGCCAAAACCGCCGCGTTGCGACACATGGATGGATTCGATCGGCGTGACCGGTTCGAGTTGCGGCCAGATGCCGAGTCGTTCGAGGATCAGTCGGCTGCCATAGGACATGGCCAGCGTGCGCGCATCCTTGCTGGTGCCCGCGCCTGTGCGGGCTTCGATTACGGCAACGCTGAGGCCGCTGCCCACAAGTGCGATCGCCACGGCCGCACCGACCGGTCCGCCGCCGACGATCACGATATCGAAGTCATGCCCGCTCACGGCAAGGTTCCGGGGATCGCGGCGACCCAGAGCTGGGGCATGAATCGTTGTGCGACGTCAGCGGCGCATCAGCGCTTCGATTTCGTCGATGAACTTCGGCGCAGAGGTGATGATTTCGCAACCGCTCCCGGTCACCAGCGCATCATCTTCGATGCGCACGCCGATATTCCAGAATTTCTCCGGCACGCCTTCCCCCGGACGGACATAGCAGCCCGGCTCGACCGTCAGCACCATGCCCGGCTTCAGCGCAAGCCAGGCGCCGTCGCGCTTGTAGTCGCCGGCATCATGCACGTCCATGCCCAGCCAGTGGCCGGTGCGGTGCATGTAAAAACGCCGGTAGTCACCCGACTCGATCACGCCATCCGCGCTGCCGTTGCACAACCCGAGGTCCACCATGCCCTGCGCCAGCACTTTCACTGCCGCGTCGTGGGGCGCTTCCCATTCATTGCCGGGTTTAACTTGCGCGACGGCTGCCGCCTGGGCCGACAGCACGAGCTGATAGATATCGCGCTGCGGCCCCGAGAATTTTCCGCTCACCGGGAAAGTACGCGTGATGTCCGAAGCATAGCCGTCGAGTTCGCATCCCGCATCGATCAGCACGACGTCGCCGGCATTGAGCACAGCATCGTTTTGCACGTAATGCAGAACGCAGGCATTGGCCCCGCCTGCCACGATCGATGTATAGGCGGGAGACTGCGCCCCCTGGCGCCGGAATTCGTGGATCAGTTCGGCCTCCAGTTCGTACTCGTGCATGCCGGGGCGCGTAGCGCTCATGGCACGCCGATGCGCTTGCGAAGAAATGGCGGCTGCGCGCTTCATGATGGCGATCTCGTGTTCGTCCTTGACGAGCCGCATGTCGTCGAGGATGCGGCGGATGTCGCGAATCTCGCCCGGCGCGCTCACCCCCGACCGGACCTGTGTGCGCACCTTGTTGATCCAGCCGATCACCTGCTGGTCCCAGCCCGGGTCCGCGCCGACATCGCAAAACACCGCCCGCTGATTGGCAAGCAGTTGCGGCAATAACTCATCGATCTTTGCAATCGGAAACGTTTCATCGAATCCGAAAACGTCCCGCGCCCTGTCCGGGCCGTAGCGAAAGCCGTCCCAGATCTCGCGCTCGATATCCTTTTCGCGGCAGAACAGGATGCTCTTCGGCGTATTTCCAGCGCAAAGCACCATGACCGCCTCGGGTTCGGGAAAACCGGTGAGATAGTGGAAATAGCTGTCGAAGCGGAATGGGTAAGATGAATCGCGATTGCGCGCGCGTTCCGGAGCGGTACGTAACACTGCAACCCCGTCCTCCATCAAAGTGGCCAGTTGGGCGCGGCGACGGGCGTACATGGAGGGATCGTTCATGCTGCGGCGTTCCGAAGGAAATAGACCATGAATTATACGGCCTGTACGGCTACGAGCCGGAATGCGGGTTACACGCGGGGCGGTTGCCGAAGCCGTGCCTCGAGATCGGCCAGGCGCTGCGGTGTGCCGATGTCGTCCCATTCCCCGCGAAAATGCTCACCGGTGATCTTGCCAAGGACCACCTGCGCGCGCAGCAAAGGCGCCAGTGCCTGTTTGCTTCCTGGTGCGATCGGGGCGAACAACGCTGCGCGATAGACGCCGATGCCGCTGAATGTGAGCAGATCTGCAGAGCCGGCGCGTACCAGGCCGCCTTCCAGGGAAAAATCACCTTGCGGATGATGCGGCGGATTGTCGACCAGCACGAGGTGTGCGAGCGTTACCGCCTGCATCTGCAGGATCGTGTCAGCAAGACGGGCATAGTCGTAGTCGCTGTAGACGTCGGCGTTGACGACGGCAAACACCGGCTCGCGCAGCAGCGGCAGCGCATTGCGAATGCCGCCAGCGGTTTCCAGCGCTTGGGCCTCCGGCGAGAAGCGGACGGCGAGATTCCAGCGCCCACCGTCGCCAACGGCGGATTCGATCTGTTCGCCCAGATGGGCATGGTTGATCACCACCCTGCCGAAACCGGCGTCGGCCAGTTTTTCCAGATGCCTGAAGAGCAGCGGCTTGCTGCCGACCGGCAACATCGATTTGTGCGTGCGATCGGTCAGCGGCCGCATGCGTTCGCCGCGGCCGGCGGCGAGAATCATTGCAACGGGAACGGACCGCCGCGACACCCGATTCAGAACGTGTAGCCGATCGCCGGTTTGCGATCGGCGAGTTGATCGAGCAGGCGCAACAGCGGCGCCAGCGGCGCATAGCGACCTGCCACCGCGCGAGCGTAACCGAGGAAACGCGGTGTGTCCTTGACATAAGCGGGCTTGCCGTCGCGATGGCAGATGCGCGCAAAGATGCCGAGCACTTTGAGGTGACGCTGCAATCCCATCCATTCGAAGTCGCGATAGAACTCGCCGAAGTCACTGTTGACGGGCAATCCCGCCCGCCGCGCGCGTTCCCAGTAGCGAATTGTCCAGTCGAGAACGCGCCGCTCCTCCCAGCTCACGAAAGCATCCTTGAAAAGGCAGGCCACGTCATAGGTGACCGGCCCGTACACCGCGTCCTGGAAGTCGAGCACGCCGGGATTGGGCTCGGTCAGCATCAGGTTGCGTGGCATGTAATCGCGATGCACAAACGTGCAGGGCTGCGCCAGATTATTCGACAGGACAAGGCGGAACACCGCTTCCAGCGATTCGCGTTGCAGCGCATCGAGTTCAATGCCGAGATGGCGATGAACGTACCATTCGGGGAACAGGTGAAGTTCGCGCCGCAGCAAGGCTTCGTCGTAGGGAGGCAGCACGCCTTCGCGGCTCGCCAGTTGCCAGCGGATCAGCGCATCGATGGCATCACTGAACAAGCCGTCGGCATTATCTTCGTTAAGCGCGGCAAGATAAGTGGTCGAACCCAGGTCCGACAACAACAGGAAACCCAAGGTCAGGTCCTGCGCGAGCACCGCGGGGACATTGAGTCCCGCGTTGGCCATGAGTCCCGCCACGTGCACGAACGGTCGGCAATCCTCCTGCTCCGGCGGTGCATCCATGACGATGAGAGAGGTGTCCGGCAGGGTCACGCGGAAATAGCGCCGGAAGCTGGCATCCGCCGAAGCCGGCGCAAGGGAGAAGGTCCTTCCGGGAAGCTGGCGGGTCAGCCAGTCCTGCAGGAGCGCGTAACGATCCAAGCTGCTTCGTTGCCTTGAGGGATGATTTGTGAGATTTTAGCACCTCGCCTCGATCAACAACCCGCATGCATCGTTCCCGTGTCACATCTGCAGTCCTGGTGTTGATCCTGTCTGTCGCGTCCGACGCGCACGCCGAGGAACCCGGCTTGAAACTGCGCATGCAGCCGGAGCTGATTCCGTATGCGCTGGGCCGCGATGATCCTCCCACGTTGTTTCTCGACGCTGACAGCATCGACGGTAACCAGGACCAGGAACTGGATGCCACTGGCAGCGTACGACTTCGCAAACGCGGTGCCGCGGTGTTTTCCGATCGGTTGCATCTGTCTTTTCCGGACGAACAAATCACCGCGACCGGCCACGTGCGGTTTGAAAAAGAAGGCGACGTCATCACCGGCGATCAGCTGTTCTACGATTTGCAGAACGACAGCGGCTATATCGACAAGCCGGAGTACAGGCTTGGGCGCTACAAAGCCCGCGGCGGCGCGACCCGGCTGGTTGCCGAGAATCGCGATCTTTACAAGATCCGCAAGGCGACCTACACCAATTGCGAGGTAGGCGACGAAGACTGGTACATGCGCGTCGACCGCCTGGAATTGGACCGGATCCGGGACGTCGGCGTCGCGCAAAACGCTACAGTCGTGTTCAAAGGCGTGCCGATCCTGTACTCACCCTACCTGGACTTCTCGCTGAGCGGCCGCCGCAAGACCGGGCTGCTTCCGCCCACCATCGGCAGCACGGGACAGAGCGGCTTCGAGTATACCCAGCCGTTCTATTGGAACATCGCGCCGAATCACGACGCAACCATCTCTCCGCGCATTCTGGCCAAGCGCGGTGTGCTCATGAGCGGCGATTTCCGCTACCTCGAGCCAGGTCTCAATGGTGAGGTGCGCAGCGAGTACCTGCCCGACGACCGGCAGAAGAATCAGACCCGCTATGGCTACTCTTGGCAACACCGGCAGAATTTCGGCAACGGATTTTCCGGCGCAGTGGACCTGCAAGGCGTGTCCGACGACACTTATTTCACGGACCTGAGTGACAAGATATCCGCCACGTCGCAGACCAACCTGAACCGGGAGGGGGACCTGTTCTATGATGGAAACTGGTGGACCGTTAATACCCGAGTGCAGCGATTCCAGACTTTGCAGGATCCGCTGGCCCCGGTGACGCCGCCTTACGCACGCGTGCCGCAGATCACGCTCAACATGCTGCGCCAGACCGACGCGTACCTCGATTTTGGCATGCAGGGGGAGTACGTCGAGTTCGACCACCCGTTCCTGCTCAACGGCAGACGGGAGACGCTCTATCCATCGATCAGCGCGCCATTCCAGAATTCTTTTTTCTATATAACGCCCAAGATCGGTTACCACACGACGAGTTATTCGTTCGAGGATTCGAATCGCACCAACGAGACGAGGACTCTGCCGATCTACAGCCTGGACAGCGCGCTGACTTTCGAACGCGAGGCCACGTTATGGGGACGGGCGTTCCTGCAGACGCTCGAGCCGCGCCTTTACTATGTCTACATTCCCTTCCGCCAACAGGACCAGCTGCCGAATTTCGATACTGCGTTGGCCGATTTCAACCTGGCGCAGATTTTCACGGAGAACCAATTCAGTGGCGGCGACCGCATCAACGACGCGAACCAGCTAACCGCCGCAGTGACGAGCCGCCTGATCGATGCGGAGTCCGGCAATGAGCAACTGCGTTTCACGCTCGGCGAGCGCTTCTACTTCAAGGAACAGCAGGTCTCACTTACGCCGCAGGTGCGCGATTCGACTCGTTCCGATGTGCTGGCCGCGATGACCGGACAGATTGCCAATCACTGGTATACGGATCTGGGTGTGCAATACAGCATCGAACAGAGCCGAGTGGAACGCGGCAATGCCGTGCTGCGTTATCAGCCGGAGATCGGCAAAGTATTGAATCTTGGCTACCGCTTTACCCGGGATTCCCTCGAGCAGGCGGATTTATCCGCGGAATGGCCGATAGGCGGCCGCTGGACGGGATTGGTACGGTACAACTACTCCTTGCAGGACAAGCGCCTGCTGGAGGGACTGTTTGGGCTCGAGTACAATGCGGGCTGCTGGGCAGCACGAGTTGTCCTGCACCGATTCGCCAGCGCGACTCAGGAGTACGTCAACGCGATGTTCTTTCAGCTGGAGTTGACGGGGGTATCGCGCATCGGTTCGAGCCCGCTGGAACTGCTGCGCCAGAATATCAGCGGCTATGAAAAAACGAACGACAACCGGCCGATCCATTTCAATCCGTTCCCGTCGTTTTGATGCGGGAACGCCCGCCCGATGCCCTTGTCTATAGCCGCAGTAACGTATTCCATCCGATTTGCAGCAATGAATATGAAAAATCGAATTCACTTCTACGCATTGATACTGTGCATCGCGTTGCCGGCAGCGGCAGCGCCGGACGAACGAAAGAAAAGCGAAAACCTGGTACTGGACCGGGTCGTCGCCGTGGTCAACAGCGAAGTCGTCACCAGGCTCGATCTCGACGAACAGGTAAAAATCGCGTCGCAGCAGCTCAAACGCCAAGGTACGCCCTTGCCGGCTGCGGATGTTCTCGAGCGCCAATTGCTCGAACGGCTGATCACTGCAAAAGTGCTCGCACAGACCGCCAAGGAGACTGGATTGCGCGTGGACGACACGCAGTTGCAACGCTCGATCGAACGCATTGCGCAGGAAAACAAGGTTTCGCCCGAGGCATTTCGCAAAATGCTGGAGGGCGATGGCATCGACTTCAATCGTTTTCGGGAAGAATTGCGCAACGAAATCCTGATCGCGCGGCTCAAGGAACGCGAAGTCGACAGCAAGATCCTGATCACTGATGCCGAGATCGACAATTACCTGAAGAACCAGCTAAGTCAGGGCGGCAAGGACGAGGAGTACAGCCTTTCCCATATACTGGTCCTGGTGCCCGAACAGGCCAGCCCGGAACAGATCCAGACCAAGCGCATCATCGCCGAAAAGGCGCTCGAGCAGATCAAGGGCGGCGCGGATTTCCGACAGGTTTCCGCTGGCGTATCGGACGCGCAGAATGCACTTGACGGCGGGCCGCTGGGGTGGCGGCCGGCTGCGCGTCTTCCGCAGATTTTCGTAGACTCCGTCAAGACCATGAAAGTCGGGGACGTCAGCCCGGTCCTGCGCAGCGCCAATGGATTCCATATCATCAAGCTGGCGGACAAACGCGGCAATGACTCCCCGGTGATCATCCAGCAGACGCACGCGCGGCATATCCTGATCCGTCTCAACGAAGTGGTGTCCGAGGCGGAAGCCAAGCAGCGGTTGACCAACCTCAAGGAGCGCATTGAAAATGGCACCAGCTTCATCGAGCTGGCGCGCCTGCAATCCGAGGATGCGAGCGCGTCGCGCGGGGGCGACCTGGGCTGGCTGTCCCCCGGGGACACGGTGCCGGAGTTTGAACGCGCAATGAATGGCCTTGAGCCGGGACAGGTCAGCGACCCGGTGCAATCTCCCTTCGGCTGGCACCTTATCCAGGTCGTCGAGCGGCGCAACGAAGACATGTCCAAGGAACGCCAGCGCGTGCTTGCACGCCAGTCGATCCGCACGCGCAAGGCCGACGAGGCTTACCAGGAATGGGTACGCCAGCAACGCGACCGTGCGTACGTGGAATTGCGCCTGGACGAACACTGAAGCGCGGCGGCATTCGCAGTTGCCGCGCCGTCATCGGTGATTCCACGTCAGATGCGGCGCTTGTGAGTTTTCACTGAGGCGCCAGTTGCCGGAATTCCGTGCATATACCACGCAAACGTTTTGGCCAGAATTTCCTCGAGGATCGGAGTGTGGTCGAACAGATTATCGCGGCCATACGTCCGCAACCCGATGAACGGATCGTTGAGATCGGCCCAGGCCTTGGCGCATTGACGCTGCCCCTGTTACAGCGTCTCGGCCATCTTGACGTGATCGAAATCGACCGCGACATTGTGGCTGACCTGCGCGCAGCCCATTCTGTTGACCGGTTGACCATACACGAAGGCGACGCGCTCGAATTCGATTTCACTGCCCTCGGTGGCGACTTGCGCGTGGTCGGAAACCTCCCCTACAACATTTCCACGCCATTGTTATTTCATTTGACCGGCGCCGCCTGCGCAGTCCGCGATGCACACTTCATGCTCCAGCGCGAAGTCGTCGAGCGCATGAGCGCGCAACCCGGCAGCGCCGAATACGGAAGGTTGTCGGTCATGTTGCAGTATCGCTGGAGCATCGATTCCCTGTTCGATGTTCCGCCCACCGCATTTCGGCCGGCGCCCAAGGTCTGGTCGTCGATCGTGCGCATGATTCCGTACAAGGCGTTGCCGCATGTTGCACGCAACGAGGATTTGTTCGCCGACGTGGTGATGCGCGCGTTCGGCCAGCGGCGCAAGACGCTGCGCAATACTCTGCGGGAAAAACTGACCACGGCAGGTTTCGAGCAACTCGGGATCGATCCGGCGGCGCGGGGGGAGACCCTGAGCGTCGATGATTTCGTGCGCATCGCAAATTTTATCGCTGACGACGCAGCCTGAACTGCAGCGTCAGTGTTTGCGCTGGATGAACTCGATCTTGTAGCCGTCCGGATCTTCGACAAAAGCGATCACAGTGGTCCCATGCTTCATCGGGCCGGCTTCGCGCGTGACCCTGCCGCCGCGCCTTTTGACTTCGTCGCAGGCCTTGTAGGCATCGTCGACTTCCAGCGCGACGTGCCCGTAGCCGGTGCCAAGATCGTATTTGCCCGTGTCCCAGTTATGGGTCAGTTCGAGCACAGCCTCCTTGTCTTCGGCGCCGTAGCCGACGAAGGCCAGCGTGAATCGGCCGTCGGGATAGTCCTTTTGACGCAGAACCTGCATGCCCAGCACGTTGGTGTAGAAATCGATTGAGCGCTTCAGGTCGCCGACGCGCAACATCGTGTGGAGTATTCGCATGTCCGTCTCTTCTAGATTTCGACCAGCTCGAAGTCTTCCTTGCGCGCGCCGCATTCCGGACACACCCAGTTGACGGGAACGTCCTCCCAGCGGGTGCCGGCGGGAATGCCCTCCTCGGGCAGACCTGCGTCTTCATCATAAATGAATCCGCAGATTAAACACATGTAGGTCTTGTAGGGTTGGTCGTCGTTCGCGGCCATAGTGAGCGGGGCTTTCGGTTAAACTTCCATTTTAGTCGAAACGCCGCCGCGACCTACACCGCCGTGCCTGCATCGCCTCCCATTGTTCTCGTATTTTCCGGCACTGATCCGAGCGGAGGAGCCGGCATGCAGGCGGACATTCTCACGCTGTCGAGCATGGGATGCCATGCGCTGTCTGTGGTCACAGCCATCACGATCCAGGACACCATGGGTGTGGAGGATATGCTGCCCATCGACGCGGAGTGGGTGGCGGACCAGGCGCGTTGCGTGCTCGAAGACGTGCCGGTCGCGGTGTTCAAGATCGGCCTGCTCGGCAGCGTCGAAGCCGTCGCGGCGATCGCGGAGGTGGTATCCGACTATCCCGATATTCCGCTGGTGCTTGATCCGATCCTCGCCTCGGGGCGGGGCGACCAACTGGTTTCCGAGGATCTCATTTCGGCCATGCGCGAACTGCTGATCCCGCAGACGACCCTGATTACGCCCAACAGCCTGGAAGTGCGCCGGCTTGCACAGGATGACGATGCCGACGAAGACGACAATCCAGACCTCGGGGAATGCGCGCGCAGGATTCTGGCCCTGGGTTGCGAATACGTGCTGATCACCGGCACGCACGAAAATACGCCGCAGGTCATCAATACGCTTTACGAGCAGCAGGGTGTGGTGCGAACGGATTCCTGGCAGCGGCTTGCGGGCACCTATCACGGCTCGGGATGCACGCTGGCCTCTGCCGTAGCGGCGACCATCGCCAACGGCCTTGCCATTCCGGAAGCGGTGCGCGATGCGCAGGAATATACGTGGCAGACGCTCAAGTACGCCTATCGGACCGGCATGGGGCAACTGGTGCCGGATCGCCTCTTCTGGGCCCGTGAGGAAGAGCGGGAGGATGAGCAAGCGCGTTAACGGTTTGTACGCCGTCACGCCGGAATCGGTCGACTCAATTGCGCTGATCGGCAAGGTCGACGCGGCGTTGCGCGGCGGCGCCCATGTCGTGCAATACCGCAGCAAGTCGGCCGAAGACTCGCTGCGCCACGCGCAGGCGGCGCAGATTGCACGCTTGTGCCGGTCGCACAACGCCCTTTTCATCGTTAACGACAGCGTCGAGCTTGCCCGAGCGGTCGGCGCCGATGGCGTCCACCTTGGCAAGGACGACGGCGACGTGGTCGCGGCGCGTGCTGTGCTGGGACATGGAAAGCTGATTGGTGTGTCCTGCTATGACGATATCGTCCGCGCACGGGCAGCGCAATTACAAGGTGCAGACTACGTGGCCTTCGGCAGTTTTTTCCCCTCGGCCACCAAGCCCATGGCGCAACGGGCAGGTCTGGACCTCCTGCGCATCGCGGCGTCGGAAATTTCGCTCCCGGTCGTCGCAATCGGCGGCATTAGCGAGGACAATGCTGCCGCATTGATTGCCGCCGGTGCGGATGCCATTGCTGTAGTCAGTACCCTGTTCGATGCGCCCGACGTCGAGGCGCAAGCGCGCCGGTTTGCGCGCCTGTTTTCCATCCCCCTCAATTCGTGAGACTCAGCGTGAAATCCAGAAACGAACTCCTGTTCGAAAAATCGCAGCACGTCATCCCCGGAGGCGTCAATTCGCCGGTGCGGGCATTCCGTTCGGTCGGGGGCACGCCGGTTTTTTTCGCACGCGGCGAAGGCCCATATGTGTGGGACGCCGATGGACGGCGTTATATCGATTACGTCGGTTCCTGGGGGCCGCTCGTGCTTGGCCATGCCCATCCGCAGGTCGTCAAGGCCGTACAGGATGCCGCCGCCCTGGGTCTGAGCTTCGGCGCGCCGACCGAATCCGAACTGGAGATGGCCGAATGGATCACCCATTGCCTGCCTTCGATGCAGCAGGTGCGCCTGGTCAGTTCAGGCACCGAAGCAACGATGACGGCGATCCGCCTCGCGCGCGGTTTTACCGGGCGGCCGAAGATCGTCAAATTTGAAGGTTGCTATCACGGCCATGCCGATTCGTTGCTGGTGAAAGCGGGCTCGGGCGCGTTGACCCTGGGGCAACCGAGTTCTGCGGGCGTACCTGCGGAGATCACCGCGCATACCATCGTGCTCGACTATAATGATACAGCCATGCTGGAAGGCGCTTTCAAGGCGCAAGGCGACAAAATTGCGGCAGTTATCGTCGAGCCGGTGGCCGGCAACATGAACCTGGTCAAGCCCGCCAAGGAATTCCTCAATGCGATGCGCGGGCTATGCACGCGCTACGGCGCGGTCTTGATTTTCGACGAGGTGATGACGGGGTTTCGCGTTGGTCTGCAGGGCGCACAGGGCTTGTTCGGCATCACGCCGGATCTCACCACGCTCGGCAAAGTCATCGGTGGCGGCATGCCGGTCGGGGCATTCGGCGGCCGGCGCGACATCATGCAGTCAATCGCGCCGCTGGGCCCGGTTTATCAGGCCGGCACGCTGTCGGGGAATCCGGTCGCGGTTGCCGCGGGCCTCGCGACACTCAAACTGGTTCAGGTTCCCGGATTTTTCGAACGCCTGACGGCGAATACTACGAAACTTGTCGGTGGACTTCAGACTGTCGCACGCGATTCGGGCATTGCATTTTCCGCGCAGTCGGTGGGAGGAATGTTCGGGGTTTATTTCCGTGCGACGCCGCCGGAGACTTACGCGCAGGTCATGGAATGCGACAAGGCGGCATTCAATCGCTTTTATCATGCTCTGCTGGCTGAAGGCGTGTACTTCGCGCCATCCGCCTATGAAGCCGGATTTGTATCCGCCGCGCACGGCGATGCGCAAATCGAGGCGACCGTGGCGGCCGCAAAAAACGCGTTTGGAAAAGCCCCCGCTGCGTGAAAATTGCCGGCGCCTTAATGCAACCCCGAGATGTATTCCGCGAGCGCGGCGATTTCCTTGTCGGTCAGCTTGACGGCCGTGGATCGCATCATCTGGTTGGGATCGTTGGCGCGCTCTCCGGCACGGAAGGCTTTCAGCTGCGAGGCAACGTAGTCGGCATGCTGGCTGGCAAGTCGAGGATATTGAGCCGGAATTCCGGCGCCGTTGGGCGAATGGCAGCCGGCACACGCCGCAACTCCGTTCGCTGCATTGCCGCCACGATAGAGCTTGCGACCTTGCGCGACCAGATCCTTGTCCTTGGCGCCCATCTGTTTCGGTTTTTGCGAAGAGTAATATGCCGCCAGATCACGCATGTCTTCGGCCGAAAGGTTCGCCACCATGGCAGCCATGACCGGATTGCTGCGCGCTCCCGATTTGAATTCCGTCAATTGCTTGAACAGATAGTCCTCATGTTGCCCGGCGAGGCTCGGATTGGCCGGCAGGAAACTGTTGCCGTCGAATCCATGACAGGCAGCGCATACCTTGCCGACGATCGCCTGCCCCTTGGCGGCGTCGCCCGCAGCGTGCGCAGAAGTGATGGACATGAGTGCGATCAGCGTCGCCACGAAACGATTCATGAATGCTCCCTGATTTGCCGCGGAATCAGGCACCACGCCGGGCCCGACCGCATCGATATTTTAACGTAACTCATGAGCCAATCAGGGTTGTTTCGCGACATTGCGTTCTTCACCTCGGCCGCAGACGAAAGCGGGCTGCCGCCGTCGCAGGTGGAGGTCGCCTTTGCCGGTCGCTCGAACGCCGGCAAATCAAGCGCCATCAACGCGCTTGCGCAACGCCATCGCATGGCATTCGTCAGCAAAACGCCGGGGCGCACGCAGCAGATCAATTTTTTTAGCCTCGGACCAGAGCGTTTTCTGGTGGACTTGCCGGGTTACGGCTATGCCAAGGTCCCGCGGGGCATGAGAAACGAATGGGAGCAGCTGATCTCGGGCTATTTGCAACTGCGCCCGGCGCTGCGCGGCCTGATCGTGATCATGGACATCCGCCATCCGATGAAGGACCTCGACCGCCAACTGCTGGCGTGGTTCGAAGGAACGGGAAAGCCGGCTCATGTCCTGCTGGCCAAAGCCGACAAACTCGGCCGGCAACCGCAGATGGAACAGCTACGGAATACGACCAAGATTCTGGCCGCAGATTTTCCGAATGTCTCGGTCTCTTTGTTCTCAGCACACAGCAGAATCGGCCTTGACGAGGCAGAAGCGGTGTTGAACCGTTGGTACGCCCCGGCCCAGGCGGAGGCCGGCGGGTAAAATAAAAAACCCCCCGGTTAAAGGGGACTAAAACCGGGGGGCCAAGCAAGCCTCAATTGGATTAAGGCACCCGCTCAGGGAGGTGAAGCGGGAGACATCTCTGTCTAAGGACTCAGAGTGCCGCCGCGGGCGAAAGTTCCGATGGCTTAATTTTTAAATTATTTCAATAAATTACCGTCAGTACGAGAGGATAGACCGTCATGCATGTATTGGGAAAGTTTCCGCGCCGCAGGATGCGCCGGCTGCGCCACGACGAGTTTTCACGCCGGCTGGTACGGGAGCATCGCCTGTCCTCAGACGACCTGATTTATCCGGTATTCGTCATCGACGGGCAGAACCGCAGCGAAGCCGTGCCCTCCATGCCGGGGGTGGATCGCATGTCCATCGACCGGCTTCTCGAGCAGGCGCGGCGCTGTGTGGAGCTGAAAATTCCGGCCATCGCGCTTTTTCCGGTGGTGGATAACAGTTTGCGAACCGCAGATGCACGGGAAGCCTTCAATCCGCAAGGCTTGGCTCCGCGCACGATTCGCGCGCTCAAGGCGAACTTTCCCGAACTCGGCGTCATTACCGACATCGCGCTCGATCCCTATACGAGCCACGGACAGGACGGGCTCATCGATGACAGCGGTTATGTGCTCAACGACGAGACCATCGAGACGCTGGTAAAACAGGCGTTATCGCATGCGCAGGCCGGCGTCGACATCGTTGCGCCGTCGGACATGATGGACGGCCGCATCGGTGCGCTGCGCGAGGCGCTCGATGCAGGCAAGTACATCCATACGCGCATCCTTGCCTATGCCGCCAAATATGCGTCGAGTTTTTACGGCCCGTTCCGGGACGCGGTGGGCTCTTCCGCAACGCTTGGCAAGGGCAACAAATACACCTATCAGGTCGACCCGGCCAATTCCAACGAGGCGTTGTGGGAAGTGGGGATGGACCTCGAAGAAGGCGCCGACATGGTAATGGTGAAGCCTGGCATGCCTTACCTGGACATGGTGCGCCGCGTGAAAGATAAATTCGGCGCGCCTACCATGGTGTACCAAGTCAGCGGCGAGTACGCGATGCTCAAGGCGGCCGGGCAGAATGGCTGGATCGATGAACGTAAATGCGTCATGGAAGCCTTGCTGTCGTTCAAGCGGGCCGGTGCCGATGCAATCCTGACTTACTTCGCGCTCGACGCAGCCGCCTGGCTCAAGGAAGAAGCTTAAGGACCCGCTCAGGAGCCGGCCACGTCGTTTCCAGCAAGCGCAAGCTCGGCATCCAGCCAGTCTATGCGTACGCGTTCCAGCGGCCGGCCCTCGGGCGTGGCGCGTATACGCGCACGCAGGTCGCGCGGGGTGAATACGGTGATGTCGAAATCCGCATCGTCCGTGCTAACGCGGAAGTTCGGCACCCCGCGCGATTCGTCGCCAATTTGGAGGCGGCGTTCGGCGCTGCGATAGGCAATTTGCCGGTTGAGCAGGAACATTTCCACGTCCTTCATGCTGTCCGTGAATAGCAGCAGGTCGATGTCCGAATATTTCCCCGCGCAGCCGGAGAGGACCGCGCCCGAAAGATAGGGATCGAAGGCGGCCAGCAATTCCATCATCTCGCGGGCGCGCTGGCGCAAATGAAGCAAGCGTTCGCGTTGCTCATCAGCCTGATACAGCTGCTGGTAGGCGCGCAGCGCGTGCTCGACTTCGTCGTTGTTGGGAAGGTTGCGGGTGTCTGGTGCGCCGGCCTGGCGCGCGGCCTTGCGCTTGGCAAGTGCGTAATCGTCGATGCCGTCGACGGCCATCAATCGCGCGGCCAAATGCGCGATGCGTTCCCGCATCTGTCTGTTGTTGCCGTTGTCTCTCGGCATCGCGGTCAGTACAACTGGTCCTTTACTTCCTCCGGCGGCTTGGGTGAATCGCCGCCTTCGTTTTCCGGCCCGCCTTCCTGCTCCGGTGGGATGTTCTCATGATAGAAATATTCGATCATCGGCGTCGGCGCGTGCTTGTCGCGCAAGCCGGTCTCCGGATTGATGGCCACGGCGACCACACCTTCCGGCGCGATGGGCAATTCCTCCGGCTGGCCCTTCAGAACCGCGCCCATATAGGACATCCATATCGGCAACGCCACAACGGCACCCGTTTCGCGGTCGCCGAGCGTGCGTGGAATATCGTAGCCGACCCATACCACCGAAGCCAGATGGCGCTGGAAACCCGCAAACCATGCATCCAGTTGTTCGTTGGTCGTGCCGGTCTTGCCGGCGAGGTCGATTCTGCCGAGCGCCATCGCCCGCGCACCGGTCCCGCCGCGGATTACATCCTGCATCATGTTGGTCATGATGAAGGCGTTGCGCGCGTCGAGAACCCGCTCCGCACCCTTGCCGACGACGACTGGATTGGCCTTGCCGAGTACCGTGCCCTGGGCATCTTCGATGCGCTCGATGAAGTAAGGGGTCATACGATAGCCGCCGTTGGCGAAGACGGTATAACCCATCACCATCTCCAGGGGTGTGGCCGATCCCGCGCCGAGCGCCATTGTCAGATAGGGCGGATGCTGCTTGGGATCGAAACCGAAGCGCGAGATATAGTCCTGCGCATATTGGGGCGTGATCGCCTGCAGGATACGGATTGACACCAGGTTTTTCGATTTTGTCAGCGCCGTGCGCATGCGGATGGGGCCGTCGAAGCTGCCATCGAAATTTCGCGGCTGCCAGTTGACCGACCCGGTTTCGCTGGCGTCAATGGTCAGAGGGGCATCGTTGATAATAGTCGCGGGCGTAAATCCCTTTTCGAGGGCCGCGGAATAGATGAACGGCTTGAAACTCGAACCCGGCTGGCGGCGTGCCTGGGTAACATGGTTATATTTATTTCGATAGAAATCGAAGCCCCCGACGAGCGCGCGAATTGCGCCGTTGTCGGTGTCTACCGAGACGAGGGCGGATTCGACCTGCGGCAGTTGTACGATCTGCCAGTTACCCTTGGAATCGGCCTGGATACGGATCAACGCGCCGCGCTTGAGTCGGACCTTCGTCGGCGCCTTGTTGCCGATCATGCGGCCAGCAAACTTGAGTCCGTCCCCAGTGATGGTCACGGTCTCGCCGCCCTTGCGATACGCCTTGACCCCCTTGGCATCGATATCCAATGCGATAGCAGGATAGACATCGTCGCTTTCCAGTTCCTCCTGCAACGCGTCTTCCAGGGCTTCTTCGCTGACTTCTTCCTTCGGCAGGTTGAAATAGCCTTCGGCGCCACGATAACCCTGGCGCTTGTCGTACTCGAAGACGCCGGCCCGCAATGCCTTGAAGGCGGCGTCCTGGTGAATTTTCGAAAGCGTGGTGTAGACGCGGAATCCTCGCGTGTAGGCTTCTTCCTTGTAGGCGTCGTAGATGGCCTGGCGCACCATCTCGGCAAAGTGGTCGGCGCGGGTCGAGAATTCCTGGATCTGGCGCGAAATGATGATCGGTTGGGCTTCGGCCTTCTTGAACTGCTCGTCGTTGATGTATCCCAGCTCCGCCATTCGCCGCAACACATAGCGCTGGCGAATTTTTGCCCGGCCCATGTTGACGACCGGGTTGTAGCGGGAAGGCGCCTTGGGCAGGCCGGCGAGCATGGAGATTTCCGCCACGCTCAATTGGTCGAGTTGTTTGCCGAAATAGACCTGGGAGGCGGCGCCAAAGCCGTAAGCGCGCTGGCCGAGATAGATCTGGTTGATGTACAGCTGCAGGATCTCGTCCTTGGTCAGGCTATGCTCGATCTTGAATGCGAGCAATGCCTCGCTGAATTTGCGACTGAAGGTCTTTTCAGTACTCAGGAAGAAATTGCGCGCCACCTGCATGGTGATCGTGCTGGCACCTTGGCGGGTGCTTGCGGAGGCGAAGTTCGACAGCGCGGCGCGGATGACGCCTATGTAGTCCACGCCGCCGTGCTCGTAAAAGCGCTCGTCTTCAGCGGCGATGATGGCTTTACGCAGCAGGTCGGGTGTCTGGTCGATCTTCAGGAACGCACGTTTTTCTTCCCCGAATTCGCCGATGAGGCTGCCTTCCATGCTGAAAATCTGCAGGGGTATTTTCGGCTGATAGGACGTCAGGGCATCCAGGGAAGGCAGCTTTGGATAGGCCACCACTGCGGCGTAACCCACGACCAAAGCGAGGGACACAGCAAGGGCTGCCAGCCCTATGAGGGGATAGATCCACCAGCGGGAAAACATTTTAGACAACCGCGGAAGGTGCGGAGAAGAAAACGAGCCGCATTATATAAGGTGTTGCCGGATGGCAACAGAATTCCACATAAAAACGCTTTACATGCAAAATAGTTGTTGCTAGCATTTAATGTAGATTATACGTATCGCGCCTAAACGGCCAATGTTCAAGGGAAAATTTGCATTTGACGCCGATTTCATCGGCAGCCTGCTAAAGGCCAAGTCACCCCCTTTGATCGGCGTCGACATTAGTTCGTCGTCGGTGAAAATGGTGGAACTGACCGGGTCTGGCAGAGGGCGGTATCGTCTCGAGCGCTATACGATCGAGCCGTTGCCCAAGGATGCTGTCGTCGACGGCAACATCATGAACCTTGAAGAGGTGGGTGATGCGTTGCGCCGCGGCTGGAAGCGCATGGGCTCCCGGGCCAAGAATCTGGCCATGGCCTTGCCCTCCGCAGCGGTCATCACCAAGAAGATCGTAGTGCCCGCCGGTCAGACCGACGAGCAGCTTGAGGCCCAGGTGGAAACCGAAGCCAACCAATACATCCCGTTTGCACTTGAAGAAGTTAACCTCGACTTCCAGACCCTGGGGCCTGCGCCCAACAGCACGGAAGATGTCGAAGTGCTGATTGCAGCCTCGCGCAAGGAAAAGGTGGAAGACCGGGTTGCCGTCGCGGAATCGGTGGGTCTCAAGGCGACGGTCATGGATATTGATGCTTTTGCCTCCCAGAATGCGTTCGAGTTGATGCAGGGCCAGCTACCCGATGCCGGTCGCGATCAGACCATCGCCGTCGTCGACGTGGGGGCGTCGATGATGAACATCAACGTTTTGCGCAATGGCCAATCCGTATACATGCGCGAGCAGCCTTTCGGCGGCAATCAACTGACGCAGGAAATCATGCGGCACTACAGCCTTTCGGTGGAAGAGGCAGAAGCAGCCAAGCGCAACGGCGGATTGCCCGACACCTATGACTCCGAGGTGCTGGCGCCGTTCATGGATACCCTGGCACTCGAAATTGCCCGGGCGCTGCAATTCTTCTTCACGTCAACGCAGTTCAACCAGGTTCACCATATATTCTTGTCAGGCGGTTCGGCGACGATACCCGGGCTTCCGGAAGTGGTCGCGGAGCGTACCCAGGTTAATACGGTGATTGCGAATCCGTTCGTTGGAATGGAAATCTCCTCTAAAGTTCGCCAAGCGCAATTGACGGTCGACGCACCGGCGTTGCTGGTGGCCTGCGGCCTCGCGCTGCGGAGGTTCGACGAATGATTCCAATCAACCTATTGCCGCATCGCGCCGCACGGCGCAAGGCCCAGCAGCAGCAATTCTTCGTCCTTGCCGGCCTGACACTTGCCCTGGCGGGTGCCATCGTCGTCGCGGTACATATCTTTTTCGCCGGTCGCATCGAAAACCAGGTTGAACGCAACAAGTACCTGGAATCGGAGATCGTGCAGCTGGACAAGCAGATCGATGAAATCAGGAAACTGAAAGAGCAAACACAAGCGTTGCTCGCGCGCAAGCGCGTTGTGGAATCCCTGCAAACAAACCGCACCGAGACGGTCCGGTTGCTCGACCAGCTGGTCCGGCAGCTGCCGGATGGCGTGTATCTGAAATCCGTGAAGCAGACCGGCCAAAAGGTGAACGTGGTCGGCTATGCGACCTCCAATGCGCGGGTATCGACGTTGATGCGCAATTTCGAGGCTTCTCCCTGGCTCGAGTCACCGACGCTGATTGAAATCAAAGCGGTCACCGTCGAGAATGCTCTGCTGAATGAATTCAATCTGAACGTCAGTATTTCGCGGCCCAAGGAAGAAAGCGCCAATCCGAGACCGGGCGCGCCCGCCGCCGTGCCCCCCGCGCCGAAAACCTGACGCCCATGACGCTCGAAGACCTCCGAAGACTGAATCCACGCGATATCGGCAGCTGGCCGGCCCTACCGAAGCTCGGTGCCCTGTTTATCCTGCTTCTTGTGCTGGTGTTCGCCGGCTATTGGTTCGATTGGCAGAACCAGCTTGACGAACTGGCGAGGGACCGCGACAAGGAACAGGAGCTGCGGACTTCCTTTCTGGACAAGAAAAAGCAGGCCGTAAACCTCGAGGCCTATCGCAAGCAATTGGCGGAGATCGAGGAATCCTTCGGTGAAATGTTGAAGCAGTTGCCAAACAAGTCGGAGATGGAAGCTTTGCTTACGGACATCAACCAGGCAGGTCTCGGACGCGGCCTGCAGTTCGAACTGTTCCGCCCGGCGCCAGCCGAAACCCGCTCGGAGTTCTATGCGGAACTGCCGATAACAATCAAGCTCGCCGGTAATTACCATGACATTGGTGCCTTTGCGAGCGACATTTCCCAGCTATCCCGCATCGTCACGCTGAACGATATTGCGCTCAGCACGAGCAAGACCGGCCTGACCCTGGATGCCGTCGCCAAAACATTTCGTTACCTGGATGACAGCGAAGTTGCGGCTCAGCGCAAGGCTGCCCGTGACGCCGCCGCTCCCAAGAAGAAATGATGCGCGCCCTTTCAGCCATGGTGGTCGCGGTCCTGTTCCTCTTCGGTTGCGGGGGCGAACAGTTTTCCGACCTGAAGACGTTCGTCAAGGAGTCGGGTGAGGGACTGCGCGGTCGGGTGGAACCGATCCCCGAGGTCAGGCAGTTCGAACCTTTTGCTTACAACGCCTTTGATTTGTCGGATCCCTTCAAGCCGCGCAAGACCGTTGCAGACTCGCGTGGTGGGACGGGCGGTGGTCCGCGCCCCGACCTGAACCGGCGCAAGGAAGCGCTGGAAGCCTTTCCGCTCGAAAGTCTCCAAATGGTCGGCACCCTGGAACAGAAGCAGATTCGCTTCGCGCTGATCAAGACGCCGGACAACAACCTGTATCGCGTCAAGTCCGGCAACTATCTTGGCCAAAATTTCGGTGTCGTGACCTCAATCAGCGAATCGACGGTGACACTCAAGGAAGTCATCCAGGATTCTTCATCGGGATCCTGGACCGAGCGCACAAGCAGTTTGCAGCTGCTCGAGCAATGAACTCAAGGAGCACGCGAATATGAAACGCATCGGTCGTTTGATTAAACTCGCAGCCTCGCTGGGAATGGTGTTCCTGGTGAGCACGGTTGCACAGGGCCAGGATAAAGCCGCGCCTCCCGCCGGCAACGTCATTCAGTCGATAGACGTTTCAACGCAAGCGGGTACCGTAACGGTCAAGCTCGGGTTCAAGGATACGCCGACCAACCCCCCGGCGGCATTTACCGTCAACAACCCGCCGCGAGTTGCGTTCGATTTTCCCAGCACCACGAATGGTCTCGGAAAAAATTCGCAGGACGTAAACCAGGGTGATTTGCGCACGATCAGGCTGGGCCAATCGGGTGGCCGGACCCGGGTGGTACTCAACCTCACCAAGATGGTGAAGTACGACACCAAGATCGATGGAAACGCAGTAGTCATCACTTTGGAAGGGGGCGCGGCGGCAGCGACGACCCCCGACACGTCCACTGCTTTTGCAGAACCCAAGGCCGCTGCGGAAGGCCACGCGGTACGCGACGTTGATTTCCGTCGCGGCCGGAACGGCGAAGCACAGATCATCGTCGACCTGTCGGACGCGACGACAGGCATCGATTTGCGCCAGCAGGGCAAGAGCGTTCTGGTGGATTTCATCCAGACTGCCTTGCCGCCCGCCCTGGAGCGGCGTTACGACGTCACCGACTTCGGCACCCAGGTCGACAATTTCGAAGTGACCCGTTCCGGCGCGAATACGCGAATCACGATTACGCCGAAAGGGCGTTGGGAACAATCGGCCTATCAGACGGACAGCCGATTCATCATTGAAGTGAAGCCGGTGGTCGATGAATCGGGCAAACCGAAGGCTCAGAGCGGCTATACCGGTGAGAAACTGTCCCTGAACTTCCAGAATATCGAGGTGCGCGCCGTATTGCAGGTCATCGCGGATTTCACGAGCCTGAACATCATCACCAGCGACACGGTGACCGGCAACCTGACGCTGCGTCTGAAGGACGTTCCATGGGACCAGGCGTTAGACATCATTCTGCAAGCCAAAGGCCTGGATATGCGCAAGACCGGCAATGTGGTCTGGATTGCCCCGCGTGACGAACTGGCCACGAAGGAGAAACTGGCCCTGGAAGCACGTGCGCAGATTTCCGAACTGGAACCGCTGCGCACGGAAAGCTTCCAGATGAACTATCAGAAGGCAGAGGATTTCCAGAAAGTCATTACTGACGCCACCCAGAGAATTCTGTCCAAACGCGGCAGCGCTGTCGTCGATACCAGAACCAATCAGATTTTCGTCCAGGACACGCCCAGCAAGCTCGACGAAGTCCGCGAACTGCTCAAGAAGACTGATCGCGCTACACGCCAGGTATTGATCGAAGCGCGGATAGTCGAAGCGACTGACACCTTTAGCCGCAACGTCGGCGCAAGGCTGGGTTATCACGACACGTCGGGCCGCGGCGACCAGATTCCCGGAGGCAACCGCAGGGCGCTGATCGGCGGCGGGCTGATCGATACGGGTGCTCACAGCGGGCAAACCACCGATACTCCAAATTTTCTTGCCGATTCAACATTCGTCAACATGGCGGCTCCAGGTCTCGGCGGCGTGATTCCGGGGCAACTCTCCCTGATCCTCATGAACGATGCGATGACAAAGTTCCTGAACCTGGAAATCACTGCGTTGCAGGCGGACGGCAAGGGCAAGATCATATCGAGTCCGCGCGTGATCACCGCGGACAACGTTGAAGCCATCATCGAACAAGGTACGGAAATCCCCTACCAGCAGGCGACGAGCAGTGGTGCGACGAGCGTATCGTTCCGCAAGGCGACCCTGAGCCTCAAGGTCAAGCCGCAGATCACGCCGGACGACAACATCATGATGAAGTTGAACGTGAACAAGGACAGCGTCGGTGCAAACACCAGCGCCGGTCCTGCCATCGACACCAAGCAGGTATCGACGGAAGTACTGGTGGAGAACGGCGGCACGGTGGGCCTTGGCGGCATCTACACGCAGGAAGAATCTTCTACTTTGACCAAGGTGCCGCTGCTCGGGGACATTCCCCTGCTGGGATTTTTCTTCCGCCAGGATTTGAAGCGCAATGACAAGCGCGAACTGCTGATCTTCGTTACGCCGAGAGTCATCAAAGATACCCTTAGCGTCCGCTAAGGGCGCGCAATCCCCGACGGCCGCAGCGCTCTGCGGCCGTTTTTTTGCCCGCCTGCTGCTTGCCCACCCATGGTTTCGCTAGAATGACTCCATGCGTGATGCGACCCCCCCGCTTGCTGGACACGATGGCTCAGCCGTACCGGGAAACATTTTCCTGGTCGGAATGATGGGGGCGGGCAAGACTTCCGTGGGACGCGTCCTCGCAAAGCGTCTAAACAAAGTGTTTCATGACTCGGATCTCGTAATCGAAGAGCGCACCGGAGTAAAAATACCGGTGATTTTCGAAATCGAAGGGGAGCCGGGTTTCCGCAGTCGCGAATCGGCCGTTCTGGACGAATTGACCGTATTGGAAAATGTCGTGCTCGCTACCGGAGGCGGCGCAGTGCTGGCATCAGAGAACAGGGAAAGGCTGCGCGCGAGGGGCACAGTCGTGTATCTGCGCGCCAGCGTCAAAGATCTGCTAAACCGAACCCGGCACGACAAGAACCGGCCGCTTTTGCAAACCGCGGATCCGCTTGCGCGGCTGAACGACTTGTTTGAAACGCGCGATCCCCTGTATCGCGAAGTCGCCCACATCACCATTGATACTGGCAGCCAAAGCCTGACCTCCCTGGTGAACCGGCTGCATCACGTACTGGAATGCCGGGATCAACCAACTACAATGGATCAACCTCAATGCGAACCGTAACCGTCGGGCTCGGCGCCCGGGCTTACCCGATTCACATCGGAGAAGGACTGCTTGCGCGCGCGGACCTGATTCTGCCCCACCTGCCGCAACGCAAAGTTTCCGTGATCACCAATTCCACGGTCGCTGCCCTTTATCTCGACAAGTTCAGTGCGGCGCTGCGCGGTGCGGGGGTGGAAATCGTTCCGGTGGTATTACCCGACGGGGAGGAGCACAAGAACTGGCAGACGCTGAACGCGATCTTCGATGCGCTGCTTTCGAATCGTTGCGAACGCAAATCCGCGATCATCGCCCTCGGCGGCGGAGTGGTCGGCGATCTTGCCGGTTTTGCGGCGGCCAGCTATCAGAGAGGGGTGCCATTCATCCAGGTACCGACGACATTGCTGGCTCAAGTGGATTCTTCCGTCGGCGGCAAGACAGCCATCAATCACCCGCTCGGCAAGAACATGATCGGCGCCTTCTACCAGCCCAGAATGGTGCTGGCGGATACCGCGATGCTCGACACACTGCCTGCCCGCGAACTCTCCGCCGGATTGGCCGAGGTCATCAAGTATGGCCTGATCATGGATCTGCCTTTTCTCGGCTGGCTGGAAGCGAATATCGGCAAATTGAACGAACGCGATCCCGCGGCGCTCGCTTATGCCGTCACGCGCTCGTGCGAGAACAAGGCAGCCGTGGTCGCCGCAGATGAACGCGAGACAGGCGAACGCGCGCTGCTCAATCTTGGCCACACCTTCGGCCACGCGATCGAAACTGGACTGGGTTTTGGGACCTGGCTGCATGGGGAGGCCGTGGCGGCCGGAACCATGCTGGCGGCACGACTCTCCGAGCGCATGGGATTGTTGACGCACGCTGAGGTTCGACGCATGGCCGACCTGTTCGTGCGCGCTGGCCTCCCGGTCGAAGCTCCTTCGCTTGGCCAAGACCGCTATCTCGAACTCATGGGACATGACAAGAAAGTCGAGAACGGCAAGTTGCGCCTGGTCCTGCTGCAATCCCTGGGCAAGGCCTACATGACATCGGATTTCGATCTGCGGGATTTGCGCGAAGTCCTCGCGGGAACGGCGGCGCATGTATGAACTGGCGGCCTATGCCGCCAATCCCGCAGCATCCCGCGGCAGGCAGATCGTCGAAGCGCCCCCCGTGGGCCGCACCGAATTCCAGCGCGATCGCGACCGCATCATCCACTCTGCCGCCTTTCGCCGTCTTGAGTACAAGACCCAGGTTTTCGTCAATCACGAAGGCGACCTGTTCCGTACCCGGCTGACCCACAGCATCGAGGTCGCGCAGATCGGGCGTTCAGTGGCGCGCAATCTCGGCCTCAATGAGGATCTGGTCGAGGCCGTGTCGCTGGCTCACGATCTCGGCCATACCCCGTTCGGCCACGCCGGCCAAGACGCGCTGAACGACTGCATGAAGGACTACGGAGGTTTTGAGCACAACCTCCAGTCGTTGCGTGTCGTCGATGTCCTGGAACAACGCTATGCGGCATTCGAGGGCTTAAACCTGTGCTTCGAAACCCGCGAAGGAATCCTGAAGCATTGCTCCCTCAAGAATGCGCAAGAACTGGGCGAAATAGGCGAGCGCTTCATGCGTAAAATGCGTCCGTCGCTGGAAGCGCAGATCGCCAACCTGGCAGACGAAATTGCCTACAACAATCACGATGTCGACGACGGCTTGCGCTCGGGTTTGATATCCATCGAACAGCTAGCGTCCGTGCGCATATTTTCGCAGCATCTCGATAGCGTGAAAGCACAGTACCCGGCGCTCGTCGACCGACGCCTGATCCATGAAACGGTCAGGCGCATGATCAACACCCTGGTTTCCGATCTGACCGAGCGCAGCCGGGCGTTGATTGCACAGCATCATCCCGGTGGCGTCGACGACGT
This sequence comes from Betaproteobacteria bacterium, assembly GCA_025351455.1. GTDB lineage: Bacteria > Pseudomonadota > Gammaproteobacteria > Burkholderiales > JACQAP01 > JACQAP01. The sequence continues at coordinate 1,881 of JANXVW010000005.1, read as the reverse complement.
GCGCAATGCCCCGCCGCTGATTGCGTTTAGTGCGGGCATCCAGGAGCAGCAACAGGAACTCAAGAAATTCCTGCACAAGCACTTGTATCAGCATTACCGGGTGGCGCGGATGAGCAACAAGGCGAAGCGCATCGTCACCGACCTGTTCCGGGCTTTTTATGGTGACGCGCGCCTGCTGCCCCCGGAATTCCAGGTCCGGGCCGAAATCGACCTGCCCAGGGCGATTGCCGACTACGTCGCCGGGATGACCGATCGCTATGCCATCCGCGAGCACCGCCGGCTGTTTACCGTGGAGGAGACTTGAATCTGCGGACCGGATTGCCCGGAGACCCCAGGGACAGCCGGTCCGGGACTATGCGGAACCAGACGTTGCACCCGTGAAAACCGGACCCATCTTGGTGGCGTGGGCCCGCCTTCCGACGACCGCCCTTTATTGAAAGGGCGCGGGCAATCGCGGTAACATCACAGCTCCCCCCGAGTATTCGACCGTCCCGGCGATCAGCGGGACGGGCACCACTACCGATACGGCGCAGAGGCAAGACGACATGGCTCATCCGAATTTACCCGCCAAGCAGGGTCTTTATAACCCGGCCAACGAACATGATGCCTGCGGCGTGGGGTTCGTCGCGAACATCAAGGGTGCCCGCAGCCATGCCATCATCGCGCAGGGGCTGCTGATCCTCAAGAACCTGACTCACCGCGGGGCGGTCGGGGCCGATCCGCTGGCTGGCGATGGCGCCGGCATACTGATCCAGATCCCAGACCAGTTCTTCCGCGAGGAAATGGCCGCCCGGGGCATCAAGCTGCCGCCGCTCGGCGAGTACGGCGTGGGCATGATCTTCCTGCCGCAGGAGCCGGCTTCGCGATTGGCCTGCGAGTACGAAATCGAGCGCGCGATCAAGGACGAAGGCCAGGTCCTGCTCGGATGGCGTGATGTGCCCTGCGACAGCACCAGCCTCGGCGAATCGGTGAAAAAGATCGAACCGGTGATTCGCCAGGTCTTCATCGGCCGGGGCGCCGGCGTCACCGTCACCGACGCGCTGGAACGCAAGCTCTACATCATCCGCAAGGTGGCGGGCCACGCCATCCAGGCCCTCAAGCTCGAGCACAGCAAGGAATTTTATGTGCCGTCGATGTCGGCGCGCACCCTGGTCTACAAAGGCATGTTGCTGGCCGGCCAGGTCGGCAGTTACTACAAGGACCTTTCCGATCCCAGGGTGACGTCGGCGCTGGCGCTGGTACACCAGCGCTTCTCGACCAATACTTTCCCTACCTGGGACCTGGCGCATCCGTTCCGCATGATCGCGCACAACGGCGAAATCAATACTCTGCGCGGAAACGTCAACTGGATCCGCGCGCGCCAGGGTGCCATCTTCAGTCCGATCCTGGGCAAGGATCTGGACAAGGTCTGGCCGCTGATTTATGACGGCCAGTCCGACTCTGCGTCCTTCGACAACGCGCTCGAACTGCTGACCATGAGCGGTTATTCGTTGGCGCACGCCATGATGATGCTGATCCCCGAAGCCTGGGAAAAGCACACCTTGATGGACCCGCACCGGCGTGCCTTCTATGAATATCACGCGGCGATGATGGAGCCGTGGGATGGCCCCGCTGCCGTAGCGTTTTCCGACGGTCGCCAGATCGGCGCGACGCTGGACCGCAACGGCCTGCGCCCCGCCCGTTACCTGGTGACCAGCGACGACATGGTCGTCATGGCGTCAGAGACCGGTGTGCTGCCGATCCCGGAAGAGAAGATTATCAAGAAGTGGCGGCTGCAGCCCGGCAAGATGTTCCTGATCGACCTCGAGGCCGGCCGCATCATCGACGACAAGGAACTCAAGGACACCCTCGCCAACACCAAACCCTATCGCGCCTGGATCG
>JANXVW010000349.1 GCA_025351455.1 Betaproteobacteria bacterium | reverse complement strand
CCTGGCCGTCTTGCCGCAATTGAGGCAGGCCGCTTAAGATGAAGCCCCCGGTGCAATCCGATCTCTGTACCTTTTACAACCGACCCGCAGTCCACTTATAAATCGGGGAATACTGTTCAAACAAACGGAGCCACTTCTGATATCGATCACCTTCACGGCGACGGTATAGCGGCCCGACTTTGTATAGGTGTGCGGCGCGGAGGTCAGTTCGAGTTTGCGGTCTTGCCGCGTGCGGAAGCTCTGCCATTCGTTCTCGAAGATGTAGCCGCCGGTCCAGCGCTCCTCGAATTCGGTCAAATCACCCTGTACGGGCTCGACACCCGGCAGGCTGCCTTCCACACCCAGGCTCCGCGCGACCTTGATGATTTCCTTGCGGCTCATGTAGTCGAAATCCACCGCCCAGTAATCCACCCAGTCGGTCCAGTGCCTGGTCAGCACGTCGGTGGTGATTACGCCCTGTTTGTCTTTGTTCACCTTGATGAGCTGGCCACGGTCGCCGCGCAGGTCGCAGACCACATCGCTTTTACCTTCCTTCAATTCGGCGGCCACGGCGTCGAGCAATCCCTGAGTGTAGTACACCGAAAAATCCGCCAGCTCGATTTGCAGGGTTAATTTGTCTTTCTTGGCATAGCGCGGCGTGGCTTCGACAAAGCTGATGTCGTGGAAACGCACTTGGCCCTTGTCAACGGCGCGCTTGTCGAACACTTCCGGAGGGATCGCCTTGGGGGCAAGATCGATGCCTTTTTGTTTCGCTTCGTCGAGCACGGCTGGAAACAGGCCCATTTCGAACTCGAAGGCGAGCACGTCCGCACGCGAGGCGCCCCGCTTGCGGCATTCGGTGATTACTTCTTCCACGAACAGCCGCCCCACGGGAAGGTTGATCGGGCCGACCACCACCAAGCGCCCCGCGTTCTTGCCGTGGAAGAAGCTTTCGCCTTCGAGCGTCTGCGCTTTGTACGCTCGCAGAATCAACTCACGGAACTCGCCTTCCTTCTGCGCCAGCGCCTGTTCCTTCTGCTTTCCGGTCAATCGACCGCCGACGTTCAGATAGGCCTGACGCTCGTAGCGACCGAGGTTGAGTACCTCAAAGGCGCGGAACGGTTTTCCGGAATTCTTCAATTCGCGTTGGACCTGGATCAGGCGCTTGCGCGTGGTGTGGATGCCGAATTTGCCGAGGTCGGTGCATATCCACTTGCGACCGAGCTTCTCCGCCACCGCCGCCGTCGTGCCGGAGCCGCAGAAGAAATCGGCGACGAGATCGCCTTCGTTGCTGCTGGCTTTGAGGATGCGTTCGAGAAGCTTCTCGGGTTTTTGGGTTGGGTAATCGGCGCGCTCCTTTGCTGTCGGCGCGAGCAGCATGTCAAACCAGATTGTCGATGCCGCAACTCCGGGACGCTCGTCGAGGTAGTATTTGATATAAGGTTGACCGGTATTGGAGTAGTAGAGCTTTCCTTGCTGATCGAACTCCTCCATCTTCGCCCTCGAATATGCCCAATATCTTCCTTTTGGGGGGGGTAACACCCTTCCATTCATACAAGGTATCGCCACCAGGTTTGGCGGCAGTCGGAGTCACAAGCCGATACCTTCGCCCGTTTTCTGTCTTGTTGTATTGCTCCTCTATCTGTTCGTCGGAAAACGGGACATATTGAGTATTCCAAATTTTGAGCTCTTCACTTTTTGCGAAGAACAGAATTGTGTCGTCCACCGTATCGAAATGTTGTGCGCCTTGCTTCGCATCGCCGTGCGCCGTGGTTCGACGCCAACAAAGTTGATTCACGAAGTTGTCTGTCCCGAAGATTTCGTTCAGTACTGCTCGCATCCATGCATTCACCCGCCAATCACAATGCACATAGATGCTCCCCTCGCTGTGCATCAAATCCCGCATTAAAATCAGCCGCTCGTAAATCATTGAAATAAATGAATCCGCGCCACGCCCCCAAGTGTCGCGGTAGGCGATCTGTTCCAGCAGGTTCGGCTCCTTGTGGAAAGTCTCGCCGCCGATCTCGATATCCATGGAGAAGTCAGCGCCGACGTCGAAGGGCGGGTCGATGTAGATGAGTTTGAGTCCGCCCGCGTCTTCGATCTGGCGGCGCAGTGCGCCGCTCTTGAGCGAGGAGAGAATCAGCTTGTTGTCACCCCAGATGAGTTTGTTGGTCCAACCCTTGATCTGGCGTCCGCGTGTATCGAACAGATCAATCTGCGGGCCTTCGGGCGCTTCCTGGCGCGGTTCGTCCACATGCTCCAGCGACTGGAACGGCAGCACCGTGGTGCAGACCTCGCGATTCTTGCCGTTCCAAACCAGTTCCACCTCGCGCTTGTCCTCGAACAGGATGAAGCGGTATTTCTCCGGCAGCGCCTTGCCCTGCTGGATGAGCTGGGTCAAGTCGCGCTTCTCGGCGTCGCTGAGGTCGTAGGCGGGTTTTGAGGTTTTGGACATCGGTGTTCTTTGGACCACTCAGGCCTTTAGCAAGATGATTGGGCTTTATAACAAATTGATTTCATTTAACTCATTTGCCTCTTTAAACCCGGCTTAAGACCCTGAATTCGCCTTTGGAGACATATGCCAGCGTGCCCAACGTCTCGCACCTATAACGCGGACGCGGCCTTCGTCTCGCAACTGCCGCAAGAGGTTCTGGACTTGCTTGCCGCTGAGGGCAGGCAATACCTGCCTGAGGTCACTCAGCGGGCTACCATCCACGTCGTTTTCCCGGATGTGCTTAAAGAGCAGTTCCTTGTTGGTTTCATGATCGAGGCCACGCTTGCGGGTGTAGGCGCCCCGCTTCCCGATTGCGGCATAGAGGGTACGCGAAAGCAGATGACGTACGCCGCGGCCGTGCCCATGCGACTCGACTGCCCCGGCCTCAATCAACGCCGGTAGCCGCGAGCACTGAAAATCGGTCAGCGGCTTTTCACGCCGCAAAGCATCGAGAACAAGGAAGTCATGTGTTGAGAAAGAACTCAGCCGCACTTCGCCAACGCGCTCCAAAAAGCGCACAAAGGCGGCATCTTGAACCGTCCCTTCCAACGTCAGCCTCACTTCATGTGCAGCAGAGCCGGAGAAATCCGGCAGCGGCTTGCTCTGACGGATTGCCGTTTCAACCATGAGATTTAAGCCCTGGCCCGAGCGCTCGATCAAGCCACATTTGCCCATAGCCTCGGCCAGGCGGCGGTTGCGTGGGTTTTGCTGATCTACGATGTTCTCTGCTGTGATACCCGGCGGGAAGCCGCCGGGGCTGACGATTTCGAGACGCCGCGCATACTGCCGAACAAAAACTGATCCGCCCAGTCGGTAGTCACGATGAGCCACGGCATTGAGCAAGGCTTCGCGGACAGCGGTTTCGTCAAAGGTCGGTATGTCGTAGCGGAACAGGCCATCCTGATAACTCTGACGGTCATTGCGCAAGTTGATACGCTGCCAAAGTGCATCCTGGCATAGAAGAAAACCTTCGCGATATTCAACCCGTTCTTGCGCCGGACCAGAGGCTTCGGACGAACGATATTCAAAAACAATTTCCGCTTGAGCCAGATGCCTCCCCAGCGCGTCGCGGGTGCCAAAAAGTACAAGTGCCGCGATGTTCAATCGGCCATCCACGAGCAGCTCGGCATCCCTCAACGTCTGCTCGACGCCCCATTCCGCGATGCGTGGATTACCCGCTTTGCGTATCCAGCGCTGACGAAATTCGTCCAATGCCTGCGGGGCTAAATCGACCAGTGTCGCAGCACATGGCTCGGCAGAGTAGTCCGTTCCGGTTTCCGCAAACATCGCGCGTAGTTCGTTTTCGGGGATCGATACCAGATCATCACCGGCCCGGCGCAGGTAGCGGCCATTGTGTTCCCAAGCCGCACCCGGCAAACGGCTTGGCACATGCACGATCAGGAGACGCTTGTAGTGATAACGTGTTTCCTCAATGCGAATGTGATGACGAAGCCGTTCATAAAGCCCCGCCTCGGTGCGTCCCGGTTCGGCAAATGCGTTAGTCCCCACCACCTCTCGCGGTCGGCGATCTGTAATGCCAAGGATGATCTTGCCGCCACCTTCGTTCGCGAGTGCCACGCAGTAGTCAACCAGTTTCTCGAAATGGAAGCCGGTGGATGCGGTCTTGAACTCCAATTGCCTGCCTTCTGGAGCCGCAAGCCATTCAGCGATTTGCTCCGGCGTAGTCATTCTTGAAAATCTCTGAAACTGGTGGCAACGCCTGCAAAGTTATTCGGCAAATTACGTTCAAAACCATGCTGATCCACATAGACGAAACGGTATGTCGCGCCGCCCTCGGTCTTGCTCGCGTCGGTCGCCTCCATGCACCATTGACGAAGTCGGGCCATCTTGCGCGGCAGGTCGAGTTCTTCGCGGCCCTTGGTCTCGATTATCCAGACCGTGTCGTCCGTGGTCTTCACGAGGAAATCCGGGGTGTAGGTAGACAAATCTCCGTCCGCCTTTACATAGTCGATTTTGAACCCGATCGCGAGGTAGTTCTTGGCGAAAGCTGTGACGTCCGGCGCATCGTCCAGGAACTTTGCAAAGGCCAGTTCGAAGGTTCCCGCACGAGGTTCACCGACGATCTTGCTGAACAGGGATTTCTTCGGCGAAAGATAGGGCCGGTTCTCGGTACGGAAAGGCCGCGTCTCGCGCAGGCGGATACGGTCCTCGATCCGGGATGAGCCGGTGTCCCGGATGGTCAACGCGTTGATCGCGGTCTTGAACGAATCGAATAGTATCTTCCCGGCTTCCGGCTCGGAAAGGTTACGCAGCACGACCGGTTCTTCGAGATTCACCGGACCGCCCGCAAACAAATGCCCTGCCATAAAATCCCTGACCCTGGGATACAGCACGTCGTAACCCCCAACCAGACGCAGTTCCTTCAGTAATTGGCGGGCGAAGAATGCGACCACCGAGCGGTAATCGGCCGGGCCTGCCGCGTCGAGTTGTATTGTGTGATGAAGTTCGCCATCGAGCATGGTCTTGAAGACGATCTCGCGGGTTTCCTCCGCGGTGAAAGGCTTGACCGGAAGCCTCGGGTTAGCGAACTTGGCGGGATCGAGGGAGTGGAGATTCTTGAACTCCCGATTGAATCGGCGGGTCAGGCGCGGAATCTCGATGTCCAATGCGTCAATATTCTTTGCCTTATTCCCGGTATCCACTTCAACAATGAGCGAATCCCTGCGTTCGGCGCCCTGTCCCATCGGCACCCGCTCGAAGGTGACTCCCTCGCTTTGAATGGATTCGACGAAATCCATGAAGGCGGGAGTACCGATGACCGATACGGATTCCGGAATATCCGTTCCGAAGTACATGCGGCGCAAGCCTCGTCCCAGGGTCTGCTCGGGAAGAATGTTTGCGGCAGCAACGTAAGCGCGTAGCCCAACGATGGTGGTGACGTTACGCACGTCCCAACCCTCCTTGAGCATGAGCACCGAGACGATGGCTTTGTGGGGCGATTTCCAGGTGTCAATGTCGTTCGCCTCCTTGCGGAGTTTCTCAAGTTCCTCTTTATTCTTGCCCGAAGCCGCTTCGGATATTTCGCCGTTGTTCTTGGTGTGAATGACGAGCACCGCACCCTCAAGTTCTGGGCAAATTTTTTCCAGATACGCACCGACCTCGTCGCAGTTTCTGGTGTCGTCCACCATGACGAACAATACGGCCTTCTTTCCCAGGGCCTGGTGTTCGGCGTAACTCTTGCGCCACTCCTCAATGCCGAGTCTGAGGTAGTCGTCGTAATGCTCGGTGAAAATTGCGCTCTTGTGCTCGGCAAGACGCGAACGGCTGGCGGCATCCGGCAGTACCGGGTGCTTGACGACATTCTGGTGAATGGCCTCGACCAGCGGATAGTCCGCAACGGTCTGCGCGAATATGGCGCCGTTGTTATGCCGGGGCGTCGCGGTGACATCAACCTGCAAGGCCAGTTGGGCATCCTTCTGCAACATGCGGTGGTGGATGTCTTGGATACTCTTGAACCAGGCCATCTTCGGGTCGTGAATGTGATGCGCCTCGTCGTTGAATACAGCCAGCTCGTCGATCTCGCGGACGATTTCGCCCAGATCCGTCTTGGAGTCAGTGGTTTTGCCCGTTGGTTTCGGACCAAAAGGTTCGAGGAAGTAGTCACGGAGATCTTCGTCTTCCAGCGAGGGCTCGCGCACGTCGCCCAGATAGACTCGGTGGATGTTGGTAAGAAACAGATTTCCTGTCTCTCTTACGACCCGAACGTCGTCCTGAATATGCAGCGTGACCTGAAAGTCCTCTCGCCAGTTCTGGCCCGCATGGCCGTTATCGGGGAGGATCGGGTCGTTGAAGAATATGCGCAGGTCGTCAAAATCGGCTCGCAACCGGTCGAGTACGATAATGTTCGGGGCTATGACCAGAAAATTCCGGGCGAGTGCCGAGTCGGGCTCATAGAGCTTATGAAAATAACTCCACGCGATGAGCAAGGACAGGACCTTGGTCTTGCCGGCACCGGTTGCCATCTTGACCACATAACGCGGCCAGGCCTCGTCGAACATGCCAGCCGAAACGGCGCCTGAAGCATCGAAACGCAACAGATCGAATTTGTCGCGGACCTTGCGGACATCGTGAAGCCAAATCACCGTTTCGACAGCCTCGCGCTGCGCGAAGTAGTAACGGAAAGGAGACATCGATCCGTCTGCCTCTTCGACGAGATGCTCCGTTTCAAACCACCAGTTCAGGAGCGCGCGCGATGTACCAGAGGCGCCCGCGTAGTCCGCGTCCCGCCATACCGCGACCTCCACACGAATCTTGGCGACCAGCGGAGGCAGCAGTTTCTCGTACGCGGTGCTGCGCAATTCCTCGGCGGCCGGAAACCAGCGCTGGTCCGGAGGAAGAACGGCATACGGTGACTCCGGGAAGTGGGGGTGAATTGCCATGTTGTCTTTGTAATTGCTTCCCTGGCAAGGTGCGGATCAAGCGTCAGGAGCCATGTTAACATCCAGCACGAGTTCGGCATTTCCGAAAGAGCAGCTATAAGAGCAGCTATGCCCTCCAAGCTCCCAGGTTCCATTGACGACACGTTAGTTTTACTTGCCAAAGGCGAATACGTCGCCGAGCGCTCGCTCGCCACGGCGGTGTTTCTCGCGTTGCGCATGGGCCGGCCGCTGTTCCTGGAAGGTGAAGCGGGTGTGGGCAAGACGGAGATCGCGAAGGTGCTGGCGCATGTCCTCGGCCGCCAGCTCATCCGGCTGCAATGTTACGAAGGCCTCGACATCGCGTCGGCCGTGTACGAATGGAATTACCAGCGCCAGATGATCGAAATCCGTCTGGCGGAATCTGAAGGCGCGGGCTCGCGCGAAAAACTCGAGAAAGACATTTTCAGCGAACGCTTCCTGATCCGCCGGCCGCTGCTGCAGGCGCTGGATTCGGGGGATGGGGAAGCGCCGGTGCTGCTCATCGACGAGCTGGACCGCACCGACGAACCATTCGAAGCTTATCTGCTGGAAGTGCTGGCCGATTTCCAGGTCACCATCCCCGAAATCGGCACCATCAAGGCGGTGCGTCCGCCGATCGTCATCATCACCTCGAACCGCACGCGCGAGATTCATGACGCGGTCAAGCGCCGCTGCCTTTACCACTGGGTGGACTATCCGACTGCCGCTGCCGAACTCGAGATCGTCCGGCACAAGGTGCCTGGTTTGCCCGAAAAACTGTCCGCCGACATCGTCGCGTTCGTGCAGAAACTGCGCGCTGCCGACTTGTTCAAGCGTCCCGGCATCGCCGAAACCATCGACTGGGCCAGGGCGCTGGTCGAACTCGACCGCCGCTCGCTGGATGCCGGTGTCGTCAATGACACATTGGGCGTTCTGCTCAAATACCAGGACGATATCGCCGCGGTACGCGGCAGCGATGCCGCCCGCATTCTGGACGAAATTACAACGCGCTAGGTCCACGCTCTCGAAGCCCGCACGTCCTTCGCGGAATCGCCCGTCGGAGTGAGCAAAAACGCGCTTTTTCTTAGTCCGGCAAGCCCACTTTCCTGAGATTTCCACACATCCGGTCGATCGTCGCAGACGAGAAGACCATTGCGTTCCTGAATTTGGTCACGGTCAGGTCCGGATAGGCAGCCATCAGGCGCTTGAATTCCGCCGCCGCCTCGTCCATGCGCCCGGCTCCGGCGAGTGCCGATACCAGGTTGCGCAGAATCCAGTACGCGTGAGGCCGCTCTTGCAGGGCGCGCCGGTACATCGCAACGGCCTCGTCATAGCGTCCGGCTACTTCGTGCGCGGACCCCATGCCGACATAATTGTTGAAGTTCATCGGATCCAGCGGGCTCAATCGCAATGCCCGTTCGAAATGCGCGACTGCGCGCTCAGGCCGGTCGCTGTAGTTTTCCACCCAGCCCAGGCGGCTCCATGCCCAAGCCGCGTTGGGATCGATCGCCACGGCGCGCTCCAGCATGACCCGCGCCGTGCCCTGATTGCGCAGCACCGTGTGCGCAGCACCGAGCACGGCGAGGATCAGTGGATCCTCCCCACCCAGTTCGGCCGCTTTTTCCGCGTGTCTCAGCGCGTCGCTGCGCGCCAGATCGATATTGTCGTCCCAGTTGTACACCGCACGCTGCGCGTAGCACCAGCTTGCGAGCGAGAGCGCGAGCGGATATTCCGGATCGATCGCCAGCGCCCGGTCGAGGAACTCGAGCGCCTTCTCACTTGCGTCTTTTTCCAGTGCCCAGACGTGAGGCATGGCGCGCATTGCGTGGTCATAGGCTCCCAGGTCCTGCGGTCGTTTGCGGCGCGCGCGCTCGATTTCAGCGAGACGGATCGATGGCTGGATGGCGCCGGCCACCCGCTCGGTGATGCGGTCCTGAAGCTCGAACACGTCTTCGAGCGTGCCGTCGACCCGGTCCGTCCAGACATGCGCGCCGCTGGTCACGTCGATCAGTTGCACGGTGATGCGCACGCGGCCGCCCGCCTTTTGCACACTGCCCTCGAGCACGTAGCGCACCCCCAGCTCCTTGCCGATTTGCTCAACGTCGACGGGACGGCCTTTGTAGCGGAAGGCCGAGTTGCGTGCGATCACGAAAAAGGAGCGGATCCTTGACAGGCTCGCGGTAACGGCCTCCACGACACCATCCGCGAAAAATTCCTGTTCCGGGTCGCCCGACATGTTGTCGAACGGCAGCACGGCGATGGAAGGTTTGTCCGGCAAGGCAAGTGCAGTCGCCGCACCGTCCGCGGTTGGCACAGCGACTGCGACTTCGCCCTGGGCATCGGGCCGGATGCGGAATGCACGCACCGGTTCGGCCATGTTCTTGACCTGCTGCTCGCCGAGGAACTCGTACACGGCCTTGAGCCGGTTTTTGACTTGATCGTGCACCGTGCCCGCGATGCAGATACCGCCCGGCTCGCCGATGCTCTCAAGACGCGCTGCCACGTTGACGCCGTCGCCATACACGGTGCCGTCCGGCCGTTCGATGACCTCGCCCAGATTGATGCCGATGCGAAACCGCATCCGGCGCGCCTCGGGCAAGGCTTCATTGCGTTGCGCGATCTCGCTCTGAATTTCGAAAGTCGTGCTCACGGCTTCGGTAGCGGCCTCGAACACGGCGAGCACACTGTCGCCGACCATGTCCACGACTCTTCCACGGCGCGCCTCGATCTTTTCACGGAACACGCCACGGTAGGTTTCGAGCGTAGCCACGGTGGCCTCGTCGTCGTCCTGCATCAGGCGCGAGTAACCCACCACGTCTGCGGCGACAATCGCCTGGAGTTTTCGGCTGCCTTCGGGGTCGCTCATGACTGCTGTGTTCCGTGACTTTCCATACAAGGCAGGCAATCTACCACGTCGATCCTGTCGTCGCAGCCGCCAGACGTGCGATACGGCGACGTAAAGGCCGGAATCCCGTATTGCGTGACGCGCCCGGCTGAACCGGTGCGCAGCGCAGGTTGTTCATTTACCCGCCGTTGCTTTAACATTCCCGCGCTGTGTCTCGTGTGTCAATCTCCGTGTCGTGCCTGCGCCGGATCGGGAGTCGGCTCGAATGAAGCTAGCTGAAAACGTCGTCCACTTCGCCCGCGCGCTGCGCAAGGCGGGCGTCCCGGTGGGACCGGATCGGGTCATGGATGGACTGCGGGCGCTCGATCTCGCTGGCGTAGAGAACCGCGAGGATTTTTACTGGGCGCTGGCGGCGGTGTTTTTGTCGCGGCGCGAGCAATTCGAATTATTCGACGAGGCATTCAAGCTGTTCTGGCGCGAGCGCCACTTGCTCGATCACGCGCTGCAGGGCTTGCCGGTCGCCTCTCCTCCGAACCCCTCCGCCAGCCAGACATCGAACCGGATCGCCGAGGCGCTTGGACTGACAAAGAAAGCGCCGATGCGCCTGGACTCGGAAGAAGAGGAGCCCGATGTCCTGCTGAGTGCTTCGGACCTGGAACGCCTGCAACGCCGCGACTTCGACACCATGACGTCGGAGGAACTGGAACAGGCGAAACGGCTGATAGCCGGTCTGCGCCTGCCGATCCCGCAGATCCGCACGCGCCGCCTGCATCCCGATGCGCATGGACACCGGGTAGACTTGCGCGCGACCTTGCGCGCCAGCTTGCGCGGCAACGCCGACATCATTCCGCTTCGCCGCCGTTCGTATCGCCTGCGCCACCCGCCGCTGGTCGTGCTTTGCGACATCTCCGGATCGATGAGCCGGTATTCGCGGATGTTCCTGCATTTCCTGCATGCCATCACCAGTGATCGCGACCGCGTGCATAGTTTTGTTTTCGGCACGCGGCTCACCAATATCACGCGGCAGTTGCGCCATCGCGATGTCGACGTTGCCCTGAACGCGATTTCGGGGACGGTGGCCGACTGGTCCGGCGGCACGCGCATCGGCGCCACGCTTAAGGAATTCAATCAGCGCTGGTCGCGCCGCGTGCTCGGCCAGAATGCCGTGGTGATGCTGATCAGCGACGGGCTCGACCGCGATGCGGGCGAAGACCTGACCGACCAGATCGAGCGCCTGCACAAGTCGTCTCACCAGTTGATCTGGCTCAATCCGCTGTTGCGCTTCGAGGATTTCGAGCCGAAGGCGGCCGGTGTGCGACTGATGCTGCCGCACGTTGATGCGTTCTTGCCCGCGCACAACATCGAAAGCCTCACCGACCTGGCGCGCTCGTTGCGGTCGCCCGGCGAAATCAAGCGGCGCACGCCGCCGGGCCGGGCGCATACTGCCGGCCTGAACAAACCAGGAGAAACGTCGACATGGAAATGAGCGGCGAACAGCACATCCTTCTTCCGCAACAGCGCGTGTGGGAGGCGCTCAACGATCCGGCAATCCTCAAAGCCTGCATTCCAGGCTGCGAAAGCATCGATCGGATATCGGACAACGAATACAAAGTGGCGATGACCGCGAGTGTCGGCCCGGTCAAAGCGAAGTTCAGCGGCAAGCTCCTGCTCTCGGACATCGATCCGCCGAACGCCTATTCCCTCGCCTTCGAAGGGTCCGGCGGTGCCGCCGGCTTCGGCAAGGGCAGCGCGCAGGTCAGCCTCGCACCGGAAAGTGGCGGGACCTTGCTCACTTATAAGGCCCAAGCCAGCGTGGGCGGCAAGCTCGCGCAAATCGGCTCGCGGCTGATCGACGGAGTGGCGAAGAAAATGGCGGATGATTTCTTCATTCGCTTCAACAAGACTGTCGCTCCTGCGGAGGAATTGGCAAGCCCGGCGGCGGCCGTCCAGGCCGATTTGGCGATCCCCGAAGTACCGGCCAATTCCGCCCTGCCCGCCTGGGTCTGGATCGGCGGTGGCCTCTTCATCCTGCTGATCGTGTTGTACTTTGCCAAGTGAATGAAGGGCCGGCGCCATGAGCGCCGACGTCCTCATCATCGGCGCCGGCGCGGCCGGCATGATGTGCGCGATCGAAGCAGGCAAGCGCGGCCGCAGCGTGGTGCTGCTTGACCATGCGGAAACGCTCGGCGAAAAAATCCGCATCTCCGGCGGCGGGCGCTGCAACTTCACCAACCTCGATGCGCGGCCAGAGAATTTTCTTTCCGCAAATCCGGATTTCTGCCGCTCGGCACTGGCGCGCTACACGCCGCGCGATTTCATCGCACTGGTGGAAAAGCACGGTATCGCCTGGCATGAGAAGAAACTCGGCCAGTTGTTCTGCGACGATTCCGCGCAACAGATCATCGACATGCTCAAAGCGGAATGCAATGACGCAAAGGTGCGATGGTGCATGCCGGCGAAAGTCGAGTCGGTCGAAAAACGGGAACACTTCGTCATTGCAACCAATCGCGGGACGTTCGACTGCCGGTCGCTGGTCATCGCCAGCGGCGGCCTGTCGATTCCGCAAATAGGCGCGAGTCCCTTCGGCTACCGCGTCGCCGAACAATTCGCAATCGCCGTCACATCACTTCGGCCGGCACTGGTCGGACTCACGTTTTCACCGGACACCCTGACGCAGTTCGCCGACCTCTCCGGCATTTCCGTCGATGCGGTGGTCAGTTGTAACGATGCAAGTTTTCGTGAAAACCTGCTCGTCACCCACCGCGGCCTGTCCGGTCCGGCCATCCTGCAGATCTCGTCTTACTGGCGACCCGGTGATGATTTATCGGTGAACCTGCTACCGGACCGGGATGCACTGGAAATTCTCGAGGATGTGCAGGCTTTCGAAAAATTGCTCGCGAACGTACTCGGTGAATTCCTGCCGCAGCGCTTCGCCCAGCGCTGGGTCGATATCAATTTTGGGAACCAGCCGGTAAAACGCTTCAATGCGCCGCGCCTGCGCGAAATCGCGGAGCGCCTGCACGACTGGCGCATCCGTCCGAGCGGCACCGTCGGCTACAAGAAAGCCGAAGTCACACTCGGGGGCGTGGATACCAGCGAACTTTCGTCGAAGACCATGGAAGCCCGCAAACAACGGGGCCTGTATTTCATCGGCGAAGTCGTGGACGTCACCGGCCACCTCGGCGGCTACAACTTCCAGTGGGCCTGGTCCAGCGGCCATGCCGCCGGCCAGGCTGTCTAACGCCTACACCCTCCACCCACGCAGGACACGGAGAACACGGAGGAAAACCAGGACAGGAAAGGGAACTGAAATTTGTGGTGTAACTTTGGTCGAAACTGTGCGGCCAATTCTTACGGTTATGCATCCTCTGGCTCGGAAGTATCCAACCTGCCTCCATCCTCAGTTTTCGCATTTCCTCCGTGGCCTCCGTGTTCTCCGTGCCTCCGTGTTGGGTGTAGTCAGTACGCGGTATAAATTGGGTTTGGCCGTGGCGGGCGGGGTGAATTAAAATGGTGGTCTTCCGTGTCGGGCTCCCGTAGCCGTGCGGCCTGACTATCCAATACTAAGGGGGAGTGCAATGAACCAACTCGACATGAAGGGCCGCAGCGCCATCGTCACTGGCGGGGCATCGGGGATCGGCCTGGCCATCGCCAAACGGCTGGCCCAATCGGGCGCCAATGTCGCCATCTGGGATTTCAATGAGCAATCGATGGCCGAGGCCGTCAAGGTACTGGGCGCGGTGAAAACCCACACGGCCAAGGTCGACGTCAGCAAGATCGAGCAGGTCGAAGCCGCGTTCAAATCGACTGTGGCCGCTTTCGGCAAGGTCGATGCGCTGGTCAACTCCGCCGGCGTCGCCGGCAAAAATGCCACCGTCGCGGACTACCCGGTCGATGAATGGATTCGCGTGCACGACATCAACCTCAACGGCACGTTCTATACCTGCCGCACCGTCGCGGCGCACATGATCAAGAACAACTACGGCCGCATCGTCAATATCGCATCGGTCGCGGGCAAGGAAGGCAACCCGAATGCTTCTGCCTATAGCTCATCGAAAGCCGCAGTAATCGGTCTGACCAAATCGCTCGGCAAGGAACTGGCGAAAAACAACATCACGGTCAACTGCGTCACCCCCGCCGCCGTGAAGACGCCGATTTTCGACCAGGTCGCGCAAAGCCACATCGACTACATGCTGTCCAAAATCCCGATGGGCCGCTTCGGCCTGGTCGAGGAAATTGCCGCGACTGTTGCGTGGGCCTGCACGGAGGATTGCTCGTTTACTACCGGCGCAACGTTCGATCTTTCCGGCGGCCGCGCTACTTACTGACCATTCTTAAATCTTGAACCACGGAGAACACGGAGGAAGTTCAGGAGAGAAAATGGACGGATTGAGGTGGGCGGGCTCTCCGGTGATATCTGGACGCCGGGCTCTGTAAACGGACATCAATCAACCCGCACATTGATTTTCCTCGTTCTTGTTTTTCCTCCGTGCCCTCCGTGCCCTCCGTGTCCTCCATGGTTCCAGAATTAAAGGTGTAGACGATGAAAATAAAAGCCGCGGTAATCAGGCAAATGGGCCTTCCGCAACCGTATGTGGACAGCAAGCCGATGACCATCGAGGAAGTCGAGCTCGACAAACCGGGTCAACGCGAAGTGCTGGTGCAGATCAAGGCGGCGAGTCTGTGCCACTCCGATCTCTCGACAGTCAACGGCGACCGCCCGCGGCAGATGCCGATGGTGCTCGGACACGAGGCGTCGGGCATCGTCCAGGAAATCGGCGGCGGCATCAACGACCTGAAGGTCGGCGATCACGTCGCGCTTGTGTTCGCGCCAAGTTGCGGCCAGTGCCCGCCGTGCGTCGAAGGCCATCCTGGCCGCTGCGAGCCGGGGCAACAAGCGAACGGCGCCGGGAAACTTCTGAACGGCGGCATGCGCCTGAGCCAGAAAGGCGAACCCGTATATCACCACGTCGGCGTGTCCGCGTTCGCGGAATACTGCGTGGTCAATCGCGGCTCGGTGGTAAAGATCGACAGCACATTGCCGTTCGACGAAGCCGCGCTGTTCGGTTGCGCGGTGCTGACCGGCGTGGGCGCGGTGTTCAATACCGCGCAAGTCTTTCCTGGTTCCAAAGTCGCGGTGCTGGGACTCGGCGGCGTCGGCCTGAATTCGCTGCTGGGCGCCATCGTTGCCGGCGCGCAGCAGATCGTTGCCCTCGACCTGCACGACGACAAGTTGAAGCTGGCGAAAGAGCTGGGCGCGACCGACACGGTCAACGCCAAGGATCCGGATGCAATCCAGAAGGTCAAGGAAATGACCGGTGGCGGCGTGCACTTCGCACTGGAAATGGCCGGCTCCGTGCAGGCGATGGAACTCGCGTACCGCATCACGCGGCGCGGCGGCACCACTGTCTCCGCCGGCCTGCCGCATCCGGACCATCGATGGCCGCTGCAGCACGTCAACATGGTCGCCGAGGAACGCACCATCAAGGGCAGCTATGTTGGCTCCTGCGTCGCGTCGCGCGATATCCCACGCTACATCGAGCTCTATCGCCGCGGCATGCTGCCCGTGAACAAACTCATGAGCGACCATATCAAGCTGGAAGACATTAACGAAGGCTTCGACCGCCTCGCCTCCGGCCACACCGTCCGCCAAATCATAATGATGTAGGTTTCAAACAAACCTCAAGGCAAAGGCGCAAAGAACGCAAAGGTCGCAAAGGAAAACAAAAGGAAGGACGGCAAAGTGATTTCGTGGCTCGCTACCAGAGCCCGGCAATATTCCGACGCGGCCGGATACTTGGCGCACTTACCCTCAATCCCGTGTTATTGATTTCCTTTGCGACCTTTGCGTCCTTTGCGCCTTTGCGTTGAGATGGAAATTGAGAAATCGAGATTCCTTAGATGAATACACCACGTTACCGCGCTGACGACCTCGTGCGCTTCGCGACAAACCTCCTCGACAAGACCGGACTCGATCCTGATAAATCCAGAGTCGTTGCGGAAATCCTGGTCGAAGGCGACCTGTTGGGCCATACGACGCACGGCCTGCAGTTGCTCGCGCCTTATCTGAATGATCTGGAAAAGGGCGGCATGACGAAGTCGGGATCGCCGAAAGTCATCGCTGACTTTCCTGCGGCGGTCACCTGGGACGGCATGCGCCTGCCTGGTGTATGGCTGACGGCGAAGGCGATCGACCTCGCGCTGGAACGGGCAAAGAAGATGGGCACCTGCACGGTCACCATCCGCCGCAGCCATCACATCGCCTGCCTCGCCGCGTATCTGAAGAAGGTTACCGACCAGGGCATGATGGTGATGCTGATTTCATCCGGCCCGGAAGTCGGCGGTGTCGTGCCGCACGGCGGACGCGGCACCGGTACGCACACACCGAACCCGATTGCCGCCGCTTGGCCGACCAAAGGTGATCCGGTGATGATCGACGTTTCGATGTCGATCACCACGCACGGACTCACCGGCCGGCTCAACAAGGAAAACCGCAAACTGCCGGGCCAGTGGGTGCTCGACGGCTACGGCAATCCTTCCGACGATCCCGCGGTGATTTTCAACGAACCGAAAGGCGGACTGCTGCCGATCGGCGGACTCGACCATGGACACAAGGGTTACGCGCTGGGCCTGCTGGTCGAGGCGCTGACGCAAGGCCTGTCGGGCCATGGTCGCGCGGATCCGGTGGAAGGCTGGGCGGCGAATGTTTACGTGCAGGTATTCGATCCCGCGCTGTTCGGCGGCAACGACGATTTCACGCGCCAGACCGAACATATCGCGAACGCCTGCCGCAACACGCTGCCGCGCCCTGGCTTCGATCGCGTGCGCCTGCCCGGCGAATCCGGACTGCGCCGCCGCGAAAAACAACTGAAGGAAGGCGTCGAACTGTACCCCAGCATCCTGCCCTCGCTGCAAACCTGGAGCGAAAAGCTTGGCGTTCCCGCACCCAAAAGTCTTGCCTAGTCTTTGCACCGCAAAGACGCAAAGAGCGCAAAGGAAAAGTCAGGAAAAATGGAAAAAACTTCACGAAATGCCGGCGCTGGCGGTTATCTACTATCGGATCTCATCGCCAACTTCTCGCTGCGAACCCATCCCTCTCGGATTTCTTCGCGTCCTTTGCGTCTTTGCGTTGAAGAACGTGCGTCGGATAGGTTTCAGTAAGTGCGAACGCCCGCGGAGCACCGCAAGGGCATCGCCCTGATGCTCGGCGCCACGCTGTGCTGGGCGACAGCCGGCGTCCTGGTGCGCAACATGGAAGTCACGGACGGCTGGAAGATCACTTTCTGGCGATCGTTTTTCATGACCGTGTTCATGTTGCTCGTACTGGCGTACCGCTACGGCAGCGGCGGCATCTGGCAGCGCATTCGGGCGATGGGCTGGCCGGGGGTCCTGACCGGAATGCTGTTCGCCGGCATGATGATCAGCTTTATCCTCGCGCTGTCGCTGACCACCGTCGCCAACACGCTCGTCGTCGGCAGCATTTCGCCATTCGTGGCGGCCGTCTGCGGTTATCTATTCCTCGGCGAGAAAGTCGCACCCCGCACCTGGTGCGCCATGATGATTGCCATCGCCGGCATCGTCATCATGTTCTTCGATGCGCTATCAGGATCCGGCTGGGCGGGCAACTTGATCGCCCTGTGCATTCCCATCGGTTTCGGCGCGAATGTTGTCCTCCTGAGGAAGCATCGCCACGCGATCGACATGATGCCCTCCGTACTTTTGGCCGGAATCTTCTCGACGCTGGTTGCCTTGCCTTTCGCGCTGCCGCTGGCAGTCAGCGCGGCCGACCTCGGACTGATATCGGTGATGGGTGTCTTGCAGCTCGCCATCGGGCTGCTGCTCATGATGGCAGCCGTGCCTTATCTCGCCTCCGCCGAAATCGGTTTGCTCTCTATCCTCGAGATCGTGTTCGGAACATTGTCGGTCTGGCTGTTCGTCGGCGAACGGCCGAGCCAGGCCGCGCTGGTTGGCGGAGGGATGGTCATCGCGGCGCTGATCGTGAACGAGATCGCCGGTCTTCGACCCGTGACGACGTAACGAAACATCGAGATAAAATTCGTTGCCGCAAGAGAATGCTCAGCGACTGTATCAAGCGCGATGGCATGGCGCCGCGAAACAACACGCACTGGATTCCCCGAAAACTTGCGATGCTGCGCGTTGGTGAACTACGCTCGCCTGAGGTCGAGGGCTTTACGGATCCTCTGGCGGAAATTCTACAATCCAGTCTCTCCCGCTTCCATGCAATCGGGGGAGTAAAGACAACGCCGACAGCTAGACGTCAGTCGTCGCCGGCACGCGGATCGTAGCCCGCCTCGATGCGCGAGCCCTCACGGCGCATGCGATCGAAAATGCGCGCGCTGTAGCCATCATCAGGCGTGCTGTTGCCGCGCAAAACGTCGCCCACCAGACGATAAACCGTATAGCGGTCGCGAAGCCGGGCGTCTTCGACGGTTTCATTCAGCGCAGTTTTCACTTCGCCCGGTGCAAGCTGTCCATCCAGCAGAAGAGAGACTTTGAGCGACATGCCTACCACCTCCGGTTTCGTTGCGGGTCGAGCACCGGCTCGAGGCGCTTGGCGATGAATTCCCGCGCCCGGAAGATCCGGGTGCGCACGGTGCCGATCGGGACATCGAGCATCCCGGCGATCTCCGCGTAAGGTTTGCCCTCCACCTCATAGAGCATCAGGGCTTCGGCAAGATCGGGTTGCAGCCTGGCGAGCGCTCTCTGAACGGTATCGGCAATCTGCTTGGCCATCAACGTGCGCTCGGGATCCGCGGCATCGGAGACGCCCGGCTCGAAAGCCTCCGCCCGCTCCTCCGGCGCGTCGTCACCGAGCTGCATTTCGTTTGGATGGCGTTTCAGATGGCTCAGCGCGGTGTTGGTCGCGATGCGGTAGAGCCAGCTGAAAAAGGCGCTGTCGCCGCGAAACGAGGCAAGGCCCCGATGCGCACGGATGAATACATCCTGGACCACGTCCTCGACGTCGCCCGAATGGCGCAGGTAGCGCGCCACATGCCGCGCAATGCGCCGCTGGTACTTGACGACGAGCGCCTCGAATGCCTTGGGGTCGCCCGCCTGCGCGAGCCGCACGAGTTCCGCATCCTGGTCTGTTGTCAGCATAGCGGGCCAAGCTTACGCAAGCCTGCGAGACGGCGCAATCGCGCCGGTCCGCAGGCAGGCGGGCTGGCCTACGCTGCACGCTTGTCGCGCTCGATGGCCGCATAAGCGCTGTGATTGTGGATGGACTCGAAATTCTCGCTCGTCACAAGGTACGCCGCCACGCGCGGATCGCGTTCCAGGTCCAGGGCCACGTCGCGTACCAGATCCTCGACAAACTTCGGGTTGTCGTAGGCGCGCTCGGTGACGTACTTCTCGTCCGGCCGTTTGAGCAGCCCGTAGAGTTCGCACGACGCGGCGCGCTCGGCCATCGCGATCAGGTCCTCAGGATCGAGTGGCGCATCCAGCGTGGCCGCGATCGTCACGACCGAGCGCTGGATGTGCGCGCCGTAGGCGGAGATTTCCTTCGAGCAAGGACACAGGCTCGTTACCGGCACGCCCACTTCAATGGCAATCTCTATATCGTGCGCGCCACCCTTGGCACGCAGGCACATTTCATAATCCATCAGGCTCTCCACGCCAGATACCGGCGCCCGCTTCATGATGAAGTACGGAAAGCGCAGGGACAGTGTCCCTGTACCCGCGTCGAGCCGGCCCAGCATGGTGCGCATCAGACCCGGCAACGCCGCCGCGCAGAACTCGCCCTCATAAGCCTGCAGCACCTCCAGGAAGCGCGACATGTGCGTTCCTTTCAGCGTGGCGGGAAGCGCGACCGACATGTCCACCGTGGCGATGGTCGCGATGGCGACGCCGCTCGCGGTCGTCACTTTGATGGGGTGGCGCAACCCGCGAATCCCCACACGGTCGATGGCAATGGCGCGATGGTCCGGCTGGGACTGGATGTCGGGGAGGAACAGACGTTCGGGAGCGTTCATTACTGCGGGTCCTCGTTTTTAGGTAGGCAAAATGCCGTGAGAAAGACTCCGCGCGGGCGAACCGGTTTCATATTTTTTTTGATCCGGGCCACGGAAAAAGTTGTAACCGGCCGCAGGCAGGCGGGTCAGAAGCTGCGGTGGCGCAAATCAGCGTCACGCAATTTCCTTCCACTTTCTACAACTCAAAAGGTACAAACATGAAACTACTCTCCCGCTTCATTGCCGGCGCAGCATTCGCCGCCGCCACCTCGATCGCATTTGCCGCCGACATCGTGGACACCGCAGTCTCCGCCGGCCAGTTCAAGACGCTCGTCAAGGCGGTGCAGGAAGCCGGCCTCGTCGACACGCTCAAAGGTAAAGGTCCGTTCACCGTATTCGCGCCCACTGACGAAGCGTTTGCCAAACTCCCCGCGGGCACGCTGGAAGCATTGCTGATGGATAAGCAGAAGCTCGCCTCCATCCTGACCTACCACGTCGTGCCGGGCAAGGTGATGGCAGCCCAGGTCAAGCCTGGGCAGATCAAGACCGTCCAAGGTCAGTCGCTGACGGTCAGCACCATGAACGGCGCCGTGATGGTGGACAGCGCCAAGGTCATCAAGACCGACATCGTTGCCTCCAACGGTGTGATCCACGTCATCGACACCGTCGTCCTGCCGAAGTAACCGCAGCGGGCCGCAATCCCGCCCGGCCTCCTGCCGGGCGGACTCTCCCCGATCGCGACCGTCATTCATCTGACTGGTCGATTCTAGAGCTGGCGTAGCTCCGTCCTTTGGGTATTTGCCTGCCTCAAGCATGAAGTAAAACGAAGACCAGTGGCGGCACGAGCACCACGGCCCCTCCAATGCAATAGGCCGGCCGATTCGCCTTAAAACTTCGCAGCAATAACGCGACACCCAAAGTGGCAACAATGAATGCAAAGCCTGCCACCAGCATTCCGGCGTGACCATCGACAAAGCTTGTGGCACTACTCTTCCCTTTAAGAGCTACCCCGCCCTGCCAAAGTGTGAACCAGCCGAACAGTG
This sequence comes from Betaproteobacteria bacterium, assembly GCA_025351455.1. Lineage (GTDB taxonomy): Bacteria > Pseudomonadota > Gammaproteobacteria > Burkholderiales > JACQAP01 > JACQAP01. The sequence continues at coordinate 10,379 of JANXVW010000349.1, read as the reverse complement.
CAAAGAACGCCGTCAAAAGACCCGCGGCGAGTCGCTCGGCCGTGGGATCTTGTGCGGGTGGATTCATGAGTCCTGACGTATGAGATGAATGGGGGTCGAACCAAAATCGCAGGGGGCTATATTCATCTTGAATCGGAACAAATAATTCTCTCCCCTTTCATTTGATGGTCAGCCTTCGGGCGCGATGACCTGGATGTGATCGCGACAGACATTCAGGAACGGCGCAGCCAGCACGCGGCGCTCGCCCGCCTCCCAGACCTCGGCATCGGTGACCGCGATGAAATTTTTCGCCTCGGTCATGTAATCCGTGACCCGCGCGCCCGGCACCAGATCGATATAGCCCTTGATCCGGTAGCTGCCGGTAAGAATGATCACTTTCGTCTTGTTCTGATCAGCCATGAAAGGTTCTCCTTCGGTTGTTCAGTTCGGTGCCGATGCGTTCTGGCTTCAAGGTATGCGCGCTGGTTATTATCGGACAGATATCAAATTGCGGATGCGAAGCTGTGACCGTTGAGTCGGACCCGGGCACCATTCACCCATGCTGGCGCTTGAACCCCTTGGCACCGGGACTCACAAATAAATGTAGCAAACCCATAGCTCGGATAACACAATAACGATATCGATAGTTCTTTAAGCGCATCGCGTGTTCGCAAAAAATTGGCACGAAGCTCATAGCAAGAATACGAAGAGCATAGTCCAAACCATCCTTCGCTTGCCATTGGTCTTTGCCCCCACCCCATCCCCGGCGTTTTTCCGGTCCCTGTACCATTCTCTTTTCGCCCTTCCTTTGCGAACCATTGCGTCCTTTGCGTCTTTGCGGTGAGAAGTAAATATCCGGGGAGATTATAGAATATGGAGTTAACGAAGCGCCTCGAACAATGCTACGCCGCCGCCGTCCACGACGTGCTGCGCGGCATGGGTCACGCGAACTGCGTGCTGCCGCACACCATCAAGCCGCTCGATCCGACGAAAAAACTCGCGGGCGAGATTTATACGGTGAGCGGCTATATCGACCAGACCCGCGACGCGCACGATACCCTGGTGCAATGGACCGGACTGCTGTCGAAGGCGCCTTCGGGCAAGGTCATGGTCTGCCAGCCGAACACCCACATGGTCGCGCTGATGGGCGAGCTATCCGCCGAGACGTTGCAGCATAAGGGCGTACTCGGCTACGTCGTGGACGGCGGCTGTCGCGACACGGATTTCATTCTGAAACTTGGCTTTCCGGTCTTCTGCAGCTTCAATACGCCGTCCGACATCGTCGGGCGCTGGGTGCCGGATCGCTTCGGCCAGCCCCTCACCATCGGTGACGTGACCATCAGCACCGGCGACTGGCTGCTGGCCGATCGCGACGGTGTGGTGATCATTCCAGGCAAGATCGCGCAGCAAGTAGTGACCAAGACCGAAGAGGTGCTGTTGACTGAAAACAAGGTGCGCAGCGCCATCCTCGGCGGCATGGATCCGCAAGAGGCCTATCTCAAGTTCGGGAAATTCTGACAGTGAACGGTGATCGGTGAACAGTTAACGGAGGACTACAGCTCTCCAGCTCTGCGCCCTTACCGTTCACTGTTCACCGCATTCCCCCCATGACACTTGCAAGTCCCCTCCTGTGTCTCTACCCTTGCCGCCAGACGTTGTAGCGCAGGCACATTTCCAACCTTGTCTCCGTAGAAGAGGTCCGATGCCATGGCAGTCGATCCGTACGCCGCACCGAAATCCCGTGTCGCCGATACTCCCCATGATTCTCCCGACGGCGTGTTTGTCCCGGGCGGCGTCAGCGTATCAGCGGGCAACGGCTGGAACTGGATCACGGATGCGTGGGACATGTTCAAGGGCCAGAAAGGCACCTGGATAGGCGTGTTCGTCATCTTCGCGGTGCTGGTCGTCGCGTCCAACATCCTGCCGGGCATCGGTCCGATCCTGCTCGTCCTGTTCACCCCGGTACTTTACGGTGGCGTGATGCTGGGCTGCGAAGCTCAGCGCAGAGGCGACCCGCTCGAGATTGGCCACCTGTTCGCGGGGTTCCGCAACAACACGGGCAAGCTGATCGGCGTGGGCGCGGTCGCCCTGCTGATGTTCGCCGGCGTTTTCGTTGTGATCATGCTGATCTTCGGCGCCGAAATGGCGCGCATGATGATCGGCAGCAAGCCGACTCAGGAACAGATGCAGGCCGCCGCCGCCAGTGTCATGCTCGCGCCGCTGATCATTCTCGCGCTGAGCCTGCCGATCTACATGGCGATCTGGTTCGCGAGCCCGCTCATCATGTTCAACAACCTGAGCGTGGGCGAAGCGATCAAGGGGAGTTTTTCCGGTTGCCTGAAGAACATCTCGTCCTCGCTGGTGTTCGGCGTCGCGTTCCTGCTGCTCGCGATCGTCGCCACCATCCCGATCGGCCTGGGGTGGCTGGTGCTCGGGCCGGTGTTCCTGGCCAGCATCTACACCGCATATCGCGACATCTATTACGAACACTGATCCGCCGGCTCCGTGCTCGATACCGCGCGCCGCATCGCCACGCCCGAGGGCATAGAGCTCACCCTGCGGCTTGCCGGCCCCGTCCCGCGCGCGCTGGCATGGGGAATCGACCTGCTGATTCGCGGCGTGATCCTCGGCTTCATCGCGTACACGGCCGCCGCGCTGAAACAGTCCGGCATGGCCATCATCCTGCTGAGCGCCTTCCTCATCGAATGGCTCTACCCCGCGTGGTTCGAGGCGACCCGCGGCGCCACGCCGGGTAAACGCGCGATCGGGCTGATCGTTCTGAACGACGACGGCACGCCGGTGCGCTGGCCCGCGGCGATGACGCGCAACCTGTTGCGTGCGGCGGACTTCCTGCCGACGATGTATCTCGCCGGATTCGTCGCCATGGTAATGAACCGGGACTTCAAACGGCTCGGCGACCTCGCCGCCAACACGCTGGTGGTTTATCGCGAGCAAAAGCTCGTCCCGCTGGCGATCCCGAAAGCGGAACCGCGTGCGCCGGGTTTCGCGCTTTCCATCACCGAGCAGCGCGCGATCCTCGATTTCGCGGCCCGCTCGCCCGGCCTCACACCGGAGCGCGCGGAAGAATTGGCGGAAATCCCGCAGACGCTGACCAAGGGCACGGCGCCGGGCAAGGCGGCCGCGCGCCTGATCGGCATCGCGAATTACCTGATGGGCAGGACGTGAAGCAGGCTGCTTTCGAGCAGCACTACGCCGCCGACTGGCACAGCTTCGAGCAATGGCTCGACAGCAACGACAAGCAGGTCGGCAAAAAGAAATCCGTGCCTACCGTCACGCTGGCCGACCGGGAAATCCCGCGCGCCTACCGGCATGTCTGCCAGTTGCTCGCGATCGCGCGCGAACGCCAGTACAGCCCGGACCTCATCGACCGGCTGAACCGGCTCGCATTGCGCGGCCATCACCTGCTCTACGGCGCGCGCGGCGGACGTGCCGTGCCGTTGCTGGAATTTCTCTCGGCGGGTTTTCCGCGACTGGTGCGTGCCGAGCGGCGGCTGGTCGCCGCCGCCGTGGTGTTGTTCGCCGGTCCGCTGCTTGTGCTGATTGCCGTGCTGTCGGCCACGCCGGATTTCATCCACTATTTCGTCGATCCCGCGGGGCTGGCGCGCTTCCAGGAAATGTACGACCCGGGCAATCCGCGCCTCGGCATGCGCCAGGCCGACGATAACCTGATGATGTTCGCGTTCTATATCTGGAACAACGTCAAGATCGGCTTCCAGACTTTTGCTACCGGCGTGCTGCTGGGCATCGGCAGCGTCTACTTTCTTATTTTCAACGGCGCGCAGATCGGCGCGGTCGCCGGCTATTTCAGCGGCGCCAATTTCACCGAACCGTTCTGGTCTTTCGTGTCGGGCCACAGCGCGATGGAATTGACGGCGATCATGCTTTCCGGCGCGGCGGGCCTGAAAATGGGTACGTCGTTGATCGCGCCCGGCAGGCGCTCGCGCAAGGCGGCGTTGATGGAAGCGGCCCGGCCCGCGGTCAGGATGATGTACGGCGCGGCGCTGATGTTCGTGATCGCGGCTTTCATCGAAGGCTTCTGGTCGCCGCTGACGCTATTCCCCGCCGCCACCAAATACACCGTCGGAATCATCATGTGGATACTCGTGATCGGTTACTTCCTGTTCGCCGGGCGCCGCAATGCAGCCTGATCGCGTCGCGGTCGTGCTGCGCCCGCGCGTCGGCTGGGAGGCGCTCGACCTCGGCTTCCAGATGGCGCGCGAGTGGTGGCGGCCGATCTGGGCGGTGTGGTTTGCCCTGTATCTGCCCGTCGCCACGTTGTGCCTGTACGCATTCCCGAATCGTTTTCACGCAATCCTGGTGCTCTGGTGGCTGAAGCCGGTATTTGATCGCGCCGTGCTGCACACCGTAAGCCGCGCAGTGTTCGGCGAACCGCAGGGCGTGCGCGCCACTTTGCGGGCCGTGCGGGAATGGCTGCCGCCGGGCATCGTCATGGCGCTGACTTTTTCGCGCCTGAACCTGGCGCGCTCGTTCGTGCTGCCCGTGGCGCAACTCGAACGGCAGCGCGGATCCGCGGCGCGCAAGCGCAATGCCGCGCTGGGCAGCCGCATGCGCAATGTCGGCGTCTGGCTCACGGTGGTCTGCTCCAATCTCGAATGGGTCACCTTGTTCGGCCTGGGCGCCCTGGTGCAAATGCTCGAACCCGCAGCCGGCGACCCCGGCCCGGACGACGAAAGCCCCGACGGTTCTTTCTGGGGACACTTCGCGCAATGGGGATTGAAGGAGGCCTGCTTTTATATCGCAGCCGTTTCCCTGGTCGAGCCTTTTTACGTGACGGCCGGCTTCGCGTTGTATCTGAATCGCCGCGCCATCCTCGAAGGCTGGGATATCGAGCTGGCGCTGCGCCGCCTCGAAGAACGGCTGCGCGCTTCGAGCGGCCGCATTGCGGCTGTGCTGGTTCTCGCGGTTGCCGCAGGTTTCGCGATGTCCGGCACGCAGCCGGCCTTTGCGCTCGACGACACCGCAAAATCCGCCCACGACGAAATTCGCAAAGTGCTCGCGAGCCCGGAGTTCTCGCAGCACAAGGAAGTCACGCGCTGGTACTACACCGGCAAATCGAAGGAGGAGACCAAGCCGACGGAGTTGCCCGCCTTCTGGCGCGCACTGAGCCTTCTGTTCGCCAAAGGCGCGGAGGTCTTCCTCTGGATTGCGGTCGTCCTGCTGGTGGCGATCGCGTTGTACTACCTGAGCAAGTTCAGGCCCGAACCGAGGTTGCGCAACGCGCCCGCCTATCGCCCGCCCGATGCATTATTCGGTTTCGACCTTGCCCCGGAATCGCTGCCCGATGACGTCGCCGGCACGGCGAAGCAACTGGCCCGCGCCGGGCGCCTGCGCGAAGCCCTGTCGCTGCTCTACCGCGGCGCCTTGTCGTCCCTGGTGCAACGGCATCACCTGCCGTTCGATCCCGGCGACACCGAAGGCGATTGCACCCTGGCGGTACGCATGAAGCTGCCGGCGAGCGCCGACTATTTTTCCCGACTGGTCGGGACGTGGCAGGCTATGGCTTACGCAGCCCGCCGCCCTGATGCGGACAGTGTCGAACGTTTGTGCGACGAATGGCGGCCGCACTTTTCGCCCGCTGCCACGACATGAATACGCGCCGTTTGCTCATCGCCGGATTGGTGCTCGTATGCCTCGCCCTGGCGACGGCCTGGTTCTTCGCCAATTTTGAGCGCCGCACCGAAAGCGAACATACCGGCTTTCATGGCAAGGCCCGCCACGACCAATGGCTCGCGGCGCAGCGCCTGCTGCAACGAATGGGCGCAAAAGCGGTATCAGTGCGCTCGCTGGCCGAACTGGCGAGCCTGCCGACATCAGCTACGCTGATGCTGCCCATGGGACGGCAATCGCTCAACCCGCAATCGCGACGCAGCCTGCTGAACTGGGTCAACCGCGGCGGCCGCCTGGTCATCGAAGCCGAGCCGTTGTATCAGCCCGATCCCGTACTCGACATGTTCGGCGTGCAGCGCAAGGCGTTGAAAGCCGCGGGGGGACCAAAGAATGCCGCGGCCGACATGGCAGGCCGCAAACTCGTAAAAATCGACCTGCCTCCGGAACTCGAGCCGGTCGAGGCGCTGCTGGGCCGGCACATGGACCTGCAGGCGCGCAACCCGATTGCGCATTTCGGCGACGACCGTGCGACGGCCGCGCTGTTGCTGCAATCCGGCAACGGCCACGTACTCGCGCTCAATGAATTCGACGTGTTCTCCAACCGCATGATCGGCCAGCACGACCACGCGGAATTCCTCTGGCGCATCGTGCAGGTGGACAGCGGCGTGGCGAGCGTGTTCTTTTTCTTCGATCCGAAAAAACTTTCGCTGTTCGACTGGCTGGGCGCCAACGCCTGGTCCGCCATTGCGGGTGGCGGGCTGTTCCTGGTGCTCTGGCTGTGGAGTGCGGTCCCGCGCCTGGGTCCGATCGCGCCGGACCCGGAGCGCGCAAGGCGCCGGCTACTCGACCATCTGCGCGCAAGCGGCCGCTTCCTCTGGGTGCATGGCGGTGCGCAACTGCTCATCGACGCGGCACGCGATGCGTGCCTGCGGCGCATCGCGCGCGTGCATCCCGACCTGATTGCTTCCGCCGAGCCCGAGCGCTCAGCGCGCCTGCAGGAGCTCATCGGCCTCGATGCCGAACAATCGCACCGGCTTTTTGCGCAGGCGGCGCCGACGCGCATGATCGATTTTCTGCAGGCCATCCGGCTCTACCAGACCGTCCACGAAAGACTCTCCCGTGGACGGCCCCCCACGCAAGACAAGAAGGAAATGCAATGACGATGACGATCTCGGAGGAGACACTCAAGCGCGCGACGGAGGCCGCTGCGGCCATGCGCGCGCAGATCGGCCGGGCCGTGGTCGGGCAGACCGAAGTCGTGGACCAGGTACTCGCCGCACTGTTTGCCGGCGGCCACGTCCTGATCGAAGGCGTGCCCGGCCTCGGCAAGACGCTGCTGGTGCGCGCACTTGCCCGCACCTTCGGCGGCCGCTTCGCGCGCATCCAGTTCACGCCCGACCTGATGCCCGCCGACGTAACCGGTCACACCCTGTACGACCAGCGCAGCGCGCAGTTCACCACGCGGCGCGGCCCCGTCTTCACCAACCTCCTTCTTGCCGATGAAATCAATCGCGCGCCGGCGAAGACCCAGGCGGCCCTGCTCGAAGTCATGCAGGAGGGACAAGTCACGATCGAAGGCACTTCGCACACGCTCGAACCGCCGTTCATGGTGCTGGCCACGCAGAACCCGATCGAGCAGGAAGGCACCTATGCGCTGCCCGAAGCGCAACTCGACCGCTTCCTGCTCAAGGTGAAGATCGACTATCCCCCGGAGAGCGAAGAAATTGCCATGGTGAAGCAGGTCGCCGACAGCCAGGTCGGCGAAAAACTCAACGTCGAGTCCGTGGCGCCGCTAATCCAGCCCGAGGCCGTGCTGACGCTGCAGCGCGTCGTCGCCGCCGTGCGCGTGGACGCGCAAGTGCTCGAATACGCGGTGCGCATCGTGCGCGCGACGCGAACATGGAACGGCGTGGCATCGGGTGCCGGCCCGCGCGGCGGCATCGCGTTGATCCGCTCCGCCCGCGCCGCCGCCCTCATCGCCGGCCGCGACTTCACCACGCCCGATGACGTCAAGCGCATGGCGCTCGCCGCGCTCAGGCATCGCGTCACTCCCACGCCGGAAATCGAGATCGAAGGCCATTCCAGCGATACGCTGCTCAAGGGCCTGCTGGAAAAAGTGCCGGCGCCAAGGGTTTAGGGGCCGTGACGACGTGACTATCGTGACTGTCGTGACTATCGTATTCCGGCTCGAGCCCCACTCGACGCTGGAGGTCCCGGCATGATGTTTTTTCCGACAGTCACGACAGTCACGGCCCTTCCCGTCACGACAGTCACGGATTTAACGTGCTAATCCCCAACCGCCGCCTGATCGGACTCGCGCTCGGCCTCGCCGTGGCCGGCATCGGCGCGGCTGTGTGGCCGGATGCCATTCCGGCCTGGCTCGCGGCCATGGCGCTGGCTGCGCTGCTCTGCCTCGTCGATGCCGTACTGGCGCTGCGGCTCGCGGCGCCGCTCGCGCGTCGCGCGGTGCCCGGTTCACTGCCGCTCGGCGTCACGCATGAGGTCGCGCTGCGTTTCGCCAACGAAGGCCGTTCGCCGTTGCGGCTGACGGTGTTCGACCATGTGCCGGCCGCCACCGAATCGGAGGGACAGCCGCAGACGATCACGCTGCCGTCACAGGGCTGGACGGAGATCCGCTACCGAATGCGGCCGGTGCAGCGCGGGGACCTGGCTTTCGATCGCGTCGAAGTCCGGCTGCATTCACCCTTGCGGCTATGGCTGTCGAGCCACAGAACGGGCGAAGCCCAGACGGTTCGCATCTATCCGAATTTCTCGGTGCTCACGCGGTTTGCAATCCTCGCCACCGACAACCGGCTCTCGCAGATCGGCATGCTTCAGCGCCGCCGGCGCGGCGAGGGCCTGGACTTCCACCAGTTGCGCGATTACCGGGAAGGCGACGTCCAGCGCCAGATCGACTGGAAGGCGAGCGCGCGCATGTCGCGCCTGATATCGCGCGAGTATCAGGACGAGCGCGACCAGCAGGTGGTGCTGATGCTCGATTGCGGCCGGCGCATGGCGGCGCGCGACGATGCGCTGTCGCACTTCGACCATGTCGTCAACGCGGCGCTGCTGTTGGCCTATGTCAGCCTGCGCCAGGGCGACGCCGTCGGCCTGATGACTATGTCCGGCGAATCGCGCTGGCTGGCACCGCGCAAGGCGCGCTCGACCATCAACGTGATCCTCAACCAGGTCTACGACCTGCATCCGACGCTTGCCGCGACCGACTACCACAAGGCTGCCGTCGACCTGATGAAGCGCACGCGCAAGCGCTCGCTGGTCGTGATGCTGTCGAACTTGCGCGACGAGGACGATGAAATGCTGGCCCCCGCATTGCGGTTGCTGCAGACACGCCACCTGGTGCTGTTCGCATCGTTGCGGGAAAGCATTCTCGCGCGCGCCCTCACCAGCCGCGTCGATACCTTCGAGCGGGCGTTGACTCACGCCGCAACAGCCGATTATCTGCGCAGTCGCGAACTGACTTTTCGCCGGCTCGAGCGTGGTGGTGCGGTCTGCGTGGATGTCGAACCTGACCAACTGCCTATGGCGCTGGTCAATCGGTACACGGACATCAAGCGCGGCGGGAGGCTGTAGAAAAAGCGGTGGTGTGTGCCGGGAGACTGCGGACATTTACGGCTCAGGACCTGACCCATCCCCACCCCTGCCCCTCCCCTTGAAAGGGAGGGCCCCTCACCCCAGCCCTCTCCCCCAGCAAGTCGGCGGAGAGGGAGAATAAAATCCGGTGACAAATCCAGTCACCAATCACTCGGCTGAGCACTCCTTCCCCTTCAAGGGGAAGGTCGGGATGGGGATGGGTTACTCGTTCTAAAAGGAAGGCTTACAAGACGAAGTCGAATCCCTACGACCCGCGGCGACCTCCTTCGTAGACACGCTTTCGAGCGTCCCCTTGCAAGGCGGCAAAACATCCACATATCCGGCTTGAACGTATATGGGACGAACCGGACCATTTCGAGGAGGACAGGCTGTGATGAAAAGAAGAATCTTTTTGATGGCAGGTGCCGGAGGGCTGGCGATCCTGGCTGCGAGACAATACGGCCTCACGCTCCCGGCGGTCGCGGCGGAAAAATTCGAAGTCACGCATACTGATGCGGAGTGGCGGAAATTATTGACGCCGGAGCAATACACCGTGCTCAGAAAGGAAGGAACGGAAAGAGCCTTTTCCAGCCCGCTCAACAATGAGCATCGGGCCGGAACGTTCTCCTGCGCCGGTTGCCAGTTGCCCTTGTACTCGTCCAAAACCAAATTCGAAAGCCATACCGGCTGGCCCAGCTTCTGGGCGCCCATCGAGAAGGCGGTCCATACCACGGACGATAGCTCGTTCGGCATGGCCCGCACTGCGGTCAGTTGCCGCCGTTGCGGCGGCCACCTCGGCCATGTATTCAATGACGGTCCGCCCCCGACGGGCCAGCGTTATTGCATGAACGGCGTCGCCATGACATTCACGCCGGAGCCCGCCTGACGAGGAGGACGCGAATATCATGCAGAAACCTTTTGCCGTCACACACAGCGATGCCGAATGGCGCCGCAGACTGACGCCGGAGCAGTACCAGGTGATGCGGGCGCACGGGACCGAGGCGCCGGACAGTTGCGCGCTGCTCACGGAAAAGCGGCCGGGAACGTTTTCCTGCGCCGGCTGCGACCAGCCCCTGTTCGAGTCGAAACGCAAATTCGAGAGCGGGACGGGATGGCCAAGCTTCAATGATCCGATAGCGGGCTCAACCGAGACCTCGGTT
>JANXVW010000249.1 GCA_025351455.1 Betaproteobacteria bacterium | reverse complement strand
CGCACGGCATCCGCCGGCGACGGCAAAGTCCACGTCAACCGTTTCATTGACATGCACGACGTCGGCGACATGATGATCGTGGCGGGGTTTGCCGACCCGGTCATGGACATGGAATATCTGACCCTGACGTACGCCGACGTGCGAACGCTCATGCAGGAACTCAAGGCCATCGGTGCGCACAATGTCGCCATCGGCCGCAACCGCGGCTTGACGGGCAAGCGCACATTGAAGGAAATCGAGCAGCGCTACGAAACTTTCCGCCGGGAAGAACGCCTGCCCGCAACATTTGAAGTCATCTACGGCCATGCCTGGAAGCCTTTGCCGCGCACGGGTCCGGGCGGGCGCCCGGTGATCGACATCAAATCGGGTTGAGGGCATCGACTTGACCCGTCACCAGTCACTCGTCACCAGTCACGGTCTTTTCATCACCGGTACCGATACCGGCGCGGGCAAGACGCTGGTCGCGTCCGCGTTGTTGCGCGCCTTCGCCCATTCCGGCCTGCGTGCCGTCGGCATGAAACCCGTGGCGACCGGTTGTCGCGCAGAAGCACTCGACCGGGCAAACGAAGACGTTGCCGCGCTCCTTGCGGCGTCGAATGTCCACGCGGCCATCGACCTGGTCAATCCCTATTGCTTCGAGCCCGCCATCGCGCCCCACCTCGCCGCGCAACAGGCGGGCTATTGCATTTCCCTTGCGCATATTCGCGATTGCTATCTTGCGTTGGCTGGCCTGGCCGATCGCGTGGTCGTGGAAGGGGCGGGTGGCCTGCTCGTGCCGCTCGGTCCCCGGGAGGACTGGGGCGATCTGGTGAAACTCCTCGACCTGCCCGTGGTACTGGTCGTCGGCATGCGCCTGGGATGTCTCAATCATGCACTGCTGACGGCAGAGGCAATCCGCAGCCGCGGATTGCCGTTTGCCGGCTGGGTGGCGAATCGCATCGATCCGGGCATGCCCTACTTTGAAGAAAATTTGGAAACCCTGCGACGCAAGCTTCCCGCGCCACTGATCGGCATCATGCCCTTCGCCCCAGACGACGCGCAGGCGTTTGCTGCCATGAACACGGGCATGATGATTGCGCAGAATCTTTAGCCGGCGTCCAACGGCGAAGGCATGATTTGCCACCCGCCGTTTTCTTGCCATGGCTATAGGGCTTGTGCGACAATCCCCGCGCCAAAAAGCGACGGGTTTGTGTCTGGCGGCGCCCTTCACAGGGCATGCAAAAACGGGATTCGGCATGAACTGCAAATGAACTACGACGCGAGGGAGGGGGCAGCGGATTTCACGTTCGTTGCACGGCGCAGTAATTCCATCTCTTCGGGCGGCAGATCTCTCGTTCTGGGCTCCCTCGCGGCGCTGCTTCTCGCGATTTCCCTCGGATTCGCACTCAGCGGCACGTGGCTGATTTTCCCGTTTGCTGGCCTGGACATCCTGGTGGTGTACCTAGCATTTCGGTATATGGAACAGCGAGCGGGCGACTACGAATGCATCGCTTTTCAAGGCGAAAACGTCGTCATTGACACCCGGCGCGAGGGCAAAACCGAAAGATTCGAATTCAACCGCTACTGGATGCAGGTCACGCTGATCGAGGCTAGTAGCGGAGAGCCAGGCCGGCTGTTGCTGCGGTCCCACGGCAAGGAAGTTACGTTCGGAGTTCACCTGACAGGTGAGCGGCGTGCTGTAATGGCGCGCCGGCTGAAAGAACACCTGAAAATCCGTTAATACAAGGCACTCGTTTGGGGGAAGCATGATCAAGACGTTGTTTCAAAAAATCGGCGCAGGGGCTTTGACGATGCTCGTCCCGGGCATGCTCTGGGCGCAGGACAGAGCCAAGTGGAATTTCCAGGAGCCACACACGTCGGTGGCCCGCGAAATGTACGACCTCCATACCATTGTGCTGGTGATCTGCGTGGTCATCTGCGTGGGCGTGTTCGGGGCGATGGTCTATTCCATCGTTTACCACCGGAAGTCCATCGGCCATAAGGCGGCCCACTTTCACGAAAACACGACAGTCGAAATTCTTTGGACCGTCATCCCGATTTTCATCCTGATCGGCATGGCGCTGCCCGCGACCAAGAGCGTACTGGCCATGCGCGACACGTCGTCGCCGGACATGACCATCAAGGTCACCGGCTACCAGTGGAAATGGGGATACGAATATCTCAAGGGCGAAGGCGATCTGGCGGGCATTGCCGACGGCGTGCAGCTCTTCAGCGTCCTTTCCACGCCGCGCGAGCAGATCTACGGCAATGAACCGAAAGGCGAAAACTATCTCCTTGAAGTCGACACCCCCCTGGTGGTTCCGGTTGGCAAGAAAGTGCGCGTGCTGCTGACGGCCAACGATGTGATCCATGCCTGGTGGGTACCGGCATTCGGCGTAAAACAGGATGCCGTTCCCGGATTCATCCGCGATTCCTGGTTCAAGGTCGACAAGCCGGGGATTTATCGCGGCCAGTGCGCCGAGCTCTGCGGCAAGGAACATGGTTTCATGCCCATCGTCGTAGAGGTGGTGGAGCCGGCCAAATTTGCCGAGTGGGCGGGAAAGCACAAGACGGCGGCGGCACCGGTTGCATCGACTGCCGCTGTTGCCGCGGCTGGTGGCGGCGACGGCAAGGGTACATACGAAAAGGTCTGTTCGGTGTGTCACGCCAGCGGCGTGGCCGGTGCGCCGAAGTTCGGAGACAAGGTAGCTTGGAAGCCGCGCATCGCCACCGGCGCGGACGCGCTGCATAACAGCGCGCTGAAAGGCAAGAACGCCATGCCCCCGAAGGGCGGCATGGCCGACCTGCCCGACGGTGATGTGGTCGCCGCAGTTGATTACATGATGAAGGCGGCCAAGTAGCCGTCTATCGAACCGGTTTAACGAAAAGAAATTCGCGGGATCTTTAGGAGAAGCAACCATGAGCGCAGTCATCGGCCACGAACACGATCACGATCACGACCACGCACACGGACATGAATATCATCCGGGCGGCCTGATGCGCTGGGTCAAGACCACGAACCACAAGGACATCGGCACCATGTACCTGTGGTTCAGTTTCGTCATGTTCCTGACTGGCGGTTTCATGGCGATGGTGATTCGCGCCGAGTTGTTCAAGCCGGGCATGCAGATCGTGAATCCCGAAGTGTTCAACCAGATGACCACCCTGCACGGGCTGATCATGGTGTTCGGCGCGATCATGCCGGCCTTCGTTGGCTTCGCGAACTGGCTGATCCCGATGCAGATCGGCGCGCCGGACATGGCTTTCCCGCGCATGAATAACTGGAGCTTCTGGTTGTTGCCTCCCGCTGCATTGCTCCTGATCATTTCCCTGTTCGTGCCGGGTGGCGCGCCTGGTGTGGGCTGGACGCTTTATGCGCCGCTGACGGTGCAGCAAGGCATGGGCATGGACCTGACGATTTTTGCGGTCCACATCCTGGGCATGTCGTCAATCATGGGTTCGATCAACATCGTCACCACCATCCTGAACCTGCGCGCGCCGGGAATGACGCTCATGAAGATGCCGTTGTTCGTCTGGACCTGGTTGATCACGGCTTATCTGCTGATCGCGGTCATGCCGGTATTCGCCGGCGCGGTGACGATGACACTGACCGACCGCCATTTCGGGACGCACTTCTTCAACGCGGCAGGTGGCGGCGATCCGGTGCTGTACCAGCATATTTTCTGGTTTTTTGGTCACCCCGAGGTTTACATCATCGCGATTCCGGCTTTTGGCGTGGTTTCACAAGTCATCCCGGCATTCTCGCGCAAGCCGCTGTTCGGCTACACCTCGATGGTCTACGCGGTCGCCTCGATCGCAATCCTGTCCTTCCTGGTCTGGGCGCATCACATGTACACCACCGGCCTGCCGGTCACGGCGCAGCTCTATTACATGTACGCGACCATGCTGATCGCGGTACCCACCGGCGTGAAGGTGTTCAACTGGGTGGCGACGATGTGGAAAGGCTCGCTGACCTTCGAGACGCCGATGCTGTTCTCCCTCGGCTTTCTGTTCCTGTTCACGATCGGCGGCTTCAGCGGCCTGGTGTTGTCAATCGTGCCGGTCGATATCCAATTGCAGGATACTTATTATGTTGTGGCCCATTTCCATTACGTCATGGTGGCGGGCGCGCTGTTCTCGGCCTTCGCGGGGATCTACTTCTGGCTGCCGAAATGGACCGGCCACATGTATGACGAGACGCTCGGCAAAGTGCACTTCTGGCTGTCGTTCATTTTCTTCAATATGATTTTCTTCGTGCAGCATTTCCTCGGCCTGGCCGGCATGCCGCGCCGGGTCCCGGACTACGCGCCGCAGTTCACGGACTTCAACATGATTTCGTCGATCGGCGCGTTCGGATTCGGACTGTCGCAATTGCTGTTCCTGTACGTCGTGATAAAGACCATCCGCAGCCATGAACCGGCCCCGCAGAAGCCCTGGGAAGGCGCGGATTCACTGGAATGGACGCACTTGCCGACGCCGGCGCCTTATCACAGCTTCGTCACCCCGCCGACGGTGAAATGATCCGGACCGTATGGTCCTGACTCCAGCCATGGATGAAGAGCGGGCGAAGCTATTGCGGGCCAGGAACGTCAAAACGGCGCTGATCCTGACATCCGTGGCGCTGGCGTTTTTGCTGGGCATGGTCCTGAAGCGGCTGACATGAGCAAGAAGGACGAGAATCGCGGGATCCTGGTCAAGATGCTCGTGGTGACGGTCGTGATGTTCGGCTTCGGCTACGCGCTCGTGCCGCTGTACAAGAAGATCTGCGAAGTTACGGGCGTGAATGAGGTCGAGCGGGCGAATGCGCTGCCGCTGAACACGCAAGTTGATTCGACCCGGGTCGTTACTCTGGAACTCGACGCCAATGTTCGCAGCGACTTGCCGTGGAAGTTCCGCCCGCTGCAGTCGAGCGTCAAGGTGCATCCGGGGCAGCTGGTGCAGGTCATGTACGAGGTGCGCAACGCTTCGGACCGACCGATAACCGGGCAGGCGATCCCGAGTTATGGGCCGCAGGTCGCCGGCCAGTTTTTCCGCAAGCAGGAATGTTTCTGTTTCGCGAAGCAGACGTTTGCGCCCGGAGAAGTGCGGCAGATGCCGGTCGTGTTCGTGATCGATGCCGGGCTGCCGAAGGATGTGACGACGATTACGCTGTCGTACACGTTCTTCAATGTCGAAGGCGCTGCGCCGACGGCGGCCAAGCCGGCAGATGGCAAAGCCGGCTGAGGCAGGCGACAGGCAGCCGGCGACGAAGGTGTCGCCGCTGCGCGTAATAAAAACGGTGTTCTGGTCGTTTTTCGGGGTGCGCAGGCGCGCCGACAACCAGGACGATTTCGCCGGGGTTACGCCGGTGCAGATAATCGTCGCGGGAGTGATCGGCGCGTTAGTATTCGTTGCGACGCTGATCACGCTGGTCAGGTTCATCGTGAAATGAATTGCCGATGGCGGTGAACCTTGGAACAATTGCAATACTTAGGGAGAATTCATAAATGCTAAGCCAATCTACAAGCTACTACCTGCCGGAGCCTTCGCATTGGCCGGTCGTTGGCTCATGTGCGCTGTTCCTCATGACGTTCGGTGGTGTGCTTTGGATGAACGAGGTCACGGCGGGTCCGTGGGTCGTCTTCGCCGGCATGCTGACCCTGGTGTACATGATGTTCGGCTGGTTTGGCACCGTGATCCGGGAAAGCGAAGGCGGCAAGTACAACAAGCAGGTGGACCTGTCCTTCCGCTGGAGCATGAGCTGGTTCATCTTTTCCGAAGTCATGTTTTTCGCGGCATTCTTCGGTGCGCTGTTTTACATGCGGGTACTCTCGGTCCCCGGCCTGGGCAGCGGCGATACCATGGAGCAACTGTGGCCCGGCTTCGTGGCGCAGTGGCCGGTTTCCGGTCCGGGCATCGAAGAAAAATTCACGTCGATGGGCGCGTGGGGCATTCCCGCGATCAACACCCTGATCCTGCTGACCTCCGGTGTTACGGTGACCTGGGCGCACTGGGCGCTGAAAAAGAACAATCGCACGCAGCTGATCGCCGGATTGGCCGTGACGGTGGCATTGGGTATCCTGTTTCTGACGTTGCAGGCCTACGAATATGTGCACGCCTATCATGAACTGGGCCTGACACTGGGCATGGGCGCATACGGCGCCACCTTTTTCATGCTGACCGGCTTCCATGGTTTTCACGTGACGATCGGCACCATCATGCTGATCGTCATCCTCGGCCGGTCCATCGCGGGACATTTCACCGCCGACCATCATTTCGCTTTCGAAGGCGTGTCCTGGTACTGGCACTTCGTGGATGTGGTATGGCTGCTGCTGTTCGTGCTGGTTTACTGGCTCTGACGGCAGGCACTGAGCGCATAAGAAGAACAACAGAGGAGGGCCCCCGCGAAGTTTGCGGGGAACTCGGGCCGCACGGATGTGCGGCTGTTTTTTTCTAGAGGCCGGACTTCGGGATGATGCCGAAATAGTGGCCGAGCATCAGCAATGCAAACAGCGTCACGGACAGGACCACGCGCACGGTCAGTGCCTTGACGGTGCGTTCGGATTTTCCCTTGTCGCGGATCAAGTAGTACAGCGCCGATCCGAGACTCAGGACAATGAAGACGAGAAACGCGATGACGACGTATCGCATATCGAAGAAATTAAATAGGGCCAGGGCGCTGCAGTGTAAAGGATAAGCCGACACGCTTCCATATGCGACGAGAAACCGTGCAGGCGAATTCCCCGCGAAAGCGGCCGCGCTGGCTGCCGCCGCTGGCGGCGATAATCGGCGTGGCGCTGACTGCGGCGGCGGGGAACTGGCAACTCGACCGCGCACACCAGAAGGAGCGCGCGCAGGAGGCCTACGATCAAGGCGTGGCCCACGCGCCGGTTAGACTGTCGGCAACGCCCGCGCGCGCGGAGGACCTGCGCCTGCGGCGGGTAGAAGCCGAAGGCGAATTCATACCGAAAGACGCGATATTGTTGGACAACAAGACGCGCAATGGCGTCACTGGTTACGAAGTCATCATGCCGCTGCGAATCGGCGCGTCTTCGATGCACGCGCTGGTTAATCGCGGCTGGATTGCCGCAGGCCCTGAGCGTGCGAGGCTGCCAGTCATCATCACTCCTGAAGGCGTCGTCAGAGTGACCGGCGTGGCGATCGTGCCGGGAAGATTTCTCGAACTCGCCAAAGTCGACGACAGTGGCCCGGTATGGCAGAACCTGACCATCGATCGCTTTGTCGCCCGCACCGGACTTCAGGTCCTGCCGGTGGTGGTGCAGCAGCGCAATGATCTGGACGACGGATTGTTACGCGCGTGGGAGCGCCCGGATTTCGGCATTGCCAAGCACTATGGTTACGCGGTGCAATGGTTTTCCTTTTGCGGGCTGATTATTTTTCTTTACGTATTTTTTCATGTCAAACGATCCCGATCGAAAAAAAACCAGGAGGATGTTCCTCCTCCTGGGCACGATTAGCCTGGCGCCAATCGTCGGTTCGCTTCTGCTTTATTATTTTTGGAAGCCGCAGGCATTCACCAACTACGGCGAACTCCTCGCAGCGGCGCCATTAGCCGGTGTGACAATTCCTGCGAAGGACGACAAGCCGTTGCGCATCGACGAATTGCGCGGTAATTGGATCTTCCTGACGGTCGATTCCGGCAACTGCGACGATTACTGCCAGTCGAAGCTGTATGTCATGCGTCAGATCCGGCTGACGCAGGGCAAGGACCAGGAACGCATCGAACGGATATGGCTGATTCCGGATGGCGTGCCGCCGCCGGGCATTGAAGCCGAATACCGGGGCACGCGCGCCGTCCTGCTCGCCAACGGTGATTTTCTGGCGCGTTTGCCAGCTGCTGATTCGCCGCGCGATCACATTTACGTCATCGATCCGTTCGGCAACCTGATGATGCGGTTTCCGCGCGATGTCGATCCGCAACGCATGAAGAAGGACGTAGAGAAGCTGATGAAGAATTCCAGCGGCTGGATCCGGACCGCGAAGTAGCGGGGACTACGATGAACAATCCGGCGGTCTGGCAGTTTTCGTTGGGTGCGGTGCACGCCGCCATGTGGGGAGGGTCGCTGCTCGTCGCTCTCGTATTTTTTTCGCGTTTCGTCACGTTGCGTGCGCTATCGGTAGCGACATTGGCGGCGACCCTGGCGCTGGTGATGCTGGGCGCCTATGTTCGCCTGACCAACGCAGGCCTCGGTTGCCCGGACTGGCCAGGCTGCTACGGCAAACTATCGCCCACCCACGCCGCCGAACAGATCGAGGCTGCGCAAACCGCGTCGCCGAACGGCCCCGTCTCGTTGCCCAAAGCGTGGCGCGAAATGATTCATCGCTATTTCGCATCCTTTGTCGGCGTCATGATTCTTGCCATCGCGATCCAGGCGCTGACCAATCGCCGGGAGCGTTCAGGAAATTCCGACGATCCGGGCCGCGCGATCGGATTGCCGCTTGCACTCGTGCTAGTCGTGGTACTGCAAGGACTGTTCGGCAAATGGACCGTGACCTTGCTGCTCAAGCCCGTGATCGTTACGCTGCACCTGCTCGGCGGCATGGCTTTGGTGGCCTTGCTGGCCTGGTTCTCCGCGCGCCATTTGCAACTGACCGGGGGGCAGCCCTCGGGCTTGCGCGGCATCCGGCCGATTGCTGCCATCGGCCTGATTACGCTCGCCGCGCAAATTGCACTGGGCGGATGGGTCAGTACGAATTACGCCGCGTTGGCCTGCGTGGATTTTCCGACTTGTCACGGAGCGTGGAAACCCGCCACGGATTTCGCCCATGGTTTTCATTTTTTCCGCGAACTGGGCATGACTGCTGAGGGCGAATTATTGTAGAATGAAGCATTGAACGCCATTCATTGGGCGCATCGCGTCGGTGCCCTGACGACCTTCCTGATCCTGACGTCTGTCGCCTATCGTGCCAGGCAGTTGCCGGCGTTGCGAATATATGGCGGCATCGTCTTGGCGCTGCTGTTCCTGCAGGTCACGCTGGGAATAATCAACGTAACGGGCAGCCTGCCGTTGCCTGTCGCGGTTGCGCACAACGGGGTCGCCGCGCTGTTACTGGCTGCGCTGGTAATGCTAAACTTCGCCACTCGCTCGCCATCCACGTTCGGCCGGTAAATGTCCGTTACGCTTCCCTCCAGCGGTTACGCCTCGCGGCTGCAACAGTTCCTGCAGCTCACCAAGCCGCGCGTGATTTCGCTGATCGTGTTTACCGCTGTGATCGGCATGTTTCTGGCGGTTCCCGCAGAAGAGCTGTCGTCCCCCCACTTCTGGACAGCGGTCCTGTTTGCGACATTGGGCATTGGACTGGTGGCCGGCTCCGCCGCAGCAATGAACTGCTTGGTGGAACAGAAAATCGACGCCGTAATGGCGCGCACGCGCGCCCGCCCGCTGCCTATGGGCACGGTCAATTCCCAGGAAACCTTGTTATTTTCCGGTGCGGTCGGCGGCGTCGGATTGACGCTGCTGTACGTCCTCGTGAATCCGCTGACCATGTGGTTGACGCTGGCAACCTTCGTCGGCTATGCGGTGATCTATACGGTGGTGCTCAAGCCGCTTACGCCGCAAAACATAGTGATCGGCGGTGCTTCTGGCGCCATGCCCCCCGTGCTGGGATGGGCTGCAGTGACCGGCGGCGTATCGCATGATGCGCTCCTGCTTTTCCTGATCATCTTCGCCTGGACGCCGCCGCATTTCTGGGCGCTTGCCCTGTACCGCAAGAAGGAATATGCGCGCGCCGGCGTGCCGATGCTCCCGGTGACCCATGGCGACCGGTTTACGCGCCTGCATGTTTTGCTCTACACCGTCATTCTGGTCGCCGTGACCTTGCTGCCGTTTTCCACGCGCATGAGCGGATTCATTTACCTGGTCGCAGCGGCCGGACTGGGTGGGTTGTTCCTGTTCTACGCGATTCGCATCTGCCTGGCCTACAGCGACGAACTGGCGAAAAAGACTTTCCGCTATTCGATCCTTTATCTTTCGCTGTTGTTCGCCGCGCTTCTGGTCGATCACTATCTGCATTTTTAATGCGAATCGAGGCCAGCGGTCCTTCGTCAATGTACATACCGGCGGTTTTGTGTTTTCGCGTCCTTATCCTGGCGGCAGCGCTTTCACTCGCGGGTTGCCATCCGGATCAACCAAGCTTCCAGTCCACGGACATTACCGGCGCGGATTTCGGGAAATCGTTCACGCTCGCCGACCATAACGGCAAAAAGCGCTCGCTAGCGGATTTTCAAGGCGAGGTCGTGGTGATGTTTTTTGGCTTCACCCATTGTCCAGACGTGTGCCCCACTACGCTCGCGGAACTCGCCGGCGCCGTGAAGAAACTCGGGCCGGCGGGCGAGAAAGTCCAGGTGCTGCTGGTGACCATCGATCCGGCGCGTGATACGCCCGAGTTGCTTGGCAAATACGTCACGGCTTTCAATCCCCGATTCCTCGCACTGCGCGGTAATGACGAAGAAACAGCGCGCGTGGCGAAGGAGTTCAAGGTGATCTATCAGAAAGTCGCAGGCCCGCGGCCGGAGAACTACTCAATGGATCATTCGGCCGGAAGTTATATTTTCGACAAGCAGGGCCGGCTTCGCCTGTATGTGGCTTACGGGCGAGGGGCGGATGTCTTCGCGCACGACATCGGAATATTGCTGAAGCAGCCGTAAGGACGTCAAAAAAAAAGCCCCGCAACGCGGGGCTTTTTCGTACCACTGCGGGTCGACGTTTCAGCCGGCACTCACCATCAGGCCGCGAATTTTCTTCATCGCCTGGCTTTCGATCTGGCGGATGCGTTCCGCGGAAACACCGAATTCTCCGGCCAGATCATGCAGCGTCGCGTTGTCCTGCTCACCCAACCAGCGCGCCTCGATGATGCGACGGCTGCGCGGATCCAGAGCTGTCAACGCGCTTTCAAGGCCTTTGCTGCGAGCACGTTCCGTTTGCTCGTGTTCCAGCACCAGTCCGGGTTCGTCCTCGGCATTGGTCAAGTATGCGATCGGCGAAAAATTGTCTTCGTCGTCGTCGCTGAGCGGTTCCAGCGCCAGGTCGTGGCCACCCATGCGGGTTTCCATTTCCACAACGTCCGCGGCCTTGACGTTGAGCTTTTTTGCAACCGCTTCGACCTCGTCGGGTGTCATGGCGGAATGGCTGCGCTTCAGGCTGCGCAGGTTGAAGAACAGCTTGCGCTGTGCCTTGGTCGTCGCGACTTTGACCATGCGCCAGTTCTTCAGGATGAACTCATGAATTTCGGCGCGAATCCAATGCACGGCGAAGGAAACCAGGCGCACACCTCGTTCCGGATCGAAGCGCTTGACGGCCTTCATCAGCCCGATGTTACCTTCCTGGATCAAGTCTCCGTGCGACAACCCATAGCCAAGGTAGCCGCGTGCGATCGACACGACGACACGCAGGTGGGACACCACCAGTTGGCGGGCGGCATCCACATCGTCGTCATCGCGCAGCCGGCGCGCCAAGGCCGTCTCCTCTTCCTGGGTCAGGAGCGGGAAACGATTTACGGACTGAATATACGTATCCAGGCTGCCCGCAAGTGACGGGAAGGGAATCGAAAGAGCCAACGCATTAGTCATGGAATGTATCTCCTTTGGCGAAATTTTAGCACTCGGGACTTAAGAGTGCCAATCGACCGGAAAGTTCTTTCCGGGCTGTTGCGTGGCTCGCTACTGGGGCTCTATAAGCCATAAGTGACGACTCACTGAGAGCCAGGCTCCCAACCATCCCAACAGGGCCGAAAACGCCAACAATGTCAGCGTGTCGCCTGTTCCCGGCCATTCCAGTTTGAAGAGGGCGCCGTAAAGCCCGGACAGGTCAGCGAGCTGGATATTCAGAACCAGCACCCCCACCGCCACGATCGCCCATGCGGCCAAGCCCCCGGCCAGCCCCTGCAGGGCACCGAAGTACAGAAAAGGCCGGCGAATGAAAGGGTTCGTGGCGCCGATCAGCTTGGACACCTCGATTTCGTCGCGGCGCGTAAGAATCTGCAGCCGAATCGTGTTGAAGGTCACGGCCACCAGTGCGACGGCCAGCAATATGGCCAGCAGGGTGACCAGTGCGCGCCCGACGTTCAGCGCCGCGTCGAGCCGGCGCGCCCACTCGGCGTCCAATTGAACGTGCTCGACCTTGGGCCATTTGACTGCCTGATCATGCAGCGATTCGAGCGTGGCCGGGTCATTGCTCCGCGCGGTGACGACGAACGCATCCGGCAGGGGGTTGCGTCCGAGGTTGGCGAGGACGTCGGAGAGGCCGGCGCTGCGCTTGAGGCGGGCGAGTGCCTGGTCGCGGGAAATGAACTCCACGCGGCCGATGTCCGGATTGGCCTTCAGCCGCTGTTCCACCGCCGCGACGTCTGCTTTGCCGGCGTCGACTTCCATGAAAATGCTCACCTGGGGATCGCTGGAAAGTTGCCTGGAAAATGCCTGCAGGTTGTTCAGTCCGAGATAGAAGCCGGCGGGCAGCGACAGGGCGATGCCCATCACGATGACGTTCAGCGCCGAGGCGACGGGCTGGTGTAGCAGCCTGCCCAGGCTCTCGCGCAACGTATCGAGATGAACAAGCAGCCAGTTCATGCGGCGATCCTGCCGTGGTCGAGATGCAGGATACGCGGACCGAGCCGCTCGATCATATCCGCGTCATGCGTGGCAATGACCACGGTAACGCCGACTTGGTTGAACGACCTGAACATGGCGATGATTTCCGCGGCGTAGGCAGTATCAAGATTCCCGGTGGGTTCGTCGGCGAGCAGGATGGCCGGCCGATTCACGATGGCGCGCGCGATGCATAGGCGTTGTTGTTCGCCGCCGGAGAGCGCAATCGGCCTCGCTTTCTCGCGCCCGAGCAACCCGACTTTGTCGAGTGCCGCGCGCGTGCGCTTCGCAATTTCGCCGCGCGGAAAGCCCGTAATTGCCAGGGGCAGGGCTACATTGTCGAATACGTTACGGTCGAACAGCAGCTTGTGATCCTGGAAAATCAGCCCGAAATTGCGCCGGAAAAACGGAATCATGCCGGCCTTCATGGCTGAAACGTTCTGGCCGTTGATGACGACGCTGCCCGCCGTCGGCCTTTCAATGGCGGTAATCAATTTCAACAACGTGCTTTTTCCGGCGCCCGAATGCCCGGTAATGAAGACCATCTCGCCGGATTCCACGGAGAAGGTTACGTCGCGCAAGGCCTCATAGCCGCCGGCATAGCGCTTGGAAACATGACTGACCTGGATCATCGAGTTACGGCCACCTTCCGCGTTCACTCGAACAATGCCTCCACGAACTGTACCGCCGAAAAAGGCCGCAGATCGTCCACCGCTTCTCCAACGCCGATGAAGCGCAGCGGAATGGGTTTGTTGCGCGCCATGGCGGCAATTGCCCCACCCTTGGCCGTGCCGTCCAGTTTCGTCAGTACGATACCGGTGACGCCGACTGCAGCATCGAAAACTTTTACCTGGCTGACCGCGTTTTGCCCGTTATTGGCGTCGAGCACCAGCAGCACTTCATGCGGCGCATCGGGAATGGCCTTGGCAATCACCCGCTTGACTTTGCGCAGTTCCTCCATGAGATGCAATTGCGTGGGCAACCGCCCCGCGGTGTCTGCGATGACCACATCGATATTTTTTGCTTTCGCCGATTGAATCGCGTCGAATATGACCGCGGCGGCGTCCCCGCCTTCCTGCGCGATCACCGTCACATTGTTACGTTCGCCCCAGACTTTCAGTTGTTCGCGCGCCGCGGCGCGGAAGGTGTCTCCCGCAGCGAGCAGGACCGATTTGCCTTCCATCTGAAAAAGGCGTGCGAGTTTGCCGATCGACGTTGTCTTGCCTGCGCCGTTCACGCCGGCGATGAGTATGACGAATGGCCGGGCCCGCGACGTGTCCAGCGGCTGTTCCAGCGGTTCGAGCAATTCGAGCAACGCCTGCTTGAGGACGTCCTGGATCTGTGCGGCATCGGTCAGTCCCTGTGCCCTGGCCCGGCTGCGTGTCGCATCGAGAAGATGCGCGGTTGCGTCCGTGCCCACGTCGCAGGAAAGCAGGATCGATTCCATTTCCTCGAACAGCGCTTCGTCTATCTTGCGGCCCGCACCGAAAACGCCGGCAAGCTGCGCTGACAAACGCGCCCGGGTGGATGCCAGCCCCTGCCGCAGTTTCGCCGCCCAGCCTGTGCCGCTGCCGCTATCCGCTATCTCGCTCTTGTCACGCTTCAGGAAACTTAACATACTCTCGCGCTGTCACATCGTTGCTTGATTGTTGCTTGAAAAAAAACACCTAACAACATCAATTCTATTCTGTTTGTTCCCGGTTCACCCACAAGCATGTTGAGCAAGCGCTTCCCGTTTCGATCCGCCCTCGTTGCCCTGGCTTCGATTTGCATCGGCATGCCTGCCTCCGCAGCGACTGTTGCGCAACGGACCCTGCCCAACGGCATGACCATCATTGTCAAGGAAGATCACCGTTCGCCGGTTGCGGTATCGATGGTCTGGTATCGCGCCGGCAGCATGGACGAGGTGAGTGGCACCACCGGTGTCGCGCATATGCTCGAGCACATGATGTTCAAGGGCACGAAGAAGGTGCCAGTGGGCGAATTCTCCCGCACCATTGCCCGCGCAGGAGGCCGGGAAAATGCGTTTACATCACGCGATTACACCGCCTACTACCAGCAGCTGCATAAATCGAAGCTTCCCGTCGCGCTGGAATTGGAAGCCGATCGCATGGTCAACCTTTCCTTTGCGGAAGAGGAATTCGCCAAGGAATCCAAGGTCGTGATGGAAGAGCGGCGTTCGCGCACCGATGACGACCCCCGTTCCCAGTTGCACGAACAGTTGATGGCGACCATTTACATATCGCACCCCTATCGTTCGCCGGTGGTGGGCTGGATGAACGATTTGCAGAACATGCAACTCGCCGACGCGCGCGGCTGGTATAAAAAATGGTATGCGCCGAACAACGCGACGCTGGTGGTTGCCGGCGACGTCGAGGCGGAAGAAGTATTCGCGCTCGCGGAAAAATTTTTCGGGCCGATTCCGGCGCACCTGATGCCCGAGCGAAAAATTCAAGTCGAGCCGCGCCAATTCGGCATCAAGCGCATCACGGTCAAGGCGCCGGCCGAGTTACCCTACCTGGTGATGGCCTATCACGCGCCAGTATTGCGCGATGTCGAAAAAGACTGGGAGCCCTATGCGTTGTTCGTCCTCAATGGCATTCTCGACGGCAACGATGCGTCCAGGCTCAATCGCGAGCTGGTCAGAAAATCACGCGTAGCGAATTCGGCGAATTCCAGTTACGACCTGATCAATCGCGGCCCGGCCCTCTTTTTCCTCGACGGGGTCCCTGCCGAAGGCAAAACCGTGACGGATGTCGAAGCGGCATTGCGCGAACAGATTCGCATGCTGGTGGAGCAGGGTGTCAGCGATGTTGAACTGCAGCGGGTCAAGGCGCAGGTGACGGCCTCCCAAGTCTATGCGCGCGACTCGGTGTATTACCAGGCGATGCGCATCGGCATGCTGCAGACCATCGGCTTGCCGTTCGACTCCTCGGACCGGCAGGTGAAGAAATTGCAGGACGTCACCGCCGACCAGGTGCGCGAGGTGGCGCGTAAATATCTGGTCGACGACAACCTGACCGTCGCGGTGCTCGATCCGCAACCGCTGCCCGGCGGAAAGCGCCCGCGCCCGAATCCTGAGGGAGTTGGACGTGACCAGCGCTAGCGTGAAGTGTTTGAAGGGGTTGCTGGCCCTTGCCAGCGTGGTTGCGGCATCAGCGCATGCCACGTTGCCCATCCAGCAATGGCAGACCACAAGCGGTGCGCGGGTACTATTCGTCGAAACACACGACCTGCCGATGCTGGACATCGCGGTGGATTTCCCCGCGGGCTCCAGTCGCGACGCGCCGGAAAAATCCGGCGTGGCATCCCTCACGCTGGGGCTGATGCGCAGCGGTGCGGGGACGTATGGAGAGGACGAAATCTCCGAGCGCCTCGCCAGCATAGGCGCGGAACTGTCCGGCCGTTTCGATATCGATAGCGCAGGCTACGGGTTACGCACCCTGTCTAGCGCGCGCGAGCGCGACGAAGCGCTGGGATTACTGGCGTCGGTGTTGCAGAATCCGACTTTCCCGCAGAAGACTTTCGAGCGCGAGCAACAGCGCACGCTGGCCGGCTTGCGCGAAGCCGAGACCCGCCCGGAAATTCTGGCCGATCGCGAATTCAGGCATCTGCTTTATGGCGAGCATCCCTATTCGCAGCGCGGGGCAGGTGAAGTGGAAACGGTCGCGAAGTTACGCCGCGATGACCTTGTGGAGTTCTATCGCGGCTATTTCACCGCACGCGATGCGGTGGTGTCGATCATCGGCGATCTCACCCGAAGCGAAGCGGGCGCGATCGCGGAGCAACTGACCGCCGGCCTGAACCGCAGCTCGCAAGCTTTGCCGGCCCTGCCGCCGGTTGCGCAACTGCAAACGGCAAAGACCAGCCGCATCGCCCATCCGGCGACCCAGGCGCATATTCTCATCGGCCAGCCAGGCATCAAGCGCCTGGATCCGGACTACTTCCCGTTGTTCCTGGGAAATTACGTATTCGGTGGCGGTGGCTTTGCTTCGAGGCTAAACGATGAAATCCGGCAGAAGCGCGGGTATGCATACAGCACCTACAGTTTTTTCAATCCCCTTGCGCTGGAAGGCCCGTTTCAGATCGCCGTGCAAACCAAGAAGGAAACGACTCAAGACGCTTTGAAAGTGGCGCAGGACACGCTGGCAAAATTCGTTGCGGAAGGACCGACGCCAGAAGAACTGGCTGCCGCCAAGCAGAACATCGTCGGCGGTTTCCCACTGCGCATCGACAGCAACAAGAAGATTCTTGATTACCTGTCGATCATCGGATTTTATCGCCTGCCGTTGACCTATCTCGATGATTTCCCCGCCCAGATCGAACGCCTCACGCTCGATCAGATCAAGGATGCCTGGCGTCGGCGCATTCATCCCGAACGCATGGTCACTGTCGTCGTCGCGGGCGCCGACTCGCCCTGATCGTGGCTATTGGGCCAAGTGGCATGCTAGCCTGCGTCACATCGCCAATTCCCTTCGCTCCCGCGCTTGAAGACCAACCAGGTACGCATCATCGGCGGCCAATGGCGCAGCCGGATCGTGCGCTTTCCCGACGCGCAGTCCTTGCGCCCCACGCCCGACCGGTTGCGCGAGACCCTGTTCAACTGGCTTGGGCAGGACCTCACCGGTAAGACCTGTCTCGACCTGTTTGCCGGCAGCGGCGCTCTCGGGTTTGAAGCCGCATCGCGTGGTGCGCGCCAGGTCGTGATGGTCGAGCAGAATGCGGTTGTCTACCGTGCTCTAAGGGAAACGCAGACCATGCTGGCCGCCGGGCAGGTCGAGATTGTTCGCGCGGACGCCTTCGGTTTCCTCAAAACGGATGGGCGCCGCCACGACGTGATATTCCTCGACCCTCCGTTCCAGCTCGGCTGGCTGCCGCGGCTGCTGCTGTTGCTGCCCGTGCGCCTGGCCCCTGGCGCACGTGTCTATCTGGAAGCGGAAGGGCCGGTTACCCTGCCGGAGGGAGTCGAGTTGCTCAAGCAGACCAGGGCGGGGCAGGTACACGGTCTGCTGATAAAATGGCAGCAATCATGAAAATCCGAATCAACCGCGCGGTCTACCCCGGAACTTTCGATCCGATCACGCGCGGCCACGAAGACCTCGTGCGCCGCGCCTCGAGCCTGTTCGACGAAATAATCGTCGCCGTGGCGGACAGCCGCGGCAAGCGCCCATTTTTCGATGAGGACGAGCGGGTGGAGATGGCGACGCAATCGCTTGCCGCATTTCCAAACGTCAGGGTGGAGGGTTTTTCCGGTCTGCTGATGGAATTCCTGCACAAGCACGACGCCAAGATCATCCTGCGCGGGTTGCGGGCGGTATCGGACTTCGAATACGAATTCCAGATGGCGGGCATGAACCGTAATCTCTATCCCGATGTCGAGACTTTGTTCCTGACACCGGCGGAACAGTACATGTTCATCTCCGCGACCATGGTGCGTGAAATTGCCTCACTGGGTGGGGACGTATCGCCTTTCGTGAATCCTCTGGTGATTCCCCACATGAAGGCCAGGCTGGCACGGGGGGGCTAATGGCCCTGATCATCACCGACGAGTGCATCAACTGCGACGTGTGCGAGCCGGAGTGCCCGAACAACGCCATTTTCCAGGGCGTGGAAATCTATCAGATCGATCCGGAGAAATGCACGGAATGCGTCGGCCACTACGACCGGCCGCAATGCCAGGAGGTCTGCCCCGTCGATTGCATTCCGCTTGACCCGCAGCACCTCGAATCCAGGGAAGAACTGCAGGAGAAATATCTGCGCCTCACACAAGGCGCGGATATTCCCGCCTGAACGGTCTGCCTGGATAAGCTCAGCGCAGGCGCTGCTCGATTCCGTACTTCGCGTAGATTGCCTTGATGGTGCCGTCGGCCAGCAGTTTGTCGAGTACCTGATTGACCGCGTCGACCAACGCCTGGTCGGCGTTGCGCAGCCCGACTGCCACTTCCCATTTCAGTTGCGGCTCGGTGTCGAAACCGTGTACTACAGTCAGCCCGGAATCCGGATGCTGGTTGATGTAGTAGCTCACGCTCGCGGACGACGCAGCAGCGCCGTACAGTTCGCCTTTCACCAGGTCGTCCAGCATGTCGGTCTGGAATGCATAGGGCGACGTGCTCTTTCCCGCCTTGCCTAATACCATGCTGGCAAATGAACCGACCATCACGCCGATCTTCTGGCCTTTCTGCAGTTCCTTGAAGTCGCTTATGGGCGTAGCGCCTTTGCCCAGCGCCAGGGCCACGCCGGAAGTCTGGTAGGGATGAGACAGCTTGAATTTGCCCTCGTGCACTTCCGGGTCGTTGGTCACATCAAGCATCATGTCGCAGTTCACGACATTCGCGCGGCGGCGACCCAGGATCCATTCGACGTTAAGCGACAGGCCGAGACCGTCGGCAAGCGCCCGCCCGATTTCGAGCTGGAAGCCTGGCAGGTCGGGATTCTTGCTCGAATATGGCAATGCCTCGGCATTGGCGCACATGGTGATGGTGTTGAGTGCTTTGACTTCGGCCAGCGTGCGGGCGCTGGCATCCGTGGCGAACGCGAATACCGCGCCCGCGCATAGTGCAGCGAGCGCGAATCGCGCCCGCCACTTCAAAATGGGTTTTCTCATAAGGGATTCTGTGGTTCTTCGTCCGCCTTCAGGCTGCGGATGTACTTGATGATGCGACGAATGTCGTCGTCGCTGAAAGAGGAACCAAACGCGGCCATCTGACCGGGCTTGCCATTCTTGATACGGTTGAAGATGAATTCGTCGCTGCGCTGGGAGTCCATCAGTTGCGGCGCCTTACCGGGCTTGCGGCCCATATCCTGATGGCAATAGCTGCATATCGTGCGAAAAGTAGCCTTCACGTCCAGCGGCGGTTTGCCTTTCTTTTCCTCATCGGCCAGCGCTGGCGATGTCAGGCCGAGGACCAGGATGATGCAGATCAGCAATTTCTCAATGGTTCCCAATGTAATCGTCCTTCCGTGAAACTGAAAACAATCGTCAATTCGCCGGCAGCGCTCTGCCGAGATAACGTTTTGACGGTTCTGCGGGTATACAAGATAGACAAAAAGGGCGGGAACACAGTTCCCGCCCTTCATAGTGCACCTGCTATAAATGCTTACTGCAGAGCAAACACCTTCAGCACGCCGGAATCTTTCGGCATGCTCTTGAATGGCTCGCCCCACCAGTCACCGTAGCCGTCGCCGACCAGACTACCCCAACCGGTCATCACGGCAACGTACTGCTTGCCGCCAGCCAGATAGGAAATGATGCCGCCGTTGTGGCCCTGGCCATTGTTATGCGTCCACAGCTTCTTGCCGTTGGATGCATCGTAAGCGGCCAGGGTGCCGTCGGCTTCCGGAACAAAGAGCAGGCCGCCGCCGGTAGAGAGCAGGCTGGCATGCGGGATCGCGCCCGGATAGGCGATTTCGAACTTGACCTTGCCGGTAATCGGATCACGCGCGCGGATGTGGCCGTGCATCTTGCCGCCATCAGGGCCGACGGCCGTGAAGTTGGCGCCGATGTTCAGCTGAACAACCGGTTCCGTGATCGGTTCGGTCTTCACGACTTCAAGATCGATACACCATTCGTAGCCCACGCGATAGAACAGGCCGGTCTTCGGATTATAAGTACCCGCGTTCCAGCTCAATCCACCCATGATTGCCGGGCAGAGGTTCTTGTGCTTGCCTTCGGACAGATCGCGACGGCCGACGAGTGTGCCGTCCGGCTTGATGTCCTTGACGAAGTTGATCGCATCAACAGCCTTGTAGACGTTGACAGGCTTGGCAGTGCGGTCGTACACGAAGTTGAAGCCGCCCTTGTTCGGGTGCACCACATACTTCTTGCCATCGCGTTCCAGGAATACGAACTCGCCCATGGAGGAGTCGAAGTCCCAGGCATCATGCGGCAGTTCCTGGTGATACGACTTGAGTTCGCCCGTGTCGGCATCCAGCAGAATGACCGAGGTCACGTAGAGGTTGTCGCCAGGACGCGGGCCTTCGGTTTTCCACTTGTCGCCGGCCCAGTCATACAGCGGAGCCGGGTTGCCCGTGCCCCACCATACGGCGTTGGTGTCCGGATCGTAAGCGCCAGCCATCCAGCCGCCGCCGCCGCCCGTCTTCCACGAGTCATTGCCCCAGGTGTCGCGCCTATCGCTTGCGGTACCTTCGTTGCCGCCGACGGTGAAGAACTGCCAGACCTTCTCACCGGTCTTCGCATTCACCGCGAAAATCGGGCCGCGATACGGCCACTCGCCGCCTTGCGAACCGATAATCACCTTGTCCTTGACGAGCAGGGGCGCGCCGGTGAAGCCAACCGTCAGCTTCTCGGAATCGACCAGCTTGGTTTCCCAGCTGAGGACACCCGTCTTGGCGTTGATCGCGGCGAGCTTGCCATCCAGCGTACCGATGAAGATCTGGCCGTATCCGGCGGCAATACCGCGGTTGTACGGCGAGTGCGTCTGACGTGCAACGAGGTCTTCATTCAGTTTTTGCTTGTACGTCCACAGCACCTTGCCAGTTGCGCCATCGAGCGCATAGACCTGGTTGTACGGGCTGGAGTAGTACAGGACGCCGTCCACGGCCAGCGGGAAGCCTTGCAGGCCGCGATTGGCGCGCGATGCGGTATGCGACCAGGCTTCGGTCAGCTTGCCGACGGTCTTGGTGTTGATTTGGTCCAGCGGGCTGTAATGCCAGGACTTGTAAGAGCCGTGGTACGTAAGCCAGTTGCCCTTTTCCAGTTCTTTATCGCCATTGAGAAGGCGGTTGCCGTCGACATCCGCAGCAAAGGAACTTCCCGCTGCAACAGCTGCGGAAAATGCCGTCGCCAGCGCAATGCGCAGGTAACGTTTAGTGATGGTCATGATTGGATTCCTCTCCAGAATTATTCCCTTGGGGTACTGCCGTGTCGCCGCGGGATCGTTTTTGACAAGAAAAAGCGGTCAGACGACAGATCCGCTTCTACTTCTTTGCTGCCTGGACGCAGAAACCGCGATGTTGGACGCCTTCTTAGACGTGCTGAGGCCGGCTGGTTCCGCATTTCGGTACCGTCGGATTCTCGGGATGTTTGCGCAGGGAGTCAAGGAAAAAACAGAACATAAACCGGGAATTCAGAATGCCGGATTCCGGGAAATGATACTGGTTCGAGGCCGGGATTTTTCCCCGTCAACGACGCTGGCAGGTCGGACAGTAATAGGTAGAACGCTGGCCTTGGCGCAGGGATCGTACTGGCGTGCCGCAAGTCCGGCAGGGTTCCCCGTCGCGTCCGTAGACGAAATACGATTGCTGGAAATAACCCGGTCGACCCTCGGCGCCGACGTAGTCCCGAAGACTGCTGCCGCCCGCTTCGATCGCGGCTGAAAGCGTTTCACGAATCGCGGACACGAGCTTCTCGCAACGCGGCATCGATACGCGGCCCGCGGCGAGCCCGGGATGGATCCCGGCGCGGAACAGTGACTCGCTCGCATAGATGTTGCCGACGCCGACGACCACATGGCTGTCCATGACCATCGTCTTTATGGCCGCAGTGCGACCGCGGGTATGTCGATGCAGCCATGTCGCATCGAATTCCTCGCCCAATGGTTCGGGAGCGAGTCGCGCCAGCAGGGGATGCTGGTGCGGATCGGAAGCTGCCCAGAGGACCGCACCGAAGCGGCGGGGGTCGGTGAGGCGCACAGCCAGGCCGGAATCCAGCACGAGGTCGAAGTGGTCGTGCTTGTCCGCGGGCGTTGCCGCGGGAACAACCTGCAGGCTGCCGGACATGCCGAGGTGCACGATGATCCAGCCGTTGCCGCAGTCGATCAGCAGATATTTGCCGCGTCGCGCGACGCTCCGCACCACGCGCCCCGAAACATGGCGCACGAGTTCGCGCGGAACGGGCCAGCGCAGCGCCGCGTTACGCACAAGGGCCGTAACGATGCGCTGTTCTTCCAGGTGCGGCAAAAGTCCCCGCCGCGTAGTCTCGACTTCGGGAAGTTCCGGCACGGCGCGGGCGCTACTTTTTGGCGACCACGCGCGGGTCCGTGAGGCGTCGACCCACTTCCGCGCCGAAGTGGAAGCGCATCGCGCTGTCTTCGCGCATCAACTGGAAATCCGGTTCGCGCTGGAGGATTTTCATGGTCACGGATTTGCCGTCCTTGAACTTCACGACAACTTGCTCCGTGGAGCGGCCATCCTTGTCGGGCGCCACGCTCAGTGCAGACGTGTGCCGC
>JANXVW010000218.1 GCA_025351455.1 Betaproteobacteria bacterium | reverse complement strand
CCACCATCGTCGTGCTGGTGATCATCTGCCGCGATCCGAAGACCATCCTGCTCAACCAGCCGGTCTCCCTCGGCCAGCGCTTCCACCCTGATGCCTAAAACGAATTTCACCGCAAAGACGCAAAGGACGCGAAGAAGAACTGGAAATGACAAAATAAAGGACGACAAACCAGCGACAATGCCGCGTGCACACTCTGAATTCAGCGCCGGAACTTGTTCTGCCTCTTGCCTTCCTTCGCGTCCTTCGCGCCTTTGCGGTGAAAGGCTGTAACTAGCAATGGAAGCGTATTTACTAGACTGGCTGAACCTGCTGCTGCGCTGGTTCCACATGATCACGGGCATTGCGTGGATCGGCGCGTCGTTTTATTTCGTCTGGCTCGACAACCATCTGCTCGCGCCGAAAGATAAAGCGGCGGCGGACAAGGGCGTGTCGGGTGAACTATGGGCGGTGCACGGCGGCGGGTTTTACAACGCGCAGAAATACAAGGTGGCGCCGGCCACGCTGCCGGAACCTTTGCACTGGTTCAAGTGGGAGGCCTACACCACTTTCGTTTCCGGATTCTTCCTGCTCTGCCTGATGTACTACGTCGGCGCCGAGGTCTACCTGATCGATCCCCGCGTCGCGGACATCGGCAAAGCGACCGCCATCGCAATCGGCATCGGTACGCTCGCGGGCGGCTGGATCGTCTACGACCTGCTGTGCAAGTCGCCGCTCGGCAAGAATGACACGGCGC
Organism: Betaproteobacteria bacterium; assembly: GCA_025351455.1. Classification (GTDB taxonomy): domain Bacteria; phylum Pseudomonadota; class Gammaproteobacteria; order Burkholderiales; family JACQAP01; genus JACQAP01. The sequence continues at coordinate 4,825 of JANXVW010000218.1, read as the reverse complement.
TGGGCGGCGTCCTGTTCGTGTTGACCGTCGCCGCGGCCTGGGGACTGTGCCAGGTGTTCAGCGGGCGCGGCGCCTACATCCATTTCGGCGGCATGCTCGGCACCATCATGGTGGCGAACGTGTTCTTCGTCATCATCCCCGGCCAGAAGGAACTGGTGCGCGCCAAGGTCGAAGGCCGCGAGCCGGATCCGATCCACGGCGTACGCGGCAAGCAGCGCTCGGTGCACAACACCTATTTCACGCTGCCGGTGCTGTTCACCATGATCAGCAGCCACTATGCGATGACCTACGGCAATGCGCACAACTGGCTGGTGCTCGCCGGAATCGCGTTTGCCGGCGCCGCCATTCGCGTGTATTTCGTTTCCCGCCACAAGGGACCCGCGTCGCCACTGCCGGCGCTCGCCGGCGTGGTCGCGCTGGCCCTCGTCGCCTTTGCGATGGCACCGGTGTCCCGCAGCACCGGATCGACAGCGGCCTCCCCCGCGGAGGAATTCGCCCGGGTCACCACGATCGTGCAAATGCGCTGTGCGGGGTGCCATGCGCAGACGCCGACGCAGCCCGGCTTCGCCGTTGCGCCGAAAGGCGTCATGCTCGATACGCCCGAGCACATCGCCGCGCAAGCGTTGCCAATCAACCAGCAGGTGTCGACCCGCGTCATGCCGCTCGCCAATCTCACCGGCATGACCGACGCGGAACGCGACGCCGTCGCGCAGTGGTTCGCCCACGGCGCCCCGGTGAAATGAAGGCATTGCGCGCTTACCGCGGCTCGCTGTTGCATTTCCTCGGCGATCCGGGGGACGGCGCGGATGGGTCCGCCGTGCAGTATTTCGACGACGGCTTGCTGGTCGTGGAAAATGGCCTCGTAAAAGCTGCAGGCGAAGCGCGCGATCTGCTGCCGACCTTGCCTGCGGCTGCGCAAGTCGTGGACCATACCGGCCGTTTGCTGATGCCGGGCTTCATCGACACGCACATCCACTATCCGCAGACCGACATGATCGCGGCCTATTCCGCGCAATTGCTCGACTGGCTAGACGACCACGCGTTCCCGGCCGAACGCCGCTTCGCGGACGCCGGACATGCCGCGGAGAGTTCCCGCTTTTTCCTCGACGAACTGATGCGCAACGGCACCACCACGGCCCTGGTGTTCGGCACTGTGCACGCGGTTTCGGTGGATGCCTTTTTCGCCGAGGCCGAGGCGCGCAACCTGCGCATGATCGCGGGCAAGGTTCTGATGGACCGCAACTGTCCGGAATATCTGCGCGACACGCCGGACGGCGGCTACCGCGATTCCTCTTCCCTGATCGAAAAATGGCATGGACGCGGGCGGCTGCACTATGCCATCACCCCGCGCTTCGCCATCACCTCCTCCGATGCCCAGCTCGAATCGGCCGGTCGCCTCGCCACCGAACATCCTGGCGTATTCGTCCACAGCCATGTCGCGGAAAACCTCAACGAAGTCAGATGGGCGCGCGAACTGTTTCCGCAGGCGCGCAGCTACCTCGATGTCTACGAGCACTTCGGCCTGTTGCGCGAGCGGGCGGTCTATGCGCACTGCATCCATCTCGACGACGAGGATCGAAGCCGCATGGCGCACACCGGCGCCGCCGCCGCAGTATGCGCGACGTCGAACCTGTTCCTCGGCAGCGGTCTGTTCGATTTCGCCGCGGCGCGGCACGCCGGCATGCGCATCGGACTGGGCACCGACGTCGGCGGCGGCACCAGTTTCAACATGCTGCGCACCCTGGCGGAAACTTACAAAGTAGCCCAGATGGGCGGGCACCGGCTCACCCCTTGGCGCGGTTTCTACCTGGCCACGCTCGGCGGCGCAAAGGCGCTCGGCCTCGACGACCGCATCGGCAATTTTGCTCCCGCCCGAGAGGCCGATTTCATCGTCCTGCGCATGGATTCCACCCCCCTCATCGCGCGCCGCATGAAAACCGCCCGCACCCCAGCGGAGAAACTGTTCGCGCTGATGATGCTCGGCGATGATCGCGAGATCGGCGCGACCTACATCATGGGCGACTGCGTCTGGAATACTCTTTCCTAAAACAATTTTCACCGCAAAGACGCAAAGGACGCGAAGGAAGAACAGAAGTAGATTGTGTAGCATGGCGGCATGTATCTTCCCAATCATCGATCGGCGTCTTCAGCGCCGCCAATCCCCCGCTTTTCTTCCGCCTCCGTTTTTTACCTTCGCGTTCTTTGCGCCTTCGCGGTGCAATTTCCGCATCTGGAATACTCATCTCTGGAACAATTCTCGCGGCAAAGACGCAAAGGACGCGAAGAAAGAACGGGTGTGGGTCGTGTGGTGCTGGTGTGACTAATATCGATGAGTACTCGATGTGTTCTGCTTCCGGAAAATTTGACGTGACCTCTCCGTGATCGCATCACTTTCCAGTTATCTCTTCACCTTTTCGTTCTTTGCGTCTTTGCGGTGCAATTTCCGTATCAGGATTTAACCAGGATCAGCGATAGCAGAGGTCGCTTACAATGGCGGCATGAAAGAATTTCTGCCGTCACTGGAAGTGCTGGAGTCCGCCGCGGCGATCGTTTATGAAACGATGGCGCCGACGCCGCAGTATGCGTGGCCGCTGCTGAAGGCGGCGGTGGGCGCTGAGGTCTGGGTCAAGCACGAGAATCACACGCCGGTGGGGGCGTTCAAGTTGCGCGGCGGGCTGGTTTATTTCAGGGACTTTGCGCAGCGAAGCGGCCATGCCGCGGGCGTCATCAGCGCCACGCGCGGTAACCACGGCCAGTCGGTGGGCTATGCCGCTCGCAAATACGGCATCCCCGCGACGATCGTCGTGCCGCACGGCAACAGCGTGGAGAAAAACGCGGCGATGCGCGCGCTTGGCGTCGAACTGGTCGAGCACGGCGAGGATTTCCAGGCGGCACGCGAACGCGCGGCCTGGATCGCGCAGCAGCGCGGATTGCAGATGGTGCCGTCCTTTCATCCTCTGCTGGTCCATGGCGTAGCATCGTATTCGCTTGAATTGCTGCGCAAGGTGCCGGACATCGACGTCGCCTATGTGCCGATCGGACTCGGCTCCGGCGTATGCGGCATGATCGCCGCGCGCAATGCGCTCGGGCACCGCACCGAGATCGTCGGCGTCGTCTCCGAGCACGCGCCTGCGTACTCGCTGTCGTTCGAGCAGCGCCGCCTGGTCGAACATCCGGTCACGACCCGGGTCGCGGACGGCATGGCCTGCCGCACGCCGGAGCCACCGGCCCTGGAGATCCTGTGGCGCTACCTTGCCAGGATCGTGCTGGTCACCGACGACGAGGTCGAGGATGCCATGCGCCTGATGTACTCGGCGACTCACAATGTCGCCGAAGGCGCGGGCGCGGCGCCTCTGGCGGCGGCAATGAAAGAACGCGGCCGGCTGGCGGGCAGGAAAGTGGCCGTCGTCCTGAGCGGCGCGAACGTAGATCGCGACGTGTTCGCGCGCCAGCTCGCCAAAACCTGACGCCCTCTTGCCATGGAGCGACCATGGCAGGAAGATGCGCCTGCAGTGACCCACCGGAAATTAAGATCATGCCGATCCGAACCCTTCATCTGTTGCCCGCCGCCCTGTTCGCAGTGATTGCCGGCGCGGTCCTGATGTCGCCGCGCAGCGACGCCGTTGCCGCGACGGCGATGGCCATCTATCGCGGCGAAGCGCCCGCCGCCGGCGGACCGGGACGCAGGATCGAATTGCGGCTGAAGGCGGATGGCACCATGACCTTGATTACGGATTACCGGAACAACCGCGCGCCGATTATCGAAGACGGCCGCTGGAATCCGCTATCCGTGGAAGAAATCGACGTGACGATCGAAAGCAAGGACGGCGTCCCGGTCGCGCCGGGCACGCTGCATTTCATCAAGCAGGGTGACATCCTGCAGATCAGGCCGGAATCCGCGGCTCAGTACGGCAGCCAGGGCTTGCAACTGCGGCAGGTGAAAGCTGCTGCCGCGCCGGCGGCGGCCGTGCCTGTGCTCGGCGCCGCCAACTCCACGGGTTCGTGGCGTTGGGAAGCAATGGTTTCTTCCGCGGACAAGATCTCGATCGAGCAACCGGAACGCTACACGCTGGAATTGCAAGGCGGCGGCAAGGCGCTGGTGCGCGCTGACTGCAATCGCGGCCAGGCCATGTACAAGCTCGACGGCCGCGCCGTCGCCATCAGGATCTCGGGCATGACCAGGGTTGCCTGCCCGCCGGGCTCGATGTCCGAGCGCTACACAAAATCCCTTGAAGCCGCGGTAGGTCAGCGCATCAGGGGAGACAATCTCTTCCTCGACCTTCCGGGCGAAGGCGGGACCATGAAATTCGTACGGGCCAAATAGCATGCCTTTTGATCCGAAACATCCCGGCGGCAACACCGCGCGCAACGTGCTCGGGGGGCCGCTCGGCGAATGCGGGAGCAAACCGCTGACCGGTTTTTATCGCGACGGCTGCTGCAACAGCGGAAGCGACGACCACGGCGCGCACACGGTATGCGCTCTGATGACAAAGGAGTTCCTGGCATTTTCCCTGGGGCGAGGCAACGACCTGAGTACGCCGATGCCGGATTTCGGCTTTCCCGGCCTCGAGGCCGGCGACCGCTGGTGCCTGTGCGCGGCGCGCTGGCGCGAGGCGTTCAAAGCCGGTTGCGCACCGCGCGTCGTGCTCAACGCAACGCACGAACGCACGCTCGACTATGTCAGTTTGGAAGACTTGAAGAAGCATGCGATTGACCTTCAGTAGGGCGTGAGGGGTGAGGGGTGAGGGGTGAGGGAGAAACGAAAATGCCTCAAGCGCCTTTAGGCCCCCTCCCCCCTCGAGGCGCCGACCGTGGTATTGTCGGC
>JANXVW010000210.1 GCA_025351455.1 Betaproteobacteria bacterium | reverse complement strand
ACTGGCGGGTCGGGCCGACAACGCCGACAGTGCCAGGCGGGCCGCGCATCCGCTGCACGGCATTCCGATCGGGGTCAAGGACCTGTTCTATACGGCAGGCATCCCCACGGAAATGGGTTGCCGCGCATATGCCGGTTATGTACCTGAAGTCAGTGCCGACGTCGTCCTGCGGCTGGAATCCGCGGGCGGCATCATGTTCGGCAAGACCGTGACCACCGAGGCCGCGTTCATGGTGCCGTCGAAAACGCGCAATCCATGGAATATTTCACACACGCCGGGCGGGTCTTCGAGTGGATCAGCGGCCGCCGTCGCGGCGGGATTTGTCGCCGGTGCGATCGGCACGCAGACGAATGGCTCCGTGATCCGGCCGGCCGCGTTTTGCGGCGTCGTCGGCTACAAGCCCAGCTTCGGCCAGATGTCCGCGCGCGGCGCGATGCCCTTTTCCCAGACCCTGGATCAGCCCGGCGTGTTCGCGCGTTCCGTGGCCGATGCAGCTTTCCTGGCGTCGAGCCTCACGGCGCAACGCACGGTGATCACGCCAGAGGTCAGGCCCTTGCGCAATGCGCCAAAGCTGGCCGCCGTGCGCTCCCCGGTGTGGTATCTGGCCCAGCCTGACCAGCGCATGCAGTTCGAGGCAGACGTCAGTCGCCTGCGCGACGCCGGCGCGTCGGTGGACGTGCTCGAGATCGCAGGCGAGTTCGATGGCGCGCACAAGATCCATCGCATCATCATGCTGTTCGAGGCCGCGCGCCTGGCGAAGAAGGCGCGGGAAATCTGGCGTGACGGATTTTCCGATTATCTGAATGCCGCTCTGGACGAAGGCGAGAACATTCGCGAGGCGGATTACCGCGATGCGCTGAAAGCGCGCGCCCACCTGCAGCAAAGCCTGGCGGAATTCTTCGACCGCGGCTATTCAGCGATCATGACGTTGCCTGCTACCGGAGAGGCGCCTGCCACCCTGGCAAATACCGGCGATCCGCGCTTCTGCAGCATCTGGACGCTGGTCGGTCTTCCCGCCATCGTCATTCCGACAGGCAAGGGCCCGAAGGGCATGCCGCTTGGGCTGCAACTCGTCGGCGCGGTCGAAGAAGAGAACTACCTGCTCGCGACGGCAGCCTGGTGCGAGCGCTATTCGCCGTTCAAGGGCTTGGTCTAAAGCAATCAGGCGTTCGCGCTGATCAAAAAGGAAAAACTAAGGGCGGCACGAAGGAAGGCGAAGAGAAAAAGAACGCGTGGTCTCGGCTGTAATGGCGACGGCGCGCGCGTCTTGAGCGCGCGGACCGCACCGGCAAGAATCGCCGGAATCGTGCAGAGAGTCGTTTACAATTCCACCCTCGCTCCGAGGTCCCTCGTTTCTTTCGCATTTTCCGCATGAGTTCCACGCCCGTTCTCCCTGATTACTTCGCTCCTGCCGTCGACTGGCGCGCACTGCGCGCGGCGGTCGAGCGCGGCATGCTGCGCGAACGCGCCTCCCTGCGCGGGCGCATGAAGCGGCTGGAGGATGCGACGCGCGGCGGAAAAGATGTCTCCGCGGAGATCCGCAAGCTCCTCGCCGACGCGCAGCACTCCGAACTGCAGGCACACCAGCGGCGCGCCGGATTGCCGAAGGTGGCTTATCCCGAAGAATTGCCGATCAGCGCAAAGCGCAAGGAGATCGGGGAAGCGATCAAAGCCCACCAAGTCGTGATCGTGTGCGGAGAGACCGGTTCCGGGAAGACAACGCAATTGCCGAAAATCTGCCTGGAACTGGGCCGCGGCGTACAAGGCATGATCGGCCACACCCAGCCGCGCCGGATCGCGGCGCGCTCCGTGGCGGCCCGGGTTGCCGCGGAACTGCATACATCGCTGGGCGGCGCGGTGGGATTCCAGGTCCGTTTCAACGACAAGACCAGCGCCGACAACTACATCAAGGTCATGACCGACGGCATTCTGCTGGCGCAGACGCAGGCGGACCGCTGGCTGTCGCAGTACGACACGCTGATCATCGACGAGGCGCATGAGCGCAGCCTGAACATCGATTTTCTGCTGGGCTATATCAAGCAACTGCTGCCGCGCCGGCCGGAACTCAAACTGATCATTACCTCAGCGACCATCGACGCGGATCGTTTCTCCGCGCATTTCGACAATGCGCCCGTGGTCGAGGTATCCGGCCGGTTGTATCCCGTGGATGTCTGGTACCGCCCGTTCGACGAAGACGACGAGGACGAGCACGAGATCGACTTGCCCGAGGCAATCGTCAATGCGGTCGACGAAGTGACCGCGCACACGACCAGCGGCGACGTACTGGTATTTTTGCCCGGCGAACGCGAGATTCGCGACGCGGCCGAGGCGTTGCGCAAGCATCATCCGCAGGGCATGGAAATTCTGCCTCTGTTCGCCAGGCTGTCGGCGCAGGACCAGGAGCGCATTTTCTCCTCCGGCGGCGGCTTGCGGCGTATCGTGTTGGCTACCAACGTGGCGGAGACCTCGCTAACCGTACCCGGCATCCGTTTCGTGGTGGATTCAGGCCTGGCGCGCATCAACCGCTACAGTTACCGCAACAAGGTCGAGCTGCTGCAAGTCGAGAAGATTTCGCGCGCATCGGCCAACCAGCGCGCCGGGCGCTGCGGCCGCGTCATGAACGGCATCTGCGTGCGGCTTTACGGCGAAGAGGATTTCAAGGCGCGCGTGGAGTTCACCGACCCGGAAATCCTGCGTTCGTCGCTTGCCTCGGTCATCCTGCGCATGGCGTCGCTCAAGCTCGGCGACATCGAGGACTTTCCTTTCGTCGATGCGCCGGCTTCGCGCATGATCGCCGATGGTTACCAGTTGCTCACCGAGCTGGGCGCCGTCGATGAGGCGCGGGCGCTGACGCCGGTCGGGCAGCAACTGGCGAAACTACCGATCGACCCGCGCGTCGCGCGCATGCTCGTCGCCGCCAAGCAGGAAGGCTGCTTGAGCGAGGTATTGATCATCGCCGCGGCATTGTCCGTACAGGATCCGCGCGAACGCCCGATGGACAAACAGGAAGCGGTGACCCAGGCGCACGCCGAGTTCGTCGACGACCGCTCGGATTTCCTGTCCTACTTGCGCATCTGGAAATGGTTCGGGGAGGCGTTGGCGCACAAGAAATCGAACCGCAAGATGGTGCAGGACTGCCATGATCGTTTCCTGTCCTACCTGCGATTGCGCGAATGGCGCGAACTGCACAGCCAGTTGCATTCCGTCATTTCTGAAATGGATTGGCGCCCGAACGAGAAGGAGGCGGGCTACGAACAAATTCATCGCGCGCTGCTCGCCGGCCTGCTGGGCAACATCGGATTCAAGTCGGACGAAGCCGGCATCTACCTTGGTGCGCGCCAGATCAAGTTCGTGCTGAGCCCGGGTTCGGGCCTGAAGAAAAAAGGGCCGAAGTGGGTCATGGCGGCGGAACTCACCGAGACGACACGCCTCTACGCGCGCAGCGTGGCTGCCATCGAACCGGAATGGATCGAACGGCTAGGCGGGCATCTGGCCAAACGCAGTTACCGTGAGCCGCACTGGTCGAAGGACAGCGGATCGGTCGTCGCCTTTGAACAGGTCAGCGTGTATGGCCTGGTGGTGGTGCAGAAGCGGCGTGTGCAATACGGCCCGATCGAGCCGAAGGAGGCGCGCGAGCTGTTCATCCGCGGCGCACTCGTCGCGGGCCACTATGCCGGCCATCCTGAATTCCTCGATCACAACCGGCGCCTGATAGAAGACGTGCAGCAGCTCGAACACAAATCGCGCCGTCACGACGTGCTGGTCGACGACGAGGCCATTTTTGCGTTCTACGCCGAGCGTGTTCCCGAAGGCATCCACAATGCCGTGGATTTCGAGAAATGGCGCAAGCAGGCCGAACGGGATAATTCGAAGCTGTTGTTTTTGAGCCGCGAATATCTGATGCGCCACGCCGCGGAGCACATCACCGAAGACCTGTTCCCGGATGTGCTTACCGTCGGCATGCAGACCTTCGATCTGTCCTATCGCTTTGATCCCGGCCATGCGCTTGATGGCGTAACCATGATCGTGCCGCTGCATCTGCTCAACCAGCTCGACGAACGGCGCTGCGAGTGGCTGGTCGCCGGCCTGCTGCGGGACAAGATCACGTATCTGCTCAAAGGCCTGCCCAAGACGTTGCGCAAGAACTTCGTGCCGGTACCGCAAGTGGTCACCGCTGTCCTGGAAATCCTTGATCCCGACAGCGGGCCACTCACCGAAGGCCTGTCCCTAGCCTTGTTCAAGAAGATCGGAGTGGAGGTTCCAATCGATGCGTGGGATGTCGCTGACCTGCCGCCGCACCTGCTGATGAATTTCAGCGTCATCGACGAAGGCGGGCAGGAAATCGCGAGCGGTCGGGATCTGTCTGTGCTGCGCAACGAGCTCGGCGTGAAAGCCCGCCGTACCTTCAGCGAAACCGCCAGCAGTGCCTTCGAACGCAAGGGCTCGGTCGCGTGGGATTTCGACGAACTGCCCGAACAAGTCGAAGTCGATCGCGGCAGGGGCAAGCTGATCGGTTATCCGGCGATCGTCGACGAGGGCAAGTCGGTGGGGCTCACGTTGCTGGACACGGAAGCCGAGGCCGATGCGGCGACCCGATGCGGCCTGCGGCGGCTGTTCCAACTGGCGTTGCCGGAACAGATGAAGTCCCTTGCCCGCAACCTTCCCGGTTTCAACGAAATGCAGTTGCGCTATGCCCTGTTGGACGAGCAAGGCAGCGGCAAGCAAGACAAGTCTGCGGTGGCCGAGCGCTTACGCGACGAATTGGTGACGGCGATTTCGGATCGTGCTTTCTTCGTCGAACAGGCGCCGATACGCAGCCGCAAGCAGTTCGAAACCAGGGCAGCGAAAGGCAAAACGCGACTGATGGATGTCGCGCAGGAAATCTGCCGCATTGGCGGGGAAATCCTGGCCGAACACCAGGCGCTGCGCGCAAAGATAGGACAGCCGAAATACGCCGCGTGGCCGCGCGCGTTGGCCGACATCCGTACGCAACTCAAGGAATTATTGCCCTCCGGTTTCCTGGCTGCCATCCCGTTCGAGCGCCTCAAGCACTATCCGCGCTACATTCAGGCGATTGCCATACGCCTCGACAAGATTGCGTCCAATCCCGAGCGTGATGCCAATTGGCAACAGCAACTCGCGCGCTACTGGCAGACCTACCAGACCAGGCTCGTGGCCGATCGGGCCCGCGGCGTGCGCAGTCCGAAACTCGAAGAATTGCGCTGGATTCTCGAGGAACTGCGGGTGTCGCTGTGGGCGCAACAGTTGAAGACGCCTTATCCGGTATCCTTCAAGCGCGTCGAGAAGTACTGGAGCGAGCTTTAGCCCGCAATGTCGGTTTGCGACGCGAAGTAACATCATTGGCTTGGCGAGGCAGGTGTCGTATCGAACTGGTGAGCTCGCTATTTCTGGACCAGGGGCCTGAACGATGAACAGATTGAACGGATGCATTGCGCTCGTTACCGGTGCGGGGCGCGGCATAGGGGCAGCCATAGCGTTGTCCTATGCGCAGGAAGGGGCTGCGGTTGTCGTGGCGGATCTGGATGAGGCAAACGCCAACGCGGTAGCTGACCGCGTGCGCGCGCTCGGCGTGCGGGCCGATGCCGTGACCGTCGATGTCCGCGAGCCGGCGCAGACCGCGGCCATGTTCCACCGCGTCGTCGAACGTTTCGGACGGCTGGATTTGCTGGTGAACAACGCGGGAGTCATCCGCGTGCGCTCGCTGCTCGATACCACGCCGGAAGATTGGGATTTCGTGCAGTCGGTCAATGCGCGCGGCCTGTTTTTCACGTTGCAAGCCGGCGCACGGCACATGCTCAAGCAATCGCCGCTTGCGCAAGGCCGTCCCTGCGGCAAGATCATCAACATTGCGTCCATCGCCGGCCGCTCGGGTCGCGCAATGCTGGGCGCCTATTCGGCTAGCAAGGCGACGGCAATCAATATCACCCAGACTGCGGCTCTGGAGCTCGCGCCAAAACTGACGGTCAACAGCATCTGCCCGGGTGCGGTCGATACGGACATGTGGAAGCAGATCGACCGCGAGTGGAGCGAACATGAGCGGCGCCCGGCCGGCTCGGTGTGGGAAGACCGCATTCGCGGCATTCCGATGAAACGCCCCGAGGCCCCGCAAGACCTGACCGGCATGGCCGTGTTCCTGGCCAGCGCCGATTCCGACTACATCACGGGCCAGTCGTATAACGTCGATGGCGGGCTGGTGATGGGCTGAGCGCAGACGCCGGCGGGATTTTTCCCCGTTCAGCGGGTAACATCCTTCTGTATGGCGAGCGAATCGCAAGTGGCGCCGGAGCACCAGTTGGAAAAATCCTTCAAGAAAGAAATTGAGCTGCTAAGCCTCGGGGAAGGGCAGACCTTCCACGGCGAGGGCATCCTCGCCATCACCAAGGCGTTGCTGCAGTCCGGCGTGGCTTATGTCGGCGGCTATCAGGGCGCGCCGGTTTCCCATCTCATCGACGTCATGGTGCAGGCAGAAGAATATCTCGATACGCTCGGCGTGCATGTCGAGGCCTGTTCCAACGAAGCCTCAGCGGCCGCCATGCTGGGCGCATCGATTCACTATCCGTTGCGCGGCGCCGTGACGTGGAAATCCATCGTCGGTACCAACGTCGCCGCCGACGCATTGTCGAACCTCTCATCGCCCGGCGTGACCGGTGGCGCGCTCATCGTCGTCGGCGAAGACTACGGCGAAGGGGCCAGCGTGATCCAGGAGCGCACGCACGCGTATGCGCTCAAGTCCTCGATGCTGATGCTCGATCCGCGACCGGACCTCCCGGTCATGGTGCGTATGGTGGAGGAGGGCTTCCGCCTTTCGGAAACGTCCAACATGCCCGCCCTTATGGAATTACGCATTCGCGCCTGCCACGTACGCGGTAGTTTTGTGTGCAAGGACAATATTGCGCCACCCATTTCGACGCGCCACCTGATGGAAGAGCCTGCAAAGTTCGACTACGCGCGTCTGGCCCATCCGCCGGTGACTTTCCGCCAGGAAAAGCTCAAGGTCGAATCGCGCATTCCGGCGGCGCGGCGCTACATCGCCGAGCATCATCTCAACGAACTGTTTTCCGGCCGGCGCGACGATGTCGGTTTCATCGTGCAGGGCGGGCTATACAACTCGCTGATCCGCGCACTGCAGCAGTTCGGCCTGGCTGACGCGTTCGGCGAAGCCGAGATTCCGATCCTGGTGCTCAATGTGACCTTCCCGCTGGTGCCGGAGGAGATCGCTCAATTCTGTCTGGACAAGCGCGCGGTGCTGATCGTGGAAGAAGGTACGCCGGAATACATCGAACAGGAAATCCTCGCTTCGCTGCGCCGGCTCGACATCAACACGCCGATTCACGGCAAGGACATGCTGGTGGCCGCGGGCGAATACACCGTCGAAGTCATGGCCGGCGGCCTGGAAAAATTCACCGACCGCTATCTGCCGGGCAGCGCGGCGCAAGATGGCAAAGTCTGGCTGCGCAGCAACACCGCACGCCGCCAGGAAATCGCGCAGCGACTCAGGGCGCCGCTGCCGGCACGCCCGCCTCAGTTCTGCGTCGGCTGTCCGGAGCGCCCGGTCTTCGCCGCGCTTAAACTCTCGCAGCGCGATGTGGGGCCGACCCACATCGCTGGCGACATCGGCTGTCATTCGTTTGCGACTTTTGAGCCGTTTTCGTTCGGACACTCGATTCTTGGCTACGGCATGAGCCTGGCCAGCCGCGCCGGCGTGTCGCCGATGATGAAGCGGCGCGTACTCTCGGTCATGGGCGATGGCGGTTTCTGGCATAACGGTTTGCTGACCGGCGTGCAGTCGGCGCTGTTTAACGGCGACGATGCGGTGCTGGTGATTTTCAAGAACGGCTATACCTCCGCCACCGGCACGCAGGAATTGATCTCGACGCCGGACGAGGATGACAAGGTCGCCGCAGGGGACAAGCAGCAAAGCCTGGTCCACCGCAACCTCACCATCGAGAAAACCCTGACTGGCATCGGCGTACAGTGGATGCGCACCGTGCATACCTACCACGTCGAAAGAATGCGCAGGACGTTTGACGAAGCCTTTACCTCCGATTTCAACGGCCTGAAGGTCATCATCGCCGAGGGCGAGTGCCAACTCGAGCGCCAGCGGCGCATCAAGCCGTGGATCGCTGGATTGCTAAGAGCCGGGAAGCGCGTGGTGCGCGTGAAATACGGCGTCGACGAGGACGTTTGCACCGGGGACCACGCTTGTATCCGGCTGTCCGGCTGTCCGACGCTGACCTTGAAGGACAGCGCGGATCCGCTCAGGGTCGATCCGGTCGCTACGGTCATCGACGGCTGTGTGGGCTGCGGGTTGTGCGGAGAAAATGCGCATGCCGCCACGTTGTGTCCTTCGTTCTATCGCGCCGAAGTCATCCGCAATCCGAAGTGGCATGAGCGCCTGCTCGACGGTTTGCGCGGCTCGGTCCTGCGACGGCTGCAAGCGGCATGACCTTCGCTGAGCGTCGTCCCGTTACCTTGCTCATCTGCGCCCTGGGCGGAGAGGGTGGGGGCGTTTTGGCTCAATGGCTGGTGGAAACCGCCACGCGCAGCGGCTACAGTGCGCAGAGCACGTCGATCCCCGGCGTCGCGCAGCGCACGGGTTCGACGACTTATTACTTCGAAGTCTTTCCCGTGCCGCTTGCGGAACTGGGGGGGCGCAAACCGGTGTTCAGCTTGTATCCTGTGCCCGGCGCCCTCGACGTGCTGGTCTCCTCCGAGCTGCTGGAAACGGTGCGCCATATCGGCAACGGCATGACGTGCGCGGACCGTACGCTGGTGGTGAGCTCCAGTTCCCGCACGCTGACCACCGCCGAGAAATTGCAGATGGCCGACGGGCGCGCATCCTCGGAGGAATTGCTCAAGGTCGTGCAGCAATACAGCCGCAGCGCGCGCATCTTCGACATGTCCGCGGTTGCGCAGGAAACGGGAACCGTATTGAGCGCCGTGCTGTTCGGCGCCATCGCGGGCAGCGGCGCGCTGCCGTTTTCGCGCGAGGCATTCGAGCAGACCATCCGGCAATCCGGAAGAGGAGTTGAGCCGAGCCTGCGCGGATTCGCGAGAGCCTTTGAGATCGTCGCCGGTGGACACGCTGCGCAGACACCCGCTTCTGCTGCGGCACCGGCACCCGCCGGGTTGCCGCCCGACCTCGCTTCGGCGTTTCCGGTGTCGACGCATGCCATGCTGGGTGCCGGGCATGCGCGCATGCTCGAATATCAGGATCGCGACTACGCCGGACTCTACGTGCAGCGCATGAAGCGCATCCTGGCGGCCGAACGGGCCGGCGATCCTCTGGGCGAACGGGGTTTTTCGACTACCAGCGAGACGGCGCGTTATCTCGCACTCTGGATGGCCTTCGACGATATCGTGCGGGTGGCCGACCTGAAATGCCGCGCGAGCCGCTTCGCGCGTGTCAGGCGCGAAGTCAAGGCGCAGGATGGAGAGTTGCTGCGCATCTACGACCACTTCAAGCCCGGCCTGCCGGAGGTTGCCGCGCTGCTGCCGCGCACATGGGCGCGCGTGCTGATTGCCTGGGACAGGCGCCGCCAGCGGGCCGGCAAGACGGCCCTCGCGCTGCGGCTCAAGGTTGGGGTGCACACCATTTCCGGTTTTCTCGCGCTGCGCTTCCTCGCCAGTCTGAAATGGTTGCGCAAGCGCGGCAACCGGTTTGCGCAGGAGCAGGCGATGATCGAACGCTGGCTGGCCGCGGTGGAGCAGGGCGCGCGCAGCCATTGGCAACTGGGCCACGAAATCGCGTTGTGCGGGCGACTGGTCAAGGGCTACGGCAGCACCAACGATCGCGGCAAGGATAGCCTCCTGCACGTGCTGGGCCATCTGGCTGTCGGCGGCCAATGGGACCTGCCGCAAGCGCGCGCGGAAGCCATTCGCGCGGCGCGGACCGCCGCGCTAGCCGACGACGCAGGCATGGAGCTGGACAAGACCCTGGCCAAGTATGGCGCCGCCCCGCTGCCGGTAAAGGCACAGCCGATCATGTGGGTCAAAAAGCGACGTGGGACGACGGCCTGAACCACGTTCTGCGGACTGGCGCGTTGACAACCATCCGCGCTGGTCTAAACTGGCTTTGCAGGAACGCTGACGGGTCAAATGTCAGGACTGTCGTCTGAGGGCGAGAAAATGAAAACTGTTCAGCAACTTCTGGAGTCGAAGCGCCATAGCCTGATATCGGTCGCGCCGTCCAGCACCGTGCTTGATGCGCTGAAAGTCATGGCGGAAAAAGAAATCGGCGCCGTCGTCGTGATCGAGGATGGTCACCTGGTCGGCATATTTTCCGAGCGCGACTATGCGCGCAAGGTCGTGCTGCAGGGCAAGGCTTCGAAGGACACGCCGGTGCGCGAGATCATGACCGAGAAAGTCGTATGCGTGCGCCCGGAGCAGACCATCGAAGACTGCATGGGGCTGATGACGGACCGGCGCGTCCGCCACCTGCCGGTGCTGGAACATAAGAAAGTGATCGGCGTGGTCTCCATCGGCGACGTGGTGAAGGAAATGCTCTCCGAGAAGGAATTTGTCATCAAACAGCTGGAAAGCTATATCCACAACTGAAGTACGCGCCGCCGGATCGGGCCTGCTTTCGCCCAGGCCTTTTTCTCCCACGACCCCTCATTCATGAATCCCAGAATCCCCCTGCACGCACTAATCATCGCGGTCGCCTGTGCCCTGTCGGGCTGCAAGACCCAAAGCGCGATGACAGCCAAGTCGACTGACTGCCGCACGATCAGTGTCGACATCGTCAAAAGCCGCTATTCGCGCGAAGGCTCCACCACGGTGTGGTGCGCAAAGTGCAAGAACAAGCTTTATCTATGCGTATCGAATCCCGACCATAGCCGCGTCGAGTGCAAGGAATCCGCCTTGGAAATGTGCGAATGACCGATTTACGACGGGAAACATCGTACTTGGGCCTATTCGTTTAGAAGTCCGCGGTTGGCGCGTGTCGATGGCGACTGGCGCGCTATTTGCATTCACCTGACGACCATGATTCACCAGCGCCATCTTCCCGCCCGAATTCTTTGTGCGTATGTCATGGTCCTCGCTGCGGGATTCGGCTGTCCGGATTGCGCCGTTGCCCAGGTCGAAACTGCTTCCGGCGCCGATGCCGCGCCCAAAAGCACTCCGCCTGTCGATTTCAGGACGAGCCGCGTCGAAATCCGTAACGAGTATCAGGACTTGCAGGGTGGAGGGACGATCGATTACCTGGTGCCGCGCTTCGATTTTTCGGTGGGGCCGGATCTGTCCTTGCGTGTCGAAACCCCGATCGTCTTTTCGCATCCCGATAAGCCGGGTAACGACGGTGAATCCGGCCTCGGTGACTTGCTGTTCCGGGGCAGTTATCGCATCGCGCACGGCATGGGGTACGCGATCGTCGCCGGCGGCGAAGTCATCCTGAACAGCGCGTCTAAAGATTCCCTGGGCATGGGCAATAGCGTCGTCGCGCCGCTTGTGTTTGCTTCCATCGATGTGCCGCAATGCAACTCGGTGGTGTTTCGGTTTTGCAGTACTCCTTGAGTGTTGGCGGCGACGACGCGCGCAGCGATGTGAGCTTCGCCAGCTTCAAGGCCCCGTTTCTCACCCGCTGGTCGAATCTCGTCTATACGGTCCTCGAGCCGCAGATGGTCGTCGACCACGAACGCGCGGACAAGGTGGGCATGACGTTGGAGGGTGAAGTGGGCCGTTTCCTGAATCGCGATCTCGCGATCTGGGGCCGGACCGGGCTGGGCCTGTTCGGCGACAACCTGCCTCAGATTTACAACTGGAAACTCGAGGTCGGCGTGCGCTTCTTCCTGAAGTAAGCCCGGCGCAAAAGCAAAACGGGCAGCGTGGCTGCCCGTTTTTCCTGCAATTGCACAATCCATCAGTCCTTGGCGGCTTCCACTTCTATGATGATCGTCACTTCGTCGCCGACCGCGGGTACGTAGGTACTCAGTCCATAATCGCTGCGCTTGATCGCGGCAGTCGCATTGGCCCCGCACATCGGCTTCTTGGTCATCGGATGCGGCTTGCAGTTGAAGGCGGTTATAGCGAGGCTCACCGGCCTGGTTACGCCCAGCAGGGTCAGTTCGCCATCGGCTCCGCTCAGTTTGTCCCCGTCAAATTTAAGCTTGGTCGCCTTGTAGGACAGCGTGGGAAATTTGCCGATGTTGAAAAACTCCTCGCTCTTCAGGTGGGCGTCGCGCTTGGCATGGCCGGTGTCGATCGAGGTGGCGTCGATGGTAATTTCGATGCTGCCGCTCTTGGCCGCCGTATCGAGCGTGATTTTGCCGGTGGTCGCGCCGAAGCGGCCGTGCATGGTGGACAATCCCAGATGGTTGATCTCGAAATTGGGATAGGTGTGGGCTGGGTCCACGGTGTAGGAATCGGCGGCGGCTGCAGGCAGCGCGAACGCTGCGGTAACCAGGAATGCTGCGAGTTGGATTTTCAAGTTCATCTCCTATGCGGTTGAACGGTGCTGCGGGTTGAATAGTGCGTGCCTGTTCGCCGGCACGCGATGGCGTGTGATCATTTGTTGCCCGTGGTAACGAATCTGAATTTCACCTGCACCTCGTCGGCTACCGTTTCCGTGTCCGACCAGGCGCCTTCGCCGATCTTGAACTGCAGGCGCTTGAGGGTGAACCCGCCGTCGTAGGTCACCACGTCGCCGGCGCGCTTGACCGTGAACGGCGCGACGATGTCCTGGCCGATGCCCTTGATGGACAGCTTGCCGCGCGCCTCGTACTTGTCGGGGCCGGTTTGCGCGACGGCACCGGACGAGAATTTCGCGGAAGGAAAGACGCTGGTGTTGAACCAGGCTTTCTTGCCGACTTCGGCGTCTGCATCCGCACTTCCGGTATCGACGCTGCCCAGGTCGACTTCGATTTTCGCCTTCGAAGCGGTGGGCTTCTTCGCATCGAAGGCAATCTGCGCATTGAATTTCTTGAACCGGCCTTGCACCGGAACATTCATTTGTCTGGAGATGAAAGTTATTTCGCTCTTGGCGTAATCGACATTGGCGGCACTCGCCGGCAGGGTGATTGCCACCAGGGTGAGGAATCGAAACAAGGAAGTCGATCTCATTTGACGGCACTCCGTTGTTTGAGAAAAGGCAGCATGCGCCGCAGCACGTCGTCGCGGTCCATGAGGTGATGCTTCAGCGCCGCGGCGACATGCATGGCGACGACCAGCACCATCAGCCAGTTGAGCGCTTCGTGAAGTTGTTTGAGCTGCTCCGCAGCGTCCTTGCTCTTGGCCAGCAGGTCGGGTATCGGGACCACGCCGAGGTAGACGACCTGAAAGCCGGAGGCCGAGCTCATCAGCCAGCCCGATACGGGAATGGCCAGTGTCAGCGCGTAGAGAAAAAAATGGGCGATGGAGGCCGCGCTGTGCTGCCAGGCCGGCATCGAAGCCGGCGGCAGTGGCGGGCGATGCGCCAGACGCCATGCAATACGCACAAGCACCAGCAGGAAAATCGTCACGCCGATCCATTTGTGATACGAATACAGTTTGAGTTTGGCAGGGGAAAGCTGCAGGTTTGTCATGTACTGGCCGAGCAGGAAGGTACCGAGGATCGCGGCCGCGATCAACCAATGAAGCGCGATCGCCACGCCGGTGTAACGTTGCAGCGACGGATTCACGCGGCCTTGCGCTCCACGCGCGCTTCGCGCAAGGCATCGCGCAGCTTGTGCAGCAGTTCGGCCGTCTGTTCCAGTTCGCGCGGTGATAATGCGGAGAACGCGGGTTTGAGATGACCGATGTGCGCGGGGAACACGCGCTCGAAGGTGCGTACGCCCTGCGGCGTAAGGACGATGAATACCTGCCGGCGGTCGGCGTCGGACGCGGTGCGCCGGATCAGGCCGCGGGCCTCCAGGCGATCCAGCACACCGGTCAGCGTGCCTTTGGTAATCAGCGTTTTCTCGCCCAGTTCCTTGCAGGTCATGCCCGGCGTATTGCCCAGCGTGGCGACGATGTCGAATTGGGCGCAGGTCAGCCCGAGTTTGCGCACGTGGGCCGTGGAATAGGCCTCGAAGGCCTGGTAGCACTCGGCCAGTGAACGCAATGTCTTAACGAACTGCTCTTTAGGCATATGGCCGTCGTCCGATGGTTTAGTTCTGATTCGAACCATTTTTGCCGGGGCCAGTGCCGGATGTCAATGACTCATTTAAGCGGGCGCGCTTGACGGCCATTCCCGGCTGCCCGCAAACTCGCCGCCCGTACCTTAAGGGAGGGCCGCAACGTGTTCGGAGCGCTGATCATTGGAGATGAAATCCTGTCGGGAAAGCGCCAGGACAAGCACTTTCCCAAGATCGTCGAACTGCTGAAGGCTCGCGGCCTCGGTTTGTCGTGGAGCATGAACCTGCCCGATGAACCGGACATCATCACGCAGGTGCTGACCAGCACGCTGGCGCGGGCCGACATCGTGTTCAGCTTCGGTGGCATTGGTGCTACGCCCGACGATCACACCCGGCAATGCGCGGCCAGGGCCGCCGGTGTCAAATTGGAACTGCATCCCGACGCGAAACGCGAGATCGAGGCAAGATTCGGTGCCGAGGCCTACCCCAAGCGCATCCAGATGGGTGTGTTTCCCGCCGGGAGCCGCATCATTCCCAATCCATATAACCGCGTGCCTGGATTCAGTTACGCGAGCCATCATTTCCTGCCGGGATTTCCCGAGATGGCGTGGCCGATGATGGAATGGGTACTCGACACCGAATACCCGCACCTGCATAGCACCGAACCGCCGGTGGACCTGGCGATCGTCGTCAAGGATGCCGGGGAGAGCCAGCTCATTGACTTGATGAACGAGTGCATAGCCCGCTATCCCGCGCTGAAACTGTTCAGTCTCCCGAGCTTTACGCCGGCCGGCCGGCGCATCGAACTGGGCATCAAAGGCGAGGCGACGCTGGCCGCCCAAGCGCTCGAATTCCTCAAGCAAGGGGTGGGTGCGCTCGGATTCGCGTGGGACGCGAGAAAATAGGGACGTGGGGCGAGGGGAAGGACTAAGCACTGGATCCCTCAACCCTGATCTTTATTTAACCCCGTTTTGCCAAAGCACGCGTTTACAGCGGTGTTCTCATCACAAGGAGCACACCATGAAACGCATGCTGCAATTCTTCTTTTTGTT
>JANXVW010000208.1 GCA_025351455.1 Betaproteobacteria bacterium | reverse complement strand
ATGGTGTAATTCCTAAAGCCAATCACCAATCACCGTTCACCGTTCACCGTTCACCGTTCACCGTTCACCCATCACCCATCACCCATCACCCATCACCGAACCTGAATGAGCAACCAAACCGATACTCGCAACATGGCAGTGTTCTGCGATTTCGAGAACCTGGCCCTGGGCGTGCGCGAAGCAAAATACGAGCGTTTCGACATGAAGAAGGTCCTCGAGCGCCTGCTCGTCAAAGGCAGCATCGTCGTCAAGAAAGCGTACTGCGACTGGGATCGCTACAAGGAATTCAAGGCGCCAATGCACGAGGCCGCTTTCGAGATGATCGAAATCCCGCACGTGCGCCAGTCCGGCAAGAACTCCGCTGACATCCGCCTGGTCGTGGACGCGCTGGACCTTTGTTATACGAAATCGCATGTCGATACCTTCGTCATCCTGAGCGGGGATTCCGACTTCTCACCGCTGGTTTCTAAGCTGCGCGAGAACAACAAGGAAGTGATCGGCGTCGGCGTGAAGCATTCGACCTCCGACCTGCTGATCGCGAACTGCGACGAATTCATTTTCTACGACGACCTGGTGCGCAAGGAACCGCCGAAACGCCAGCCGCGCAAGCGCGCTCCCGCCAAGCCGGTTGCAGGCGCGAAGACACCGGCCATTGAGGCGGCGGATGCCGACGAGTCCGCGCAAGACGACAAGACGCAGAAGGCGCTCGACATGCTGCTGAACACCTACGATGCGCTGACCGGCGAGCGGGGCGGCGACGAGAAAATATGGGGCTCGATGATCAAGCAGGCGATGAAGCGCCGCAATCCCGGATTCAACGAAACCTATCACGGCTTCAAGAGCTTCAACAGCCTGCTCGAAGAGGCGGCCATCCGCGGCCTGCTCAGGCTCGAACACGACGAGAAATCCGGCGGCTACATCGTGCGCTCCACCGAGGCGGACGAAAGCGTCGCCTGATCGCGTCAAGAGAAGAGCCATGCTGAACATGATGACCGGAGTGAAATACCTGCTCGCCGCCGTGAGCGTCTTTCTGCTGGGAACCGCGGCCGGTGTGTTTGTGAATCACGCAAAGAACAACCTGAGCTTCGGCGTCCCGATCGCGATGGCGGTTGGCGGGCTGGTAGCCGCACTCGTCGCTTGGAGATTGCACAAACTTCCGGCCAACCCGCCGAAATAACTCGAAGGCGCGGCAGCCGCAGACATCGGCAATTCTCCCGGCATTCGAAGGAGGCCCCCATGTGCAGGAACATCAAAACGCTCTTCAATTTTTCCCCTCCTGCCACCGAGGCGGAGATTCGTGACGCGTCCCTGCAGTTCGTCAGGAAGCTGAGCGGGTTCAATACGCCATCGAAGGCTAATCAAGCGGCGTTCGAGCGCGCTGTAGAAGAGGTCGCTTCAGCGGCGAGCGTGCTGATGCGATCGCTGGTGACGACGGCGGAGCCTCGCGATCGCGAAATCGAAGCCGAGCGCGCTCGCGCGCGGTCGGCGATGCGGTTCGATGTGCGGCGGTGAATACTTTTCCTGTTCAAACCTTTACACCCAACGCGGAGGCGCAAAGGACGCAGAGGACGCTGAGGAAACCGAAATCGGAAATTGAGTACTTTGCAATCATCGTTGCCAGGGTTGACTTGGTGGCGCGGCGGCCCGTGTAAGCGGGTCGTTTCATATTCGCCCTTCGTCGGTTGACATGGTTGACAGTCTGGATGTGGGCTCGCAGACTCCTGCCAAGATCCTATGCGGATGGTATTTGTGCGCTCGCATCCTGTTGATGCAACCTGTCCATTGACGTTTTATAA
This sequence comes from Betaproteobacteria bacterium, assembly GCA_025351455.1. Lineage (GTDB taxonomy): Bacteria > Pseudomonadota > Gammaproteobacteria > Burkholderiales > JACQAP01 > JACQAP01. The sequence continues at coordinate 2,528 of JANXVW010000208.1, read as the reverse complement.
GCGTTTTTTAGGAATGCTACTTCGTTGGGCGTCAGCGTGACGCTTTGACACTCGCAGAAGGGGAGAAAAAACTCCTGCACTTCGTGGGTACCTTGTTGTTGTTCTTGCATGCCTTACCGGATATACACTGGTGGTTGGCATCAATCATGGCTGGAACTTGCTTCCGATCTTCCTTGCTAACATCGCGGACATGAGTTGGTCGGGCCAGTTCAACCTCGACTTCATAACCTTTCTCGGGCTTTCGGGCATCTGGGTGGCATGGCGCCATCAGTTCACCGGTAGTGGAATTGCACTTGGTATAGTCGCATTCTTTGGCGGCATGATGTTTCTTGCGCCATATCTGCTATGGACCAGCGCCCAGGCTGGGGGTGACGTCAAGACCTTGCTACTTGGCAAAGAGCGAGCCAGTCATTGAATTGCTTCTGATGGTGGCTGGCACGCTACACAACTCCACGTTTGACGGCAGCTTGACGGCATCTCGGTCCTTTGAAATCATGCGCCGACGGACTTCGAGATCGTTGGAGAGATTGCGCATGTTGAGACTTTTGCTCTCGGCTCTTCCATTCGGGAAATTGCACGATTGCGCAAGATCTACGGTCGCGGTCGCTGGAGGAAACGGAAAGGCATCGCTCGCGTGCGGCTTCATGATGGCGCTACCCTTCTGGCGGAGGTACACTGGTATGAAGCTCATGGCATCGGGCGCAGAGAGTTCAAGATCAAGCGCTACATTGACTGACTTCCGATGAAGACACCGGCCAAGACGTTTGTTGTATGCCTGAAGAACAAGGGCTACGAAGTTTCTCTGGAACTTCGCAAGATTTATCAGGTATTGCCGGACGCAGATGCCGCGAAACATCGCCAGTTTCGCGTCATTGACGAGTCTGGTGAAGATTACCTCTATCCCGCAGGTTACTTCGCCCCAATTGAGCTTCCGGCTCCTATTCGGAAAGCGGTCCTCGCTTCCGTCTAATCGCGCGTTCGAGAGCCGACGCTTTGCGAGCGCGGTCCGGAAAATTACCGGTCAGACCTCCATATGACGCTGATCTTTTTGAATAAGGTCGTAATATTCGGGGTGTAAAAGCGCTTAGCGGGCGGTTTTCGGAGCCCAAATGCGCGCTTTAAGGAGAAGCGGCGCCCCGAGGTAACCGCCATTTTCTGCCGTTCAGGTCTGGCACATCAAAGATCGTTACCACCAGCAGGCATGCCTCCCGAAATATGCGCGGGACCGGCATATTTCTTTCGCTGGCTGTTCGAGGCGAAGAAGCGCTCTGGGCTTTGTGTACTCAACTACATCGTTACCTCGAACCACATTCACCTGTTGATATAAGAGATATCGCCCCGGACGTGATCTCGCAAAGCATTTTGGGGAAACTCTTCAATGCAAGCGTTGGGTGTTACACAAGGATTAAACCATGGCCATTCGAGTAGTCCAACTGGGAAGCGCAAGAACTGCGGATGAGGGCACCCGCATCGGAACCGTCCGGCGACCGCCGCGGGGGGTTCCGAAAGCCGAGTTCGCTTCGCAGAACTGGTACGACGTCTGGTTTCCCAATCTGGCGCCGAGTCTCGAAACCATGAAATTCGCGCATGAGGCGAAAACTCCGGCTCAGTGGGCTGCGTTCACCAGAAAGTACCGAGTGGAGATGGCAACGCCGGACAACGCTCACACCATTGAACTGCTCGCCATGCTTTCGCATCAAACCAATTTCTCGGTCGGCTGCTACTGCGAGAATGAAGCCCATTGCCATCGTTCGGTGCTGCGGGCATTGCTCATCGAGAAGGGTGCCAAACTCGGATAGCGGTTGACCCGATCACGCCGCAATCGCCTGATGAAACGCGAAACGCCAGAAGTGCAGGTACGTCCCGCTGCAGAATCCCAAGTATGCAGTTTTACGCCGATCGCGCATCGTGCCGCCAGGGTTCTTGTGCTCGGCAGCATGCCGGGGGCGGCATCGCTGCGGGCAGGGCAGTACTACGCTTATCCGCACAACGCGTTCTGGCCGATCATGGGCGAACTGTTCGGTGCGGGCCCCGGGATCGCTTACGAAAAGCGCATCCTGCGCTTGAAGCGCGCCGGACTGGCGGTGTGGGACGTGATGGCTTCCTGTGTTCGCGACGGCAGTCTGGATGCGGATATCGACGAAGCGTCCATCGTGCCGAATGATTTCCCCGCGTTCTTCGATGCCCATCCGCAGATTGGGCACGTATTCTTCAACGGCGCGAAGGCCGAAACCTGTTTTCGCCGCTGCGTCAGCCCGCAGCTTTCCGATCGAGGTTTGAAATTCACGCGCCTGCCCTCGACGAGTCCCGCGCATGCGTCGCTGTCGTTGCCGCAGAAGCTGCGTGCTTGGCGCGCAGTCGCGGCCGCGCTAAAAAAATAGCGCGGGCCCGTTGGCGCGCGCTATTTTTTTGTGATTGGTAATCAGTGATTGGTGATTGGTAATTGGTAATAAAGCGTCAGAATCCTTTGCCAATCACCAATCACCAATCACCAATCACCAATCACCAATCACCAATCACCAATCACC
>JANXVW010000082.1 GCA_025351455.1 Betaproteobacteria bacterium | reverse complement strand
GGTGCCCATGGAACGCTCCTTATGTCGACGGTGTGAATTAATCATACCAGACATAACCGTTCGCCCATCCACTGTGCGTCGGTACGGTCTCGCTATTCCGGAGGGCGATGCAGCTTGACGCCCAGAGTACGGCTAAAGGCGCGCAAGTTCTCCGACAATGGCGGATTCCGGGTCCGGCTGCCGCCGCCGAAGTGCCAGCGACCAGACGGACGTGTCGACCAGCACCTTCACGCGACTTTGCGCTGCTTCTTGTAATCGTACTTAGGGTCGTAGTCGATTTTGCCGAACTCGGAAACGATCGCCTGTTGCCGGAGCCACTGCACATATTCCTTCAGCGCGCGGGAAACTGCCTCACGCTTGGTCTTGTGGCCGCGCAGCTTGCGTGCCGTCTCGATGAGCTTGTCATCCAAATCAGGATTCGTAGCCATGTCCTGTTCCTCTTCGGACTGATCACGCCATTCCACGTAAGCCGCTGTGTGCCACCGTCAGAAATCCCCTTTCACTTTCCTCCCGTTTCCCCTCCGCGTCCTAAAAGGGTTCCGGGGGATACCGGTCTTCGACCATAACTCCGACGTGCTATGCACGTAGGGTATCCGGCCCCCCCCCCTCAAGGGGGTGTTGTGAAGAATCCCCTGCGGTGAGCGCGTGTCCTTATGTCTTGGGAAGATTCAAAAAAAACGCCCGCAAAGCGGGCGCCCATCCTCCCTGATAGAAGGTTTATTGTTTTTTCTTTTTGTTATATCCCTTAAGCGATCTGCCGCTGCGACTGCGCGGCGACCTGCGGTTCCTTGTGGAACTGGCCGTCCTTCATGATCATCAGTAGCTTGTTGGCATCCTGCAGCAGCTTGACGTTGGCGACCGGGTTGCCGTCCACCAGGATCATGTCGGCGAGGTACCCGGGCTTGATCTGCCCGAGTTCGTTACCCGCTTTCATGATCTCGCCGCCAAGCTTGGTGGCCGACAGGATTGCGTCCATCGGCGAGAAGCCCAGGAGGTTCACGAAGTGCTCGATGTCGCGGGCGTTGGTGCCGATCGGGTTCCAGGCGAACCCATAGTCGCCGCCCGGCAGGACGCGCACGCCGCGCTTTTTCAGTTCCTTCATGTTCTTGATGCCGGTGTCGAGTTCGATGCGCATGCCCATGCTCTCGGCCACTTGTGTCGTGATGCCCCACTTCGCCGCTTCGTTGAGCGTGGTGTAGTTGATGCCCAGGGTCGGCGCGACGAAGCACCAGTCCTTCGCTGCTTCCAGCGCATCGCAGGCCTCTTCGTCCACCAGGGTGGCGTGATAGATCACCGCAACCCCGTGCTTCAGGCAAAGCTTGACGGATTCGGCGCTGCGCGCATGCGCTGCCATGCGCTTGCCGTGCGCATGACCGACGTCGCAGACAGCGGCGATTTCGGCTTCCGTCATCACGGTCTGGTGCGCGCGCGCGTGCGGGATGAATTCGTCGCCGGACGGATTGATCTTCAGCGTATCGACGCCTTCGCGCACCATCAGCCGCGACATCTTGCGGAATTCTTCCGCCCCGTCGCAAATGACTGCAAAAGTTTCGCGGTGCATGTGCATCAGACGCACATCGCCCAATCCCGACGTCACCGTCATTTCCGGGCTCGCCGCCAGCGTGCGCGGACCGGGGAAATCGCCGGCGTTGATCACGTTGCGCAGCACGATGTCGAGCCTGGGTTTGGCGGCGGCCGCGCTGTTGCAGGCGGTGAAGCCCTGATCGAGCATTTTCTTCGCGTTCTTCACCGTGCGCAGCATGTGCTCTTCCGGGGGCACGAAGCCGAGTCCCTCGAGATCCGGGGTATCCAGAAAAGACAGGTGGGAGTGCGATTCGATCATGCCCGGCATGAGCGTCGCGCCGCCGCCATCGACGACCTTCGCACCCTCGAGAGGAATCGTCGAGCCTTGCGGCGCGACAGCTTTGATGCGGTTGCCCTCCACCAGCACTTGCCCCGCGAACGGCGGCGCACCCGTGCAGTCGAGCACATTGACGTTCTTGAACAGAATCTTAGCCATTTCTCTTCTCCTCGCCGTAGAACAGGTTGTTGCCGCTGCCGGGTTCGAAAAAATGCAGCTTTTCCTGTTTGAATGAAAACCGGACGACCGAATCAATGCTCAGTTCCAGCCGGGCCGGTACGGTGGCCTTCATCAGGCAATCCTGCACCCGCAAGGTCACCACCTTTTCCACACCCTGATTCTCCACCCCATGGACGCGGGCTTCAACTGCTTCGTTTACCCCGACCATGACATCTTCCGATCGGATACCCAAGGTCGCCGGTCCGGTCAGCTTTGCCGCCCTTCCGCCCGCCGCCTGATCCACCGGCAATTCCAGCTTGCCGGGCAGGACCACGGCACGTCCGCCCCTGACGTCCGCCTGCAGCAAATTCATTGCCGGGGAACCGACGAAGGTAGCGACGAAGGTGTCGTGCGGCTGGTTGTAGATCTGCTGCGGCGTGCCCACCTGGATGATGCGGCCCTGGTTGAGTACGCCGACCTGGTCGCCCATCGACATTGCTTCGACCTGGTCGTGGGTGACGTAGAGAAACGTCGCGCCGAGCTTCATCTGCAGGTCCTTCAGTTCGGAACGCAATAACTCACGCAGCTTCGCATCGAGGTTGGACAGCGGTTCGTCCATCAGGAAGACACGCGGTTCGCGCACGATGGCGCGGCCGATGGAAACGCGCTGCATTTCGCCACCCGAGAGCCGGTCCGTCTTGCGCTCGAGCAGATGCTCGATGCGCAATGTCTTCGACGCCTTGGCGATGCGGTGGTCGATGTCCTGCTGCGACATGCGCCGCACTTTCGACTTCAGCGGAAATTCCAGGTTCTGGCGCACGGTGTAATGCGGATACAGGGAGTAATACTGGAACACGAGGGCGACGTCGCGCTCGGCGGCGCTCCAGCCCGATACATCCTGCTCGGCGATCGAGATGCCGCCGCTGGTTGGCGCATCCAACCCTGCGATCAGCCTCAGGGTCGTGGTCTTGCCGGCCCCGGTGGGACCGAGCAGAACGAAGAACTGCCCGTCTGCGATATCCAGGTCGAGGTTGATCAGTGCCGTGTGGCTGCCGAACTTCTTGGAAATCTTGTCGAGTCTGACGTGGGCCATTTTCTAGCGTGAGAAATGCGAGCTCATAATTGAATCTGCAGCGATTCCCCGGTGCGGGTGCTGAAGAAATGGGTCTGGGTTTCATCGAGCTTCGCCCAGACGACGTCGCCGGCCTTTTCCACGTACCCGGATGGCGTGCGCGCGCGCATCATCTGTTTGCCGAACTTGAGATCGACGATGTCGAACGGCCCGAGCGGTTCGATGATGTGCGCCTCCACGGCAACGAAGCCGGCGGTCTGGTTGCGCGCAACCTGCACGCCCTCGGGCCGGATGCCAAGGGTCAGTTCATCTTCCGCATGCTTCTTGTTCACGATCATCGGATACAGCTTCTGCGGAAATTCCAGCGTAGCGTCGTTATCGCCGAGAATGATCCGGGTGCTGCCTTCACCGGGCCGCACCATGCCCTTGGCCACGTTCATGATCGGGCTGCCGATGAACTGCGCGACGAACAGGTTCGCCGGATGGCTATAGACCTCGGTCGGCGTGCCGACCTGCTGCAACACCCCGTCGTTCATGATCGCGATCTTGTCGGCCATCGACATGGCTTCGACCTGGTCGTGCGTTACATAGACGGTGGTGGCTTCGTTTTCGATGTGCAGGCGCTTGAGCTCCGTGCGCATTTCCTCGCGCAGCTTCGCGTCCAGCGCGCCGATCGGTTCATCCATCAGCAGCGCCTTGGGCCGGCGCACCAGCGCACGCCCGATCGCCACGCGCTGCAGGTCGCCGCCCGACAGCGCGCCCGGCCGCTTCCTGAGTAGATGCTCGATTTTCAATGCCTTCGCGGCATCCATGACGCGCTTATCGATGGTCTGCGCGGATTCGCGCATTGCGCGCAGCGGGAAAGCGATGTTTTCGTACGCGGTCAGGTGCGGGTAAAGCGCGTAGAGCTGAAATACGAAAGCGATGTCGCGATCGGCGGCTTGCAGTGCCTGCACCGGCACGCCGTCGATCAGGATGTCGCCGGTATCGATCTCTTCGAGCCCGGCGATGGCGCGCAATGTCGTGGTCTTGCCGCAACCCGACGGACCCAGCAGCACCACGAATTCGCGATGGCGGATCTCCAGGTTGAGCTTCCGGATGATGTAGTTGTCGCCGAAGTATTTTTCGACGTCTCGTAGAACTATATCGGCCATTGAAATTCCGTGACGGCGTGACGACGTGACTGTCGTGACGACGTGTTTCCCTCTCTAATCAACAATCCTGCGCTTTGCATCTTCGCTAACCTGTTTTCACGATATTCACGACATTCACGACATTCACGACAGTCACGATAGTCACGATAGTCACGTAGTCACGGCTCTTCCACTAATGCGTGTGATCCTTGACCCGCATCCACTTGCCGCCGGCGGCATTGCTTTCCAGCGCGGTCTCGATGAATGCCATGGTGCGCGCGCCGTCGATGGCGGTCGGGAAGTCGTGTTCGGTGCGGGCGCCCTGACGGCGCGCCTCGATGGCGTCGACGAAATTCCGGTACAGATTGCCGAACGCTTCGAAGTAGCCCTCCGGGTGGCCGGGCGGGAGGCGGCTGGCGCGCTTTGCCGCGTCGCACAGATAGGCTTCGCCGCGCCGCAGGATGCGCACGGGTTGTCCCGGCTGCCGGAAAACCAGTGACTCCGGTTCCAGTTGTTTCCATTCGAGCGCACCGCGCGTGCCATAAATGCGGAAATTCGGCCCGCCTTCTTCGCCAGCCATGACCTGCGAGGCCGACAGGATGCCGCGCGCGCCACCGCGAAAGCGCAGCAGGATGCTGATATCGTCGTCGACCTTGCGGCCGTGCAGGTGACCGAAGTCCGCGCATAACGCCTCGATGTCCAGCCCGGTCACCGTGTGCATCATGTGCTGCGCGTGCGAGCCGATGTCGGCAAGACAGCCTGCCGCGCCCGACTTCGACGGATCCGTGCGCCACGCCGCACCCTTGTGCCCTTGCTGCTCGAGCGGCTGCAACAGCCAGCCCTGCGGATAGTCGACCACGACTTTGACCAGGTTGCCTAGTTCGCCGCTGGCGACCATGTGGCGCGCCTGCTTGACCATCGGATAGCCGGTGTAGTTATGCGTCAGCAGGAATACGATTCCGCTTTTCTCCACCACGCGACACAGTTGCTTCGCCTCTTGCAGCGACAGGGCGATCGGCTTGTCGCAGGCGACGTGAAATCCGCTTTCGGCGAAGGCCGCGGACACGGGAACGTGCAAATGATTGGGCGTGACCACCGTGACGAACTCGATGCGTTCGGTTGCCGGCAGCTTCGCCTCCGCGTCCAGCATTTCCCGCCAGCTTCCATAACCACGCGCGAGGCCCCAGGCCTTTGCGGCGGCCCGCGACCGCTCGGGCGTCGAAGACAACGCGCCCGCCACGAAGTCGACCCGGCTGTCGAGCGCGCTGGCACGGCGGTGCAATTCGCCCGCCATCGCGTCCAGCCCGCCGCCCACCATGCCCATCCGCAGTTTCATTGCTGGGCGTCTTCCTTCGGCAACGGCTTGATCTTCGAGAAGACCGAGAACCCCACCAGCCCCGCGAGCGTGATGGTCACGCCATAGCGGTGCAGCACCTCGATCCACGGCTGGCACAGCGCGATGATGCCGAAGACCATGGTGTACATGGAGAGCGGCTCGAGGAGGCGGGCGCAGAGTTCTCTAAAATTCATCTGTGTCGGCTTCGTTTAGCTGCGGATGATCGTGACTGCGTGACTGACGTGACTATCGTGACTGTCGGAAACCCGTCGTTCTTCGCTTTTGCTCTTACGAGTCACGACAGTCACGATCGTCACGGCATTCACGTTATTCACGGCCCTTGTCATTTCCGGATGGCACCAAACGTCACACCCCTCAACAGGTGCTTCCTCAACAAAAAGGTAAACACCGCCACCGGCACGAGGAACAGGAAGGTGCCGGCCGCGATCACGGTCCAGTCGGTCACGCCCGATCCGAGTTGCGAAGGAATGTACGGCGGCGCGGTCTGCGCCTTGCGGTTGGTCATCATCAACGCGAAGGCGTACTCGTTCCATGCGGTGATGAAACAGAACACCGCGGTCGCCGCTATCCCGGTCGCCGCCTGCGGCAACACGATCTTGAAGAAAGCCTGCATGCGCGTGTATCCGTCGACCAGCGCGGCTTCCTCGTACTCGATCGGAATTTCGTCGATGAAACCCTTCATGAGCCACACGGAGAACGACAGGTTGAACGCGGTGTACAGGATGATCAGTCCGAGGTGGCTGTCCACCAGGCCGACGGTGCGGTACATCAGGAACATCGGGATGGCCACGACCACCGGCGGCAGCATGCGCGTCGACAGGATGAAGAACAGCCAGTCCTGTTCGCCGGGCATGCGGAAGCGCGAAAACCCGTAGGCCGTCAGCGTGCCCATCGCCACGGCCAGGAAGGTGCTGGTCACGGCGATGATGATGCTGTTCAGGAAACGGCTCCAGTAACCGGAGGTCTCGATGTTGCCGTCGGCATCCTTGATGACGCGCTCGCCCGCGTCATATACGCGCTTCTCGTACCACGGGGCCTTGGCGTAGATTTCGGGCTCGACTTCGCCGCGCATTTGCACGCGCGAAGTAAACAGTTTTACAAACGGCGTGACTTCGGGCTGGAACACCACGGTCGGCGGCACCGTGGTGGCCAGGCTGCGCGGCTTGAAGGCGGTCGAACTGATCCAGTACAGGGGCAGCAGGTAAGCGATGACGAGCACGAAAACAAGAGCGATGAGCGCCCGGTTCCAGATGCGATGGCTTTTCGACGTGACGACCATTATCTTGCCTTCGCCTGGTTGAGGTACTTCACGTAGATATTCGTGATCGCCAGCACCATGATGAGCACGATATAGGCGAGCGCGCAGGACTTGCCCGTCTGCCATTCCTGGAATGCCATCTTGTACAGTCGGATGGCGATGAGTTCGGTGGTGTCCATGCTGGTCATGATGAAGGCCAGATCGAAGGTCTTGAACGCCTCCATGGTGCGGAAAATGATCGCGATCAGCAGCAGCGGTGTTACCAGCGGCAAGGTGATGCGCGTGAAGGTATACCAGCGCGTGGCGCGGTCGATCGCCGCCGCCTCATAAAGATGCTGGGGAATCGCCGACAGGCCGGCGAGCGAGAGCAGCATCACGAACGGCGACCACATCCAGATGTCGGTCAGCGCCACGGCATAGAGCGCGACATCGGCGTTCGACAGCCATTCGAAATCGTCCAGACCGAGCACGTAGTTGATGATGCCCCACGAGGGGCTGTAGAGCAGTTGCCAGAACAGGCCGACGACGGCCATCGACATCATCATCGGCAGCAGCAGCAGGGTCGTGACCAGCCCTTTGGCCGGCACTTTGCGATTGAGCAGGAGGGCCACGCCGAAACCAACCAGCACCTGCCCGCCGACGGATACCAGCACGTACTTCGCCGTGATGGTGAAATTGGTCCAGATATACGGATCGGACAGCAGTTCGCGGTAATTATCCAGTCCGATGAATTGGGCCGGCGCGGAAGTCGAGGCGCGGAAATCCGTGAACGAATAGCCGAGCGAATAAATCAGCGGAAATATATTGAAGACGACCAGAAAAATGATGGTCGGTATGATGAACACGTTGCGGATGGCGATATCGCTCAAGCCCCGCCTCGCTGAAGCGGAGCCAGAATCAAGTCTGGCCAACATTCGTGATTCCTCCGTCTGCAACGGTCGTAATGCTGTCGTCGCCGTCGCTTGGCCCTTCAAAACGGGGAGGGCCTCGAGCCCTCCCCGTCGATCACAAAAAAACGCTTACTTGAGCAGGCCCGCCTTGCGGAAGGTCTTGTCCCAGTCGCTGGCAACGCCGGTCAGCGCTTCTTCAGCCGTGCCCTTGTTGCCGACGATGAACGGGTGCAGGCGCTTGTTCATCGAATCGAGCAGCTCCGCATATTCCGGCACCGCCCAGAAGTCCTTGACCATGAACATGGTCTCGTAGAACGCCTGGTTGTACGGGGTGGCCTTGCGGAATTTCTCCGACTTCAGCACTTTCGCGCTGCAGGTGTAGCCGCCGAGTTGCGCCCACTTTTCCTGCACGTCGTCCTTGATGAACCATTCCAGGAACTTTGTCGCTTCGGCCTGCTTCTTCGAGTATTTGATAATCGAGATGCCCTGGCCGCCGAGTGCAGCGAAACGCTTTCCGGTCGGGCCCCCCCGGATTGGCGAAGTACCCGGTGACCTTGGCGTTCTTGTTCGTCGCCGGATTCGTCAGCGCCGGAAAGAAGGCGAAGAAGTTCATGCTCATCGCCGCCAGGCCTTCGGTGATTGCCTGGTTGTCTTCCATGAAGAACACCTTGCCCCAGCCGGGCGGGGTGAACTTGTACAGCTCTTTATAGAACTTCAGCGCGTCGACGGCGGTCTTGCTGTCGATGACGCCCTTGACCTTGTAGGTGCTGTAGTCGCCCAGGTCGCCGCCGTAGCCGAACAGCACGTTCTCGTAGCCCATCACGAGCGCGTCGTAGCTGTTGTCGGTGTAAATCGCGATGCCATAGCGCTTCTGGTCGGGACGATGGAAGAACTCGGCGATGTCGCGCATGTGCGCCCAGGTCTTCGGCACCGCGAGGTCGTAGCCGTACTTCTTCTTGAACGCGGCCATTTCCTTGGGATCTTCGAACCAGTCTTTGCGATACGACCAGCCGGTTGCGTCGCCTTCGAGCGGCACGGCCCAATACTTCTTGCTGCCCTTCGGATATTCGGCATAGCCCTCGACGGTGGCGGGCGCCATGCTTTCCGCCACACCGTGCTTCTTGAAGAAATCCGTGAGCTCCACGTAGTGGCCCGCGGTCGAACCCGCGCCCAGCCACTGGGAATCGCCGACCACCAGGTCATACGCATCGCCCTTGGCGGCGAATTCACGGAACGCCTTGGTCTGGAAATCAGGCCAGGGCGTGGTTTCCACGGTGACCTTCGTGCCGGTCTGCTTTTCGTAGTCCTTGACCAGTTCCTGCAGGTAATTCGCCGGGTCCCACTGGGCCCAGAGGATGGTCAGTTTTTCCGCCGCCGACGCCGAACCGCACGCCAGGGCGAAAACAGCGCCGGCCAGCAGGCCGGACCACTTTTTGGTACTCATCTTTTTCTCCTCCGTATTGGTCTTTGTTATTGCGGCCCTCCACCTGCGAAGTGCAGACAGCCGGCCGACCCTCGACACCGATACCCGCCACGGTCTTGTTGCCGTGTTTCAAAACAAACAGCCGTTTCTACTTAACTTTTCTCCGCGTCTTGCTTTTCGTCAACGCATTGATCTTGCGTTTGGCCCCGGAACGCGCACCCTCTGCCGCGGCTTTTCCCTCCTCCGCGACCGCGGCCTGGATCAACGCATTGCAGGTCCACAACGCGACCTCTTCCGCACGCTTGCGATCCAGACCCCAGATATCCTTCAAAACGACGAACGCTTCGGTTCCGAACACCAGCGACAACGATTGCGTCAGGCGCTGGAATCGATCCCGCTTCAGCCTGCCCTTCAGCGGCATTACCGCCGAATTCAGCAGGCCGATGCGGTGACCGCGCACCATCGGCACCTCATCGCCGAACAGCCCGGCGTGCCGCCGCGCCCATTGGTCCAGCGCCAGCCGCAACGCCGCCTTCAGCGTCGCCTCGTAACTCTCCATGCGCGGATAGGCAAAGGTCACCAGTTCGGTGACCCTGACCTGCGCATCCGATGAAGTGGATGTCCACGCCAGGATCGGGCCCAGCGCCTCGTCGACCGCGGCCTGGATCAGCGCCGACTGCGACGGAAAGTAACGATACGCCGTTGCGCGCGACACTTGTGCGGCTTCCGCCACGTCGCTGACCGACGGAATCAGGCCATCCTGCATCAGGCGCATCGCCGCATCCAGCATGATCTTGCGCATTCGCGCGCGCGGCCCCCTGTCTTCGGTGGCTCCCGAGCGCGCTTCTTGACCTGAGACTAGCATCTCACTACGATACCAGCGTCTTACAACAAAAACATTCGCCGGTCCGGTTTTTTTCGCGCTGCGACGCACAAGCGCAACCGGCCGGACATTTGTGGGGGGAGAGGCAATGAAGTCCGCCATGCAATCTGCCAGCGGACGCGCACGCCACCGCGCGCCTCCCTCCTTCGTGGTCATTCCATAGCACACCGCCATGAAGCGCGTTTACGTCGTCGGCACGGCCGATACCAAAGGCCAGGAGTTGCAGTACGTCAAATCGCTGATCGAGGCGGCGGGCGCGCCGGCGTTGCTGGTGAATGTCGGCATCAAGACCCCGCAGGTTTCCGTCGATGTCGCCGCAACCGATGTTGCCGCATGCCATCTGCGTGGCGCGCAGTACGTGCTTGGCGGCGACGACCGCGGCGCTGCCGTTGCGGCAATGGGCGAGGCGTTTGCAGAATATATTTTCCGGCGTGAGGACATCGCCGGCGTGATCGGCCTCGGCGGCGGCGGCGGCACCTCGATCATCACCGCCGGCATGCGCCGATTGCCGGTTGGCGTTCCGAAGCTCATGGTGTCCACGCTTGCCGCTGGAGACGTCGGCCAGTTCGTCGGCGCGACCGACATCACCATGATGTATTCGGTGACCGATGTCGCCGGATTGAACCGCATCAGCCGGGTCGTGCTCGGCAATGCAGCGCACGCCATCGCCGGCATGGCGATGCACAAGGCGCCGGATGCAAAGACCCGGCCTGCGATCGGCCTGACCATGTTCGGCGTCACCACGACTTGCGTGACACAGGCGGTAGCACAGCTCGAGAAGGATTTCGACTGCCTGGTGTTTCACGCCACCGGCACCGGCGGCCAGTCGATGGAAAAACTGGCCGACAGCGGCATGCTGGTCGGCGTCATCGATGTCACCACCACCGAGGTTTGCGATCACCTGGTCGGCGGCGTGCTGTCCGCCGGACCGGACCGGCTGGGGGCCATTGCCCGCAGCCGCATTCCTTACGTCGGTTCGGTCGGCGCGCTCGACATGGTGAACTTCTGGGCAATGGACACCGTGCCCGAGCGCTTTCGCGGCCGCAAGCTCTACAAGCACAACCCGAATGTCACGCTGATGCGCACCACCCCCGAAGAGTGCCGCGAGATCGGCACCTGGATCGCGCAAAAATTGAATGCCTGCGAAGGCCCGGTGCGCTTCCTGATTCCCGAGAAAGGCGTGTCCGCGCTGGATGCGCCGGGCCAGGCGTTTCACGATCCCGAAGCCGACGCTGCGCTGTTCGGCGCGCTGGAAAAATCATTGAAGGCCACCGCGTCACGCCGCCTGACGCGACTCCCCCTGCATATCAACGACCCGGAGTTCTCCGCCGCACTGGTGAAGAACTTCCGGGAAATCGCCCAATAGGAAACCAAGGATCAGACCCGATGCCTGCAATTGACAGAAAAACAATTCTTGCGAAGTTCCGCGGCATGGTGGCCAAGCGCGTGCCGATCGTCGGCGGCGGCGCGGGCACCGGCCTGTCCGCCAAATGCGAGGAAGCCGGTGGCATCGATCTCATCATCATCTATAACTCCGGCCGCTACCGCATGGCCGGGCGTGGTTCCGCGGCCGGCCTGCTCGCCTACGGCAACGCCAACGAGATCGTCAAGGAAATGGCAGTCGAGGTATTGCCGGTCGTAAAAAAGACGCCGGTCCTTGCCGGCGTGAACGGCACCGACCCCTTCGTGCTGATGCCGCAGTTCCTCGCCGAACTGAAAGCCATGGGCTTTTCCGGCGTGCAGAATTTCCCGACCATCGGCCTGTTCGACGGCGTCATGCGCGCCAGCTTCGAAGAAACCGGCATGGGCTACGGCCTGGAAGTCGACATGATCCGCCAGGCGCACGCGCTGGATCTGCTGACGACCCCTTATGTGTTCAATCCCGATGAGGCGAAGGCGATGACCAAGGCCGGCGCGGACATCATCGTCGCGCACATGGGCGTCACCGTCGGCGGCGCCATCGGCGCGTCTTCCGCCAAGAGCCTGAAGACCTGCGTCAAGGAAATCGATGCCATCGCGAAAGCCGCCGTCAAAGTACGCAAGGACGTGATCGTGCTCTGTCACGGCGGCCCGATCGCCCAGCCCGAAGACGCCAACTACATCCTGCAGCATGCCGAACATTGCCACGGTTTCTACGGCGCCAGCAGCATGGAACGCCTGCCCACCGAAGTCGCACTGACCGAACAGACCCGTAAATTCAAGGCCATTCAATTCTAGATCTTGAACCACGGAGGACACGGAGAGCACGGAGAGGGTCAAGGGCAAGACAGGAGAATCACTGCATGTTTGGGTCGGGAAATTCGTGACGCCGCCGCTCGTCCGCTGCACGTCGAATCCATTTTCTGTTTTCCTCCGTGTTCTCCGTGCCCTCCGTGGCTCAAGAAGTAGATATCAATAGAGGGAGAGAAAAATGATCAAGGTGTATCGCAGCGCAATTGTCAGCGCATCGGCGGACAGGGTCTGGAAGCTGGTGCGGGATTTCAACGGACTGCCGAAATGGCATCCGGCCATCGCGACGAGTGAGATCGAAGGCGGATTGCCGGCCGACCGGGTCGGTTGCGTGCGCCGGTTTACCAGACGGAGCGACGGCGGGCTGTTGCGCGAGCAACTGCTGTCGCTGGCGGACGATACCCGAACGCTGACATACAACATCCTGATATCGCCGATGCCGGTCGCGAACTACCTGGCGGGCATGCGCTTCACGCCGATCACCATGGGCGGCAGCACGTTTGCGGAATGGTGGGCCGTGTTCGACGTGACGTCGGGCCCGCCGCAAGTCACCGCGGATGGCATCGGCGACAACGTTTTCGTCGTCGGCTTTGCCGCGATCAACAAACTGCTTGGACGCTGAGGAGAACAATCGTGACCAGGATATTCGTCAGCGCGGTCATCGACGCCCCGATCGAAAAAGTCTGGGCCCAGGTACGCGACTTCAACAACCTGCCCGAGTGGCATCCGAAATTTTCGCGCAGCCACATCGAAGGCGGCTTGCCTAGCGACCAGATCGGCTGCATCCGCAATTTCGACATCGCCGGTGGCGGCGGCACCATCCGCGAGCGCCTGCTCGAACTCTCCGACATCGAGCACAGCTTCCGCTACTGTATTCTGACCTCGCCGCTGCCGGTTGAGGGCTACGTCGCGCAGCTCACGCTTTACCCGGTGACCGTCGGCGACAAAACCGTCGGGATCTGGACTGCGGAATTCGACGTCACCAACGATGACGAGGCAGGCGTTGTGAACGCCGTGGCCAACGATACCTTTGGCAAGGCTTTCGAGGTTCTAAAGAACTATTTCGCGACGTAACGGGCGGGTGTAATCTGACAGCGGATTCAGATGTGGCGGATCAGCCGGAGTCGAAGCAGGAAACCTGGAGGACACCATGCGTTATTTAAACCCGATCATTGCCCTTGTTACCGTTCTTGGTGTTGCGTTGATTGTCCCGGCGGCTCATGCCGGTGGCGTCTATGTCGGCGGTGGCGCCGGGACGGCCAGTATCAAAGACAGCGCCAGCAACCCTGGCGGGACGCAGTTCAACGAGTCGGACGCCGCGTTCAAGGCATTCGGCGGCTATCGCTTCGATTTGCTCCCGATCGTAAGCCTCTCCGGGGAAGTCGGTTATCGCAACCTCGGCAAGCCGAATACCGCGGCGGCGGAGTACAAAGTCCACGGGTTCGATTACGCAGCGCTCGCCGGGGTCGGTCTCGGCCCGGTCGAATTGTTTGCCCGCCTCGGCGGCATGCAATACAAACTGGACAAAACCATCGGCGTCACGAAGACCAGTTTCGACGGCTCGGCGCCGGTGTACGGGGTCGGCGCCCGCTTCAGCCTGTTCGGGATCGGCGTGCGTGCCGAGTATGAAAAGATCGACATCAAGGAACTGGACAACGCCCGGATGATCTCGGTGAGCGCGTTCTACCAGTTCTGAAAGAACGCCTAGAGGAAACGATTCGGGCGCAGGAACATCCCCAGGAGCAATGCGCCCTCGGGTGCCGTGGCGACGTGGACGCTGCCGGCCGGCCGCCAGACATACTCGCCGGCTTTGACTTCGCCTTCGGCATCGACCAGGCGTCCCTCCAGCACATAGGTCTGCTCGATGTCCGTATGCTCGTGCAATGGCAGCACCGCCCCTGGCGCCATGCGCGTGAGGCTGGTCATCAGGCCGGTGTCCTTGTCTTCCAGAAGCATCTTGATCTCGATGCCGGGAAATGCAGTCGGCCGCCACGGCAATGCATCCATCTTGACGTAGCGCGACGCGAGCGGCTTGAGCCCGATCTCGTCCTTCCATTCCGGAGTATTCGCCGCCATCCTTCCTCCAACTAGAGCCTACAACTTAAGTCTCATCACGAAGACACGAAGGTCACGAAGAAACACGACGAAAGGCAAAATAATTCTGAAGATTTAGGTAGGGCGAAAGCATGCCCCGCTTTGGCGGCAATCGGCGCAAATTGTTATCGTTACCTTGGCGCGTAGCATCATCTTCGCACCTCTTCGTGTTTCTTCGTGTCCTTCCTGTCTTCGTGATGCGCATTCCGTAATTCGTAAAGTCTGTGGCGCGCGTCTCCGTAATTCGTCAGTCGTAGTCAGAAGTAATCTCTTTTCAGACTTGTGTGAGCAGCGGCTTGTTTGCAAAGTACGCGGCGAGATTGTCGACGACCAATTGCCCCATCGCGGCGCGCGTCCAGTGCGTGCCGCTCGAAACGTGAGGTTGCAGCACGACGTTGTCGAGCTTGAATAACGCTTCCGGCACCTTGGGCTCCGCGACGAACACGTCCAGCCCGGCGCCCGCAAGCCGGCCGTTGACCAGCGCCTCGACCATCGCCGGTTCGTCCACGGTCGAGCCACGCGAAACGTTGATCAGATAACCGTCCTTGCCCAGCGCGTCGATGACCTCGCGGCTGACGATGCGCTCGGTTTCCCTGCCGCCCGGACAGGCCACGACAAGTATCCTCACGTCGCGCGCAAGCTGCACCGGTTTGTCGTAGTAATCGTAGCTGACGCCGCTTTGCCTGTTGCGGCTGTGATACGCGACCTTCATGCCGAACGCCTCCGCCCTCTTCGCGATGGCCTTACCGATGCGTCCGAGTCCGATGATGCCCATGCGGTTTCCCGACACCTTGTCCGCCAGCGGCGCGCCGCCCTTGAGCCAGTTTCCGGCGCGCACGAACTTGTCGTTGAACACCGTGCGCCGCATGGTGGCAAGGACGAGGGCCAGCGCGTTATCCGCCACGCATTCCGTCAGCACATCCGGCGTGTTGGTGACCGCGATGCCGAGCTTGCGTGCCGCCGGCACATCGATGCCGTCGACGCCGACACCGAAGCAGGAAATGATCTTCAGTCTGGGAAATCTGTTCATAAGCGCAACGCTCATGCCTTCATGGCCCGCCGTCGCGGCCGCCGTGATGCGCTCCGCAAGGCCCGCCACGAACGCGTCCTCGTCGGTGGCCTGATAGTAGCGGTGCACGGTGTAGGCCGCGTCGAGTTGCGCCATGGTGGCGGGAAACAGCGGGCAGATCAGCAGCAGATCGGGCTTCATGGCGTCCCAGGGGTCGATGAAATCATGGGCCGGAGTTTACCCATTTCTTCAGGTCCCAGGGCTCGTAGAGCGTCCAGATGTAGTCCGAAGTTGAATTCTCGCGCAGCGGGTGGATGTTCTGCGTTTGAGCCTCGTCGATGAATTGCTCGAAGACTTCGATGCTCGGAAATTCCACCACGATCATTCGCCCGCGCGTCCGGTCGCCGTGCATTTCGCGCAGCGGTCCGGCGCCGGCACTGACTACCTTGCCGCCCAGTCCGTAGATGATCTTGCCCGCCTTGACGCTGTAGTCCCGGTAGTCGTTTTCCTTGCCGGGAATCAGGTTGAACACATTCAATGCGTAAATCATGGAAGTCTCCGCGAGGACGATGGGGCGACACACCGGTAGAATGGGCCGCTAACAATTATTCTTTCACAGGAGGACGCCATGCCCAAGAACATTCAGGTCCAGCTCGCCAATCGCCCGACCGGCCCGGTAGAGGAATCGAATTTCAGGATTGTCGAACTGGATGTGCCGAAACCGGCGCATGGCGAGATCCTGGTGAAAAACCTGTGGCTGTCGCTCGACCCCTACATGCGCGGGCGCATGAGCGCCGCGAAATCCTATGCAAAGGGGGTTGAGATCGGCGAAGTCATGACGGGCGGCACGGTGGGTCAGGTCGTCGAATCGAACCACCCGAAATTCAAGGTCGGCGACCATGTGGTGGGATCGCTGGGCTGGCAGCTCTATGCGGTTTCCCACGGCGAAGGACTGACCGTGATCGATTCCAATGTCGTGCCGCTGTCGGCCTACCTGGGCGTATGCGGCATGCCGGGCGCAACGGCGTGGATCGGCCTGCTGGAGTATTGCGCGCCGAAGGCCGGCGAGACCGTGCTGGTCTCCGCCGCCAGCGGCGCGGTGGGCGGCGTGGTCGGCCAACTTGCGAAACTGCAGGGTTGCCGCGCTGTCGGCATCGCCGGCGGACCGAAGAAATGCGCATACGCAATCAAGGAGCTCGGTTTCGATGCCTGCGTCGATTACAAGGCGGGCAACCTTATCGACGACCTGAAGGCCGCCTGTCCGAACGGTGTGGACAACCTTTTCGAAAACGTCGGCGGCGAAGTCATGGACGCCGCATTCCGGGTGCTGAATCCGTTCTCGCGCGTGGCGCTGTGCGGTTTGATTTCCGACTACAGCGCCACCGAGCCTTACGGCACGAAAATGATCCGTTCCCTGCTGGTGAACCGGGTCAGGCTGCAGGGCTTCATCGTCTTCGATCGGCAGGATTTGTACTTCAGGGCCATATCGCAACTGGTCAAGCTGGTATCACAGCGCAAAATAAAATATCACGAGACCGTCGCCGAGGGCATTCATAGCGCGCCAAAGGCTTTCATGGGATTGCTCAAGGGCGACAATCTCGGCAAGCAGCTCGTCAAGCTTTCCTGACTACTGCAAGACAATTCTCACCGCAGAGGCGCAGAGGACGAAGAGAAAATCCTGAAAAACTTCACATATGGGAAAGAGTATGGTGGACATGCCAACCGGACAAAGGGTTGCATGCAGCGCAATTAGCAGGTGTTCAACTACATTCTCGATGCCGCACGGATTTTCGTATATCGTATTTCTGATGGTTTTCTCCGCGACCTCCGTGCCTCTGTGGTGAAATTTCCATAAAAAGGCAGGCTTGGTGCGGTTAGCTGTACTTTACCTATCGCAAGGGAGGGATTGTAGCCATGGCAAAAATGACAGCAGCAGAAGCGGCGGTGCGCGTAATGGAGCGCGAAGGCATCGACATGGCATTCGGCATTCCGGGGGCCGCCATCAATCCGCTGTACGCCGCGCTCAGACGCCGAGGCAGCTTCACGCACATCCTCGCGCGCCACGTCGAGGGCGCCGCGCACATGGCCGAGGGCTATACGCGCGCGGTGGCCGGTAACATCGGTGTTTGCATAGGCACCTCCGGGCCGGCGGGCACGGACATGATTACCGGGCTGTACTCGGCTTCCGCGGATTCGATCCCGATCCTGTGCATCACGGGCCAGGCCCCACGCGCGCGCATGCACAAGGAGGACTTTCAGGCGGTGGACATCGCTTCCATCGCCAGGCCGGTTTGCAAATGGGCGGTGACGGTAATGGAACCGGCGCAGGTTCCGCGTACCTTCCAGCAGGCGTTTCATGTCATGCGCTCGGGCCGTCCCGGGCCCGTGCTGATCGACCTGCCGTTCGACGTGCAGATGGCGGAGATTGAGTTCGACGACGAGACCTACGAGCCGCTGTCTGTGTACAAGCCGAAAGCTTCGCGCGCGCAGATCGAGAAGGCAATGGGCATGCTCAACGATGCGCAACGGCCGCTGATCGTGGCCGGCGGCGGCATCATCAACGCCGATGCCTGCGACCTGCTGGTCCAATTCGCCGAGATCACCAACGTGCCGGTGATTCCCACGCTGATGGGCTGGGGCACGATACCGGACGATCACCCGCTCATGGCCGGCATGGTGGGACTGCAAACGTCGCATCGTTACGGCAATGCCACGATGCTCGCGTCGGACTTCGCGCTCGGCATCGGCAACCGCT